>NZ_JAJNOF010000001.1:0-486052 GCF_027854495.1 Stenotrophomonas sp. PI_27
TGCCGCCGGGGCCGCGTTGGCCTGCCAGCCGCACATCTGGCCTTCGTTCTGCTGCTTGAGCCACTCGTTGACCGGGGTGAAGTACTCGATCATCGGGCCGGCATCGAGCTTGTCGGTGCCGGTCAGCTCCTTCAGCGTGGCCTGCCACGGCTGGCTGGCCCCCTTGCTCAGCATCGCCCAGTACTTCTGGCCGGCTTCCTTGTTGCCGTAGAAGGTGCACTCATGCAGCGGGCCCTTGTAGCCGGCCGCATCGCACAGGCCCTTGTAGAACTGGAACTGCAGGATGCGCGCCAGGAAGTAGCGGGTGTAGGGGGTGTTGCCCGGCACGTGGTACTTCGCGCCCGGGTCGAAGAATTCTTCGCCACGGGTGCTGGCCGGGGCCACGCCCTGGTACTTGGCCTTCAGGTCCCACCACGCCTTGTTGTAGTTGTCGGCGGTGATCGAGCCATCGAACACGCCCCAGCGCCAGCGGTCGATCATCAGCCCGAACGGCAGGAACGACACGCCCGAGAGCGCCATGCGCATCTGGTTGTTGATGACCGCTTCGCGGCTTTCGGTCGGCGCATCGACCAGGCCGATCGAGCTGAGGTACTTGGGCGTCATCGCCAGCACGATGGTATCGCCGATCGCTTCGTGGAAACCATCGTTGGCACCGCCCTGGAACAGCGGCGGCAGCGGGTTGTAGGCCAGGTCGTAATAGATGTGGCCCAGCTCATGGTAGATGGTGGTGAAGTTCTCTTCGTTCGGCTTGATGCACATCTTGGTGCGCACGTCGCCTTCCATGTTCATGTCCCAGGCGCTGGCGTGGCAGACCACGTCGCGGTCATCGGGCTTGATGAACTGGGTGCGCTCCCAGTACGACTGCGGCAGCGACGGCATGCCCAGCGACACGTAGAAGTCCTGCGCGCGTTCGGTCATCTGCCTGGCGGTACGCAGTTCGGCCTCGCGCTGCGCCTTGTACTGCGCGGCGACGCTGGCGTCCTTGCCGGCCTTGGCCAGCGCCGCGCTCAGGTTGGTCTGGTACTGCTTTTCCAGTGCCGCGGTGATGTCCAGGCTGCCGGCGCCGGGGTACGGTTCCAGCTGGTCCCACAGGTTCGACCAGTCCTGCTGCCACATGTTGCCCAGCAGGTGCGCGGCGATCAGGCCGTTACCCACTTCGGCCTTGTCCTTGCCATAGGTCTTGTCCAGCTTGCCGCGCGCGTAGCAGTGCAGCTGCTCGTACATCGGCTTGACCTGTTCCCACAGGCGATCGGTTTCCGGGCCGATCTGCTCCGGCGGCATGTCATAGCCACTGCGCCACATCTGGCCGGCATCGGTGAAGCCCATGCCCTTGGCGCCTTCGTTCACCAGGCCGACGAACTTCTGGTAGTCGCCGCGCATGCCCTTGGTGGTGCTGTGCCAGCCCTGCCAGGCGTCGAGCTGCTTGTCGTAGTCGCGGCTGCGCGCCAGCACCTGCTCCAGCTCGCCCAGCTGGCGGCAGGAGTTGGGATCGTTGGCGTCGGTGCAGTACTTGCCCGCACCGTAGCTGCCTTCCATGCGGGTGGCGATCTGGGTCAGCTCGGCCAGCTTGGCCGGATCGCGCGGCGCCGGCATCGAGGACATCAGCTTCAGCAGGTGGATCGCGCGCTTGCTGTCCTCGCTCATCGGTTGGCCGTCGAACTTCGCAGCCTGTTCGATCCAGCTGTTGAGCTGGGTCAGCGAGCGCTCGTTGGCCTTGGCCGCGATGCGCTCGGAATCACTGTTGATGTAGGTGGAGGACAACCACTGCGCCGAGGTCATCTCCGGGTAGGCGGCCTTGAACTCGGCATTGATGCGGGCCACGAACTGGTCGGCGGTTTCGCCGGCCGGGGCGCTGCTGCCGGCGGTATCGGTGCCTGGGGCAGCTTCCTTCTTGCAGGCAGCCAGGGCCAGCGTGGCAACGGCGATTGCCGAGGCCAGCAGGAGATGACGGTGTTTCACGGGCGATCCTTGGGTGGTGAACGACGGCCGAAGGCTAGTGGGCAGCCGCTGCCACCGCAAGTGGCGGAAGTCGGCCGGGCGGCGCCCGGCACCCGCAGAGGCCTTCAAGCAAGGGCAAAGGCAGAAGCAACAGCAACAGCGGACTATTCTCGGTTTGGCGGGGCGGTGTCGGAGTGCGGGGACGCCGCAAGTACGTCCGTGTAGGCTTGGCAGCCGCTTGCTCGTGTGCGCTTTCCTGCGCACACGGCAAGACTGGGGTTGGGCGTCCTGCCCAACCCGCCCGAGGCATGCCTCGGGCCCATGCGGCTGACACCCCGCACTCCGACACCGCCCCGCCTCTGACAGATTCCGCGTGCTGTCGGTAGGTGTCGACCTTGGTCGACACATCTGTCAGATATCGACAATCAAAATGGGGTCGGATCCGTTTTCCTACGGAAAACGGATCCGACCCCATCGGCATGTCCAACAGATCGCGGAAAACTGTCGAAGGCGGGGTGGGTCCGGTGGCGGGAGTGTCCGCGGCATGGATGCCGCGGCCAAGCCCCCAAGGATGGGTTTACGGCGTCTCCCGCCACCGGACCCACCCCGCCATCCCTCAGGAAACCCGCTTCTGCTGTTGCTGTCGAGGCTGCCGGCCAGCGGCCGGCACTACCGCAGGTGCAGGGCTGCAAGCCCTGCCGAACACCCCTCAACCTTCGCAGCTGGCGAACACGTCGCGGTCGCGCTCGTACAGCGAGGTCTTCACCTGCATCAGGCCCAGCACCGACGGGAACAGGTTGTCGTGGTCGGTATAGGCCGCCGAGCGCTTGCGCACGCATTGCAGGTCCAACCCGCGGCTGCTGGCAAAACCCGGGGAGAACCACATCGTCATCGGTACCCGGGTCTGTTCGGCCGGGGCGATGGCGTAGGGCACGCCGTGCAGGAACAGGCCCTTCTCGCCCAGCGACTCGCCATGGTCGGACAGGTAGATCATCGCCGTGTCGTAGTCCTGCATGCCCTGCAGCGTGCCGATGGTCTTGGTCAGGAAGTGATCGGTGTACAGCACGGCATTGTCGTAGCTGTTGGTGATCTCTTCGCGCGAGCAGCGGCCGATGTCACGGGTATCGCAGGTCGGGGTGAAGCGACGGAATGCAGGCGGATAGCGCTCGAAGTAGGCCGGTCCGTGGTTGCCCAGCTGGTGCAGCACCACCACCCGGTCGCCGGGCCTGGCCCGTACCTGGGTGGCCAGGTCCTGCAGCAGGATCTCGTCCATGCAGCGCCCATCGGCGCACAGGCCCGGCGTGGTGGCATCGGACAGCGACTGGAAGTCCAGGCCCTCGCACACGCCCTTGCAGCCGGACTGGTTGTCACGCCACAGCGACGCGATGCCGGCGCGGTTCAACACGTGCAGCAGCGACTGGTGTGCGCGGATCTTCTTCTCGTCGTAATCGTGGCGCCCCCACGGCGAGAACAGGCACGGCAGCGAAACCTCGGTGCTGGTGCCACACGAATGCATGTCCGGGAAATTGATTACGCTGGCCTGCGCCAGTTCCGGGGTGGTGTTGCGGCCGCCATTGAGTCCCCAGTTCTGCGCGCGCACGGTTTCGCCCATGACGATCACCAGCAGGCGCGGCTTGCTGGCCGGCGCCCGCGGCGTGGCCTTGGCATCGGTTCCGATCGGCAACTTCGGTGCGCGCTGCACCGGGTTGTCGCCACGCAGTGCACGCGGCATGCCCAGCAGCACATTGGCGGGCGTGGCGAGGTAACGCACTTCGCGCTGGTTGCGCATCAGTGCCGAGACATCCTGGAACGAGATCAACGCGCCGCCGACGGCGGTGACCGCGGCCACTGCCAGGAAGCCCAGCCGCCACAGCAGGCTGCGCCCCCAGCTGCGGCGGCGCAGCTGCACGCGCCACAGTACCAGCATCGGCAGCACCGCCAGCAGCAGTACCGGCCATATCAGCGACACGGTCATCAGCTCGCGGCTTTCCTTGGGGTCGGTCGCCAGCACGTTGCGCAGCATGTCCGCATCCAGGTAGATGTGGTAGCGGCCCATGTAATGCGCGGCGAACGCGGTCACCAGCAGCAGCAGGCCGATCACCACCTTGGCATTCCAGCGCCAGACCAGGATGCCGAGCAGCACGCCGTGCGCACCCAGCAGCAACAGCAGCAGCGACAGCGCGTAGCGCAGGCTGCCCGGATGGCTGGCCATCGCGCTGTGCCAGAACAGGCCGTTGCCGGCCACCGCGAAGAACAGGCTGGTGAACGCGATCAGTGCTTCGGTGGACAGCTGTGGCCGCCAGTGGCGAAGACCCGCCAGCGCAGAAGGGCGGGCGGGGCGTTGGACCGATGCACTCATGCGTTTGCCTCCTGGCGGTTGGGACGGTCCAGCGGATGGCGGATCAGGATGCCTTTGACGATCAGGTACAGGCCGAGTGACAGCAGCCAACATATCAACGCGGTGGCAACATCATGCGAAAGGAAATGCGCGCCGCGCAGCTGCTGGCTGATGCCGAACACCAGGCCGGTGCCGAGGCCGATCCACAACCCAGCCCAGCGCCACGACGGGCGCCACAGCAGGGCGAAATAGTACAGGCACAGCCACGCATAGCCCGCGCTGGCGTGGCCGGCAGGGAAGCACGCCTGGGCGGCCATCCCGGCCGGGCGCTGCGTGAAAAGGCCGATATAGGGCTGATGGCCACCGTAGCGCAGCAGGTCCCAGGGACAGTCCATGGGCACCAGGGCCTTCAGCAGGGAGATCACGCCCGTCCCCAGCGCCATGGCAATTACGACATAAAGCAGCGCCCATCGCAGGGTGCGATCGCCTCCCTTGCGCCAGTGATGCACGCACAACAGGATCGCGACCAGCGCCGCCGACGTGCTCAGCCATTTGCCGGCCTTGTGCACCACCGTGCGGGTGACCCAGGCGTCCTGTAACGCCCAGTGGCCACCTTCAAGGCGGAACAGGTGATCGGCCACCCATTGATCGCCGCCGAAACCCATCAGCAGCGTAAACACGGGCAGACCGATTGCGACAGGCAGCCAGAAGTGAGTTACGGCGAATCTTGACGCCAGTGGCGATGTCGAAGGCGGCGCAACCGCATCAATGGGACGAACGGGCATGCTGGGAAGGGGCGGTTCGGGAATCCGCGCTCATGCTCGTCACCTTGATGTCGGAGAAGGGTCGGACGCCCGTTCGCGCCGGGTTAATGACTCCCCGGCGCACGTCAACGTTCAGTCTTCGTCTGCGGTCGATCCTGTCCGTTCGGCGTGGCATTCCGGGTTCCATGCGGAGCCGGGAAGCAGTTGCCAACGATTCCTGTTGGCGATGCCGATATCGATCACCTTGGCCGGGTCCACGCAGGGACTCATTGCCTCGTCCAGCACCAGCAACCAGCGCTTGTCCGGCGCCTCGGCCAGCCAGGGGCCGGCATCGTGCCACTGCTCGGCCCAGGGCCGCTTGAAGCCGAACTCGCGCACCGGGCGGTCGGCCTGCAGCAGGTTCTGTTCGCGCCAGGCGACCAGCGCCAGCTCTGCATCGGGGCCGATCCTCGCGCCCACCCGGCGCATCACCGCGGACGCCGACGCGTACGGGTCCAGCGCCGGGATCAGCACCAGGCCGTAGAGCATCCACAGCATGCCGTGGGCCAACAGCACCAGGGTTGCCGCACGGCGCACCCGCAGCCACACGATCAGCGTGGCCAGGGCGATGGCGAAGGTCAGCAGGCCATCGCCGAGCACCGGCAGCAGCGTATCCGGCATTGCCCGGCGCTCAAGCTGCGCAAGGGCCCAGGGGTGTTCGGTCAGCAGCAGCACGCCGAGCACGCCGGTGGCCAGCATCAGCACGACGCTGTAGCCGAACAGGTAGCGCCGCACGCACAACCGGCGCAGCAGCCCTGGCAACAACGGGGCCACCGCCAGCGCCATTGCCGGCAGCATCGGCAGTACATAGACCTCGCGCTTGCCCGGGCTGGCGCTGAAGAACACCAGCACCAGAACGGCCCAGCCCAGCAGCAGCCACTGGCGACGGTCGCCACGGCGGATGCGGCGCCACCACGGCTTGAACAGCATCGGCAGCAGCAGGCTGCCCGGCAGCCACAGCGTGAGGATCACCTGCAGGTAATACCAGACCGGTTGGCGGTGGTGCCAAGCGTTGGCATAGCGTGTTCCGGTCTGCTTGAACAACAGTTCGTGGGCATACGACTGCAGGGCCGCACTGGGCTCATGCAACAGGGCCCAGCCCAGCGGGGCGAGCCATACCGCCACGCCGAGCAGGAAGGCCGGGATCAGCCACAGCAGCGTTGCCGGGTGCGGACCGTCCACCCGGTGGCCGCGGCGACGCTGGTACAGCCACCAGCCGAACCACGGCAGCACCATCAGCAGCGGCAGGAAACCCACACCCTTGGTCACCGTGCCCAGGCCCGCCGCGAAGCCGGCCAGCCACAGTGCGGGCAGGTTGCGGCGCTCGCACAGGTGGCGCATCAGGCCCCACAGGGCCACCGTGGTCATGCCCACCAGCACCATGTCGATCTGCGCGCGCTTGGCCATCAGGCCAAACTGCAGGGTGCAGAACAGCGCCGCCAGGGCATACAGGGAATGCCGGGGTGACCACAGCCGCCGTGCCAGGTCCGAAACCAGCCACAGGCTCAGCAGGGCGCCCAGCAGCGACGGCAGCAGGAACGACCACTGCCAGCTGCCGACCAGTTCGTAGGCGGCCGCCTGCAGCCACATGAAGACCGGCGGCTTCTCCGCGTACAGCTCCACGCCCCGGTGCGGCAGCAGCCATTCCCCGCTTTCGACCATGGTGCGGGCCGCCAGCACGAAGCGCGGCTCGTCCGGCGGCTGCGGCTGGCGCAGGCCGATGCCGGCGGCCAACGCAGCGATGATCAGCAGCCACAACAGGGGCAGGCGCCAATGGCGGGGCAGGGCTACGGGCACGGCAGGCTCCGGGAGCAAAACGGCCACTCTGACGTGGCAGGGGTAGGAAAGGCGTCGGAGCGGGCGCACGGCGACCGCATTCCGACATGGTCAGCGCTACCATGGTACGAACTTCCGTGGATCTTTCGTGCATGCGTCTGTTGGTGATCGAGGACAACCGCCAGCTGGTGGCCAACCTGTTCGACTACTTCGAGTCGCGCGGGCACGTGCTCGACGTGGCCCCGGACGGCATCACCGGCCTGCACCTGGCCGGCAGCCACCCCTACGACGCGGTGATCCTGGACTGGATGCTGCCGCGCATGGAGGGGCCGGAGGTGCTGCGTCGCCTGCGCGCCGAGCACGCTTCGGAGGTGCCGGTGATCATGCTGACTGCGCGCGACGAGCTGCCGGACAAGATCACCGGCTTCCGCGCGGGGGCCGACGATTACCTCACCAAGCCGTTCGCCCTCCCCGAACTGGAGGTGCGGCTGGAGGCACTGCTGACGCGTGCGCAGGGACGCAATCCGCGCAAGCGCCTGCAGGTCGGCGACCTGGTGCTGGACCTGGCGACCCTGGAGGCCCAGCGTGGCGGCCAGGTGCTGCATCTGTACCCGGCCTGCCGCAAGCTGCTGGAGGTGCTGATGCGGGCCAGCCCGGGCGCGGTGACCCGCCAGCAGCTGGAGTTCGCCCTGTGGGGCGACGAGCCACCCGATGGCGATCTGCTGCGCTCACATGTCTACGAACTGCGGCGCAGCGTCGACGGCCCATTCGCCGACAAGCTGATCCACACCCTGCCGCGGGTCGGTTATCGCCTGGCGGTGACCGCCGCCAGTGATGCAGGCAAGGACGATGATGAAGGCGCGTAAGCCGGGCCCGCTGTACCGGCGCGTGGTGTGGTGGTTGCTGGGCTATCTGGCCCTGCTGTCGATCGCCGTGTTCAGCGTTGGCAACTACGTGCACGAGCACGCCGAGCATGCGGCCTGGCGCGCACTGCTCAATTCCGAACTGGACAGCATTGTCGACCACACCGAGCACGAGCCCCATTACCGCTGGCAGGACTCGGACACGCTCAGCCTGTTCCGCTTCGACGAGGGCAACATGCCCGAGAGCGTGCGCACGCTGCACCCGGGGCTGCACGACGGCGTGCCGATCAAGGACCGGCAGACCGCAGTGATGGTGCGCGACACCGGCTCGATGGGGCGGGTGGCGCTGGCGCTGGACATCTCCGACTTCCACGACCTGGAGCAGTTCGCCACGCGCTGGGTGATGCTGGCCGGGGTGATCATGATCTTCGTCACCGTGTTGATGGCGTCGTTCGGCATGGAGCGCATGGTGCGCCCGCTGAGCCTGCTGGCCCAGCACATCGGCGCCCTGCGCCCAGGGGTGCAGGGCCAGCGTATCGAGGTCGACCCGCGCGGCAGTTCCGAGCTGCACACCATCGCCGATGCGTTGAACGATTACCTTGACCGCAACGAGCAGTTCGTCGAGCGCGAGCGGGTCTTCATCAGCACCACCAGCCACGAACTGCGCACGCCGATCGCGGTGATGACCGGTGCCGCCGAACTGGCACTGGAGCAACCGGGCCTGCCCGAGCGCGCCCGCCAGCAGATGCAGCGGGTGCTGCGCACCGCGCAGAGCGTGGAGCAGCTGATCGAGCTGCTGCTGGTGTTGGCACGTGACCCGGCGCGCCTGGCCGCGCGTGCCGAGCGTATCGCGCTGGACCAGCTGCTGCCGGAAATCGTCGACGACCATCGCCACCTGCTCGGCGACAAGGACCTGAGCATCGGCATCCAGGCCGCACCGGTGGATATCGTCGCGCCGATGGCGGTGGTGCAGGCGGCGATCGGCAACCTGCTGCGCAATGCCATCGAGAACAGCGGTCGCGGCCATATCGAACTGCAGCTGAGCCCGTCGGCGGTGCTGACCCTGCAGGACCCGGGCCATGGCATGAGCCCGGAGGAGATCGCTGCCATCCACGCGCGCATGGCCCGTGGCGGACGCGCCGATCGTGGCGGCGGTATCGGGCTGGACCTGATTGCGCGCTTGTGCGAACACCTGGGCTGGACCCTGCAGCTGCATCCCTGCGAACCGCGCGGGACGCGCGTCACCCTGGACTTCGGCGCTTCGCGCCCCGCCTGACCGGCTCCCGCCCGCTGCGCACTGCCGCATGACCCGGCGTGAAGACAATGTTAATCTCAACCTGCGCCGCTTTATGCGGCGCTTTTTTTTCCGCTCTTTCGATCGACAGAGGATCCCATGCCGACCGAACCCGCTCCTGCCCTGATCAGCAACGACATCGTTGGACTGGGCCTGATTGCCGCCACCCTGGCCCTGATCTTCTGGGCCGCCAGTGGTCCGACGCCGCTGCTGAAGAAGATCTTCGCCTGGGTGCCGGCCCTGCTGCTGTGCTACTTCATCCCCGCCATCTACAACACCGCCGGTGTCATCGATGGCCACAACACCTCGCTGTACAACCCGGTCGCGCGTGACGTGCTGCTGCCGGCCGCGCTGGTCCTGCTGACGCTGTCGATCGACCTGAAAGGCATCGCCAAGCTCGGCCCGAAGCTGCTGATCGTGTTCTGCGCCGGTACGGCCGGCATCATGCTCGGTGCGATCATCTCGTTCCAGCTGATGAAGCTGATCCACCCGGAAACCGTGGCCGGTGATACCTGGGCCGGCATGGCCGCGCTGGCCGGCAGCTGGATCGGGGGTGGCGCCAACATGGTGGCCATGCGCGAGGTGTTCGGCACCGACGCCACCACCTTCGGCCAGTTCGCCGTGGTCGACGTGGCCTGTGCCAGCCTGTGGATGGCGATCCTGCTGTTCCTGGCCAACCGCGCGCAGCAGATCGACACCCGCAACGGGGCCGATACCCGCGCCATCGACGAGATGAAGGCACGGATCAGCGCCTACGAGGCACAGAACGCGCGCATTCCCAGCATGACCGACCTGATGGTGATCGTCGGCGTGGCACTGGGGGGCGTCGGCCTGGCCCACGCCATCGCCGCACCGCTGTCGGGCTGGTTCAAGGCCAACGTCAGCTGGGCCAG
This sequence comes from Stenotrophomonas sp. PI_27, assembly GCF_027854495.1. Classification (NCBI taxonomy): domain Bacteria; kingdom Pseudomonadati; phylum Pseudomonadota; class Gammaproteobacteria; order Lysobacterales; family Lysobacteraceae; genus Stenotrophomonas; species Stenotrophomonas sp. PI_27. The sequence continues at coordinate 9,906 of NZ_JAJNOF010000001.1, forward strand.
CCAGTTCAGCCTGGACAGCCAGTTCGTGTGGGTGATCCTGCTGTCCACGGCGATGGGCCTGGGCTTGAGCTTCACCCGTGCACGCCGGCTGGAAGCAGCAGGCGCTTCGCGACTGGGCACGGTGTTCCTGTACTTCCTGATCGCCTGCATCGGCATGCAGATGAACCTGCTGTCGCTGCTGGATCGGCCGTGGCTGTTCCTGCTCGGCGCGATCTGGATGGCCACGCACGTGCTGGTGCTGTGGGGGGTAGCCAAGCTGCTGCGCGCGCCGCTGTTCTTCTTTGCGATCGGTTCGCAGGGCAACATCGGCGCGGCGGCGTCGGCACCGGTGGTGGCCGCGGCGTTCCACCCGACGCTGGCGCCGGTGGGCGTGCTGCTGGGTACCGTGGGCTATGCCACCGGTACCGGGCTGGCGTATGTCACCGGCCTGATCCTGAAGTGGATGGCCAACGGCTGAGTGGGGGGGCCCTGGCTGCGCTTTCCCTCGATCGGCGGCAGGTCCACGCCATGCGTGGATGCACTTCATCGAGACCCATGAACAAAGAAGGGGTCAGATCCGTTTCCCGGAAGAAACGGATCTGACCCCTGATGCTTCTCGCCGTCACCGGAAATCTGTTGAAGGTGGGGGCCGGGCTGCAAGCCCGGCGCCCACCTCACTCCTCAACAGCAGCGGCCACCGTTGCGTCCGCCGTAGCGCGCTTCCTGGCGCTCGCGGAAGAACGTCTTGTAGTCCATCGGCTCCTGGTCCGGGTGCTTTTCCAGCATGTGCCGGACGTAGTTGTCGTAATCGGGAATGCCACAGCACAGCCGTGCGGTCTGCACCAGGCGCCGCCAGATGCGGCGGTGCGCCTGGTACTGCCCCACGGGAACCAGTTGCGTGCTCATCACAGGTCCACCATTTCATGCGGCTTCAGTGCCACGTACGGGGTCTCGCGGTCGCTGCGCTGCGGATTGCGGCGTGCCGCCAGGATGGTCTTGATCGAATACACCAGCACCGCACCCACCACCAGCAGGAACAGCGCGGTCAGGCCGGTGTTGACGTAGGCGTTGACCACGATCTGCTTCATCTGCGCCACCGACTTGGCCGGTGCCGTGATGGTGTCGCTGGCGAGCGCCGCCTGGAACTTGTGTGCCTGCGCCAGGAAGCCCTGCGCCGGATTGCTGTCGAAGATCTTGATGAAGCCGGCGTAGGTGGTGCAGATCAGCAGCCACACTGCCGGTACCGCGGTGACCCACGCATAGCGGTCACGCTTCATCTTGAACAGCACCACCGTGCCCAGCATCAGCGCGATGCCGGCCAGCATCTGGTTGGAGATGCCGAACAGCGGCCACAGGGTCTGGATGCCGCCGAACGGGTCGACCACGCCGGTGTAGAGCAGGTAGCCCCACAGCGCCACGCAGCCGGCGGTACCGATGATGTTGGCGGTCCACGACTCGGTCTTCTTCAGGGCCGGCACGAAGTTGCCCAGCAGGTCCTGCAGCATGAAGCGGCCCGCACGGGTGCCGGCATCCACTGCGGTCAGGATGAACAGCGCTTCGAACAGGATCGCGAAGTGGTACCAGAACGCCATCATCGCGTCGCTGCCACTGGGTATCGCTTCATGCAGGATCTGCGCGATGCCCACCGCCAGGGTCGGCGCACCACCTGCACGATGCAGGATGGTCGGTTCACCAATGGCCGCCGCGGTCGCGGTCAATTGCTCGGGCGTGATGGTGAAGCCCCAGGTGTTGGTGATGTAGTGCGCCGCCGAGGCCGCATCGGCACCGATCACCGCCGCCGGGCTGTTCATCGCGAAGTAGATGCCCGGATCGATGATCGAGGCCGCCACCAGTGCCATCACCGCCACGAACGATTCCATCAGCATGCCGCCGTAGCCGATGTAGCGCATGTGCGCTTCATTGGCCAGCAGCTTCGGCGTGGTGCCGGAGGAAATCAGCGCGTGGAAACCGGATACCGCGCCGCAGGCGATGGTGATGAACAGGAACGGGAACATGCCGCCCTTCCACACCGGGCCATCACCGCTGGCGGCGAACTGGGTCAGCGCCGGCATCTTCAGTTCCGGCATGACCACCAGGATGCCGATGGCCAGCGCGATGATGGTGCCGATCTTGAGGAAGGTCGACAGGTAATCACGCGGGGCCAGCAGCAGCCACACCGGCAGCACCGAAGCGACGAAGCCGTAACCGATCAGCATCCAGGTGATCTGGGTGCCGGTGAAGGTGAACGCCGGCCCCCACACCGGGTCGGCGGCGACCTTGCCGCCGTACCAGATCGCGGCCAGCAGCAGGATCAGGCCGACCACCGAGATCTCGCCGATCCTGCCGGGGCGGATGTAGCGCATGTACACGCCCATCAGGATCGCGATGGGCATCGTCGCGATCACCGTGAACATACCCCACGGGCTTTCGGCCAGCGCCTTGACCACCACCATCGCCAGCACCGCCAGGATGATGATCATGATCAGGAACGCGCCGAACAGCGCGATGGTCCCGGGCACCTGGCCCATCTCTTCGCGCACCAGGTCGCCCAGCGAACGGCCGTTGCGACGGCTGGACAGGAACAGCACCATGAAGTCCTGCACTGCGCCGGCCAGCACCACGCCCACCACCAGCCACAGCAGGCCGGGCAGGTAGCCCATCTGCGCGGCCAGCACCGGGCCGACCAGCGGGCCGGCACCGGCAATGGCGGCGAAGTGGTGGCCGAACAGGACGTGCTTGTTGGTCGGCACGTAGTCCAGGCCATCGTTGTTGATCACCGCCGGGGTGGCCCGGGTCGGATCCAGCTGCATCACCTTGTTGGCGATGAACAGGCTGTAGAAGCGGTAGGCGACCAAGTACAGCGAGACCGCGGCCACCACGATCCACAGTGCGTTGATGTACTCGCCGCGGCGCAGGGCCACGGTGCCCAGACAGAATGCGCCGAGCAGGGCGAGTACCGCCCAGCCCAGTTTGGAAAACCCTTTCATGAGGTGCTCTCTCCCGGAAAGACAGTCAAAGAGTCCCGCGTGCCCTCGACAGGGTCAATTGGCACAGGACGAATCGGCGGTAGTACTTTGGTCGTACGACGGTGGCGCTGACGTGCAGCGAACATCAGGGATGGAACAATCGGTTGCGGTGCCATCCATTGGCGTGAGGCCGCGTGGCGTCCATCTTGACCGGCATCCATCCAACAGGAGTCGCCATGAGCCTTCCCGAACCGGTCCGCGTGCTGCGGACCATCCGTGGCATGCCCACCTCCGACGGTGCCGGCGTGCGCCTGACCCGCGTCATCGGCGGCCCGACGCTGCCGGACCTGGACCCGTTCCTGCTGCTCGATGAATTCGGCACCGACCGGGCCGAGGACTACATCGCCGGCTTCCCGGAACACCCGCATCGCGGTTTCGAGACCGTTACCTACATGCTCGATGGACGCATGCGGCATCGCGACAACCACGGCAACGAAGGCCTGCTGACCCCGGGCAGCGTGCAGTGGATGACCGCTGGCCGCGGCCTGGTGCACTCGGAGATGCCCGAGCAGGAAAGCGGTCAGATGCGCGGCTTCCAGCTGTGGGTGAACCTGCCGGCGAAGGAGAAGATGACCGACCCGAAGTACCAGGAGTTCGCGCCCGAGCGCATTCCCGTGGTGCAGCCGGCCGCCGGTGTGGAAGTGAAGGTGATCGCCGGCACGGTCGATGGCACCCGCGGCCCGATCGTGCAGCCGGCCACCGAGCCGCTCTACCTCGACATCGCGCTGTCGCCCGACCACGCCTGGACCTACACGCTGCCGGAGGGCCACAACGCTTTTGCCTACGTGTTCGAAGGTGCGCTGACGGTGGGCGAGCAGGATGCCGCCCGCGATGTCGCGCGCCAGGAACTGGCGGTGCTGGGCGGTGGCGAACAGCTGCACGTGTCGGCCGGCAGCGAAGGCGCGCGGCTGATCCTGGTGGCCGGCCGTCCGTTGCGCGAGCCGGTGATGCGGCACGGCCCGTTCGTGATGAACACGCGGCAGGAACTGATGCAGGCCTTCGTCGATTTCCAGGAAGGCAGGTTCTGAGGGAGTGCCGGCCACTGGCCGGCAACTGCTTTTGATCAGGATCGAAGGGTTTGCCGGCCAGCGGCCGGCACTACCTGCGGATCGAGGTGTATTGCGGGGATGCTGCCAGGCAGTCATCCCCGTCACCTTCAGCGCCCGGCGGCCACGGCTGACGGCGTCAGGCTCATGCCCTGCGCCAGCTGTTGCAGTGAGCCCAGCTCCTGCGCGCTGTCCGGATACAGCGCAATCTGCGCGTAACGCCCTTTGTCGATCTTGACCACGCTGATGCGCCGTTCGGCGTAACCCGGCGGTTGCTGGCCGCCCAGGTCGGGCTGGTACCAGTACAGCGATTCACCGCCGAAGCTGCCTTTTTCCTGGCGCAGCGAGCGGTTCAACGGAATGGCGGGATCACGCGCGCTGAGCATCAGGCTCAGCACTTCACGACCGTCAGCGGTGCTGGCGCGGCAGACCAGGAAATCGGCCTGCACCTGCTGCTGCCACTGCAGGCCGCTGCTGGCCGGCAGCGAAGGACATTCGGACGGTGCCTGCGCGGCGGCCTGGGCCGCGGCGAACAACAGGCTCGACAAGATGACAGGCACGAACTTCATGCATCCCCCAAGGTGATGAGTTGTTTGGCTCCGCCAGCAGGCCCGGCGGCATGGCATCCCATCCCCGGATGCCGCCCCTTCCGGCATGTGCACGGATGGTCAACTCAACCTTAACGGAACGTGAGCAATCGCACAATTCGCGGTTACAGACGTAACCATTGCGGCCGCAGGGCGGCCGCAATGGGTGCCTCATGGATCAGCGGTCGTTGCCGATCCACTTGTAGATCAGGCCGCCGATCGCGCCGCCCAGCAGGGGGGCGACCCAGAACAGCCACAGCTGGCTGACCGCGCCGCTGCCGGCAAAGAAGGCCACGGCGGTGGAGCGGGCCGGGTTCACCGAGGTGTTGGTGACCGGAATGCTGATCAGGTGGATCAGGGTCAGCGACAGGCCGATGGCCAGCGGGGCGAAACCGGCCGGTGCCTTGCCGTGGGTGGAACCCATGATCACGATCAGGAACACCGCCGTCAGCACCACTTCGCACAGGAAGGCGGCTGCCACGCTGTATCCACCGGGCGACAGCGCGCCATAGCCATTGCTGGCGAACGCACCCGCCTGGCTGCCATCGATGGCAAAGCCACTGGCGCCGGAGGCGATCTGCAGCAGGATGAAGCCGGCCAGCAGGCCGCCGGCAACCTGGGCGATGATGTACGGCACCAGATCCCTGGTGGGGAAGCGACCACCGGCCCACAGCCCGACGCTGACTGCCGGGTTGAAGTGCGCGCCGGAGATATGGCCGAACGCATAGGCGCCGGTCACCACGGTCAGGCCGAAGGCCAGCGCCACGCCCAGGAAGCCGATCCCCAGCGGATTGCCGTCGCCACCGAACTTGGCGGCCAGCACCGCACTGCCACAGCCCCCCAGAACCAGCCAGAACGTGCCGAGGAATTCGGCGGACAAGCGTTTACCCATGCTCATGTGTTGCACTCCTTTGACGGTCTAAAGTGTGATTTATGTCACATTTCAGTGATCAGCGGGTGACTGTAGCGTCAACGCCGGGTGCAGGGATACACCTTCGGATGTGTGCAACACGCGATGTTCAGTACTGCGGCAGCGGGATGAATTCCTTGTCGTCGCCGGGGATGGTGCCGAAGCGACCGGCCTCCCAGTCGTGCTTGGCCTGCTCGATGCGCTCCTTCGAGCTGGACACGAAGTTCCACCACAGGTGGCGTGGGCCATCCAGCGGCTCACCGCCAAACAGCATCGCCTTCACCGGCGTCTTCGCGCGCAGGCGGCCGCGTGCGCCGGCCTCGGGAATCACCAGGTGCTGCGCAGGAATGTCCACGCCATCCAGCTGCGCCTCGCCTTCGAGGATGTACAGCGCGCGCTCGCGGTGGCCGTCGTCGATATCGATTTCGGCATCGGGGTCGAGATCGATGGCCACGTTGAGGGTGTCGGCGAACACCTTCACCGGCGATTCCTCGCCGTAGGCGCGGCCGGCGATCACACGCAGCCAGGCGCCGTTGCGGCGCTGCTCGGGCAGGGTGGCAGCGGCATGGTGGTAGAACGCCGGCTCGATTTCCTCGTGCGACTTCGGCAGCGCGACCCAGGTCTGCATGCCGTGGATCGGATTGTCATGGTCGCGGTCCGGTTGCGGCGTCCGCTCGGAATGGGCGATGCCGCGGCCGGCGGTCATCCAGTTGACGTCACCGGGGCGGATCACCTGATCCGAGCCCAGCGTGTCGCGGTGCCCGATCGCGCCCGACCACAGGTAGGTGACGGTGGCCAGACCGATGTGCGGGTGCGGACGCACGTCGATGGCGGTGCCCGGGTGCATCAGTGCTGGACCCATCTGGTCGACGAACACGAACGAACCGATGCTGCGCGCCTGCAGGGTGGGGACGGCGCGACGGACTTCCAGGCCGCCGATGTCGTGCACGCGCGGGGCGATGATGGTGGTCATGCGGGCGTTCTCGCTGGCAGGGATCAGGCGGTCAGCATCGCATGCAGCTGTGACGGGGGCATTCCCCGTATGGGTAACAGGTTGTTCCAGCCAACGGCGCAGCCCCTCGTGGCTGTGGGGGGGGCGCTGAAGGCGGAAGCAAGATCAAAAGCCGCGCTTGGCCGGGCGGGTGGGTTGCGCAGGACACGCCGTAAACCCCGCTCCGCGGTCCGGCCCAGCCGCTGGCGGCTGTGCGTTCGGGCGCTTGCGAAGCAGTGCTTCGCAAGCAAAGCGCCCTCACCCATGGGGGCTCGATGGCGCCATCCATGGCGCCAACGGTCCTGCGCAACCCACCCGCCCGACCTCTGACAGTTTCCGTGTGCGTCCAGCCACGGAGAAGAAAAAAGAAAATCAAAATCAAACGCGGGTCGCTTCGCTCCTGGTGTCGACCAAGGTCGACACCTACAGCCATCGCAGTTCACCCACCGTCACCGGGAAACTGTCAGGGGTGGGGCGGTGTCGGGTTGCGGGGTGTCCGCGGCATGGATGCCGCGGCCAAGCCCCCAAGGACGGGTTTACGGCGTCCCCGCAACCCGACACCGCCCCGCCCAACAAACAGAAAAGCCAGAGCCGCTTTGGCTCTGGCTTCTGCTGTGGAACTTGACGTTGCCTCTGCGGGGGCCGGGCCGCAGGCCCGGCCGATAAACTCAGACCACCGGTTCGCGCAGGGCGGGGTTGTCCCAGCCCGGGCGCGGGGCGAAGCGGTCGCCGTGGCGCTGCTGCAGCGCCTTCAGCCGCTCGACGATCGCATCGGCACCGACCGCGCGGATGTGCTGGATCGGACCGCCGCGGAACGGCGCGAAACCAGTACCGAAGATCACGCCAGCATCCAGCAGGTCCGCGTCGGCCACCACGCCCTCGTGCAGGCAGGCCACCGCTTCGTTCAACAGCGGCAGGATCAGGCGGTCCTCCAGATCGGCCGGGGCTTGGTAGTCACTGGCCACGTCCGGCTTCTTCGGCTTGCCGTTCTCCCAGGTGTAGATGCCCTGGCCATCCTTCTTGCCGCGCTTGTCCGGTTCCACCGTCTGCAGCGCGGCCGGGATCTGCAGGCCCAGGAACGGCGCCAGTTCGCGGCCGACGCCGGCGGCCACGTCCAGGCCGACCGTGTCGATCAGCTCGATCGGGCCCATCGGCATGCCGAACTTCACCGCAGCCCTGTCGATCACCGGGCCCGGAATGCCCTCGGCATAGGCGGTGGCCGCTTCCAGCATGTACGGGAACAGCACGCGGTTGACCAGGAAGCCCGGGCTGCCGGCCACCGGCACCGGGAACTTGCCCAGCGCCTTGCAGAACGCGGCCAGGCGGCGCTCGGTTTCCGGCGCCATGCCGTCGTGGTGGATGATCTCCACCAGCGGCATCTGCGCGACCGGATTGAAGTAGTGCAGGCCAGCGAACTGCGCCGGGCGCTGGATGTGGTCGCGCAGTTCCACCAACGGAATCGACGAGGTATTGGTGGTCAGCAGCGCGTCCAGCTTCATCTTCGGTTCCAGCGTCTGGTACAGCGCACGCTTGGCCTCAGGGTTCTCGATGATCGCTTCGATCACCAGGTCGGCCTCGGCCACACCGTGGCCTTCCAGGTCGGCGCGCAGGCGCGCGGCCACGGCAGGGCGCTTGCTTTCATCGCGCACCTTCTTGGCGAACAGCGCCTGCGCGCGCTCCATGGCCGGGTCGATGAAGCGCTGCTCGCGGTCCTGCAGGGTCACCTCGAAGCCCTTGTAGGCGGCCCATGCGGCGATGTCACCGCCCATCACGCCAGCACCGACCACGTGCACGTGGCGGATGCCGGAATCACCGCCGCCCAGGCCCTTCAGGCGTTCGGTCAGGAAGAAGATGCGGATCAGGTTGCGCGCGGTCGGCGTGCTCGCCAGCTTCACCACCGCACGGCGTTCGGCGTCCAGGCGGGCCTGGATCGGCTTGCCGCCGCTGCGCTGCCAGGTGCTGATCAGCGCATACGGCGCCGGATACTGGTCCTTCTTCGCCTTGCGCGCGACCTGCTTGACCATCTGCGGGGCCAGCAGCGTGCGCGCCAGCCAGGTGTTGGTGGCCCACGCGGTGGCGCGCTGCTTGAACGGGCGGGTGGTGCCGGACAGGGCCAGCGCCACGGCGGTGTCGAGCACCACTGCCGGTGCCACCACCTTGTCGACCAAGCCGATGCCACGCGCGGCCGAGGCCGACAGGGTACGGCCGGTCAACATCATGTCCATCGCTGCGGGAGCGCCCACCAGCTGCGGCAGGCGCGCGCTGCCGCCCCAGCCGGGGAAGATGCCCAGCTGGGTTTCCGGCAGGCCGATGCGGGTGCTGCTGTCATTGGACGCCACACGGTAGCGGCAGGCCAGCGCCAGCTCGGTGCCGCCGCCCAGGCAGTGGCCGTGGATGGCGGCCACCGTAGGGCAGGGCAGCTCGGCCAGCTTCTGGTACGTGGCCTGGCCGCGACGGATCGCGTCGTTGACGGTGCCGCGCCGATCGAATTCCTGGAACTCCTTCAGGTCGGCACCGGCAATGAAGCCGGCCTTCTTCAACGACTGGATGACCACGCCCTTGGGCGGGTCCAGGGCAATGCGCTCAAGCAGGTCGCCCAGTTCCAGCAGCACGTCCTGCGACATCGCATTGACGCTGCTGTCCTGGCGATCCAGGGAGAGAACCACCACGCCGTCGTCGCGGATCTCGGGGTGCCAGTGGCTGAAGCGGAGACCATCGAAGCCTGAGAGCATGGACGTTCCATCCGGTTGTGTATGGAGAAGCGGCTATGATCCAGAGGTTGTTTCCCCCGCGTCAAATCCCAATAGCAGGGGTGTGGCGTCCCCGGATCCATGGCCGTGGACCGGAACGCTAACGGAACGGTGGTTAAAAGCTGGTGCGGCGCCAGGTGATCGGCGACTGAACTTTTCCCGGGATTGGCAGTCTCATTGCCCGACGTCGGTTGGGCTGACAGGAGTGCGGCCCCTCATGGCCGATGTTGATACACCTCAGGAGCTGGATCTGGAGCTGGTCCGGCGCGTGCAGCACGGCGAGAGTGCCGCGTTCGATGTCCTGGTGCGCAAGTACCAGCATCGGGTCGTGGCCCTGGTCGGTCGCTACATCGCCGACTGGAGCGAATGTCAGGACGTCGCCCAGGACACTTTCATCCGTGCCTACCGCGCGATCGGGAGTTTCCGTGGCGATGCCCAGTTCTCAACCTGGTTGCATCGAATCGCCGTGAATACCGCCAAAAACTACCTGGCTTCACACAATCGACGGCCGCCGACCGATGACATCGACATCGGCGATGCCGAACAGTTCGACAGCGGTACCCGCCTGCGCGACACCGATACGCCCGAACGCGAGTTGATGCGCCAGGAACTGGAACAGACGGTGATGAAGGCCGTCAACGCGCTGCCGGAAGAACTCCGGTCGGCGATCACCCTGCGCGAGGTGGAAGGCCTGAGCTACGAGGATATCGCGCAGAAGATGGGGTGCCCGATCGGCACCGTGCGTTCACGGATCTTCCGGGCGCGCGAGGCGATCGACACCGAACTCCGGCCGCTGTTGGACATCGGCAGCGCCACCCGTGAGAAGAGCCGCGTATGACCAGTAACCCGTTCAACGAATCGCAGAACCATCAATCGCCCGCCGGGCAGCGCCTGGACCAGCGCCATCGCGAGCAGCTGTCGGCGCTGGTCGATGGCGAGCTCGGTGCCGATGAAGCGCGCTTCCTGCTGCGCCGCATGGAGCACGACCCCGAACTGGCCGGCTGCCAGGAGCGCTGGCAGCTGCTGGGCGACGTGATGCGCGGGCAGGCCCCGGCGCTGGCGCCGGCCGGCTTCAGCGCCGCCGTGGCCGCTGCCATCGCCGCCGAGCCGGTGCCACCGTCCGAGCCGCGTCGCCAGGTGCGCCGCGGTGGCTGGCGGGCCTGGGGCGGCGGCGCCGCCCTGGCCGCGTCGGTGGCCGCCGTCGCGCTGTTCATCGGCGGTGAGAAACTGAAGGAGGCGACGCCGGGTGAACCGCTGGCGCCGCAGGTGATCGCCAGCCAGGCGGAACTGGCGCCGGCACCGACCGCACCGGCCGCGGTGACCGAGGCGTCGGTGGATACGGCCGCGATGGCCGTGGCTGCTGCGCCGGCCGTGGCGATGGCCGCCTCCAGCCGCCGCCAGGACGCCCGCCGTGCCAGCGCCACGCGTACCCAGCAGGCCGGGCGTGCGGCGCAGCGCGATGAGGCCCCGCAACGGGCCATCGCCGCAGCGCCGGCGCCGTTGACCCCGACCGTGCCGGCCAACGCCAACCGCAACCTGCCGTTCGGCGAGGTGGGCGGACTGCAGGCCCGGCCGTGGCCGCGCTCCAGCCTGGCGCCCGCTGCCGGTGGCGCACTCAATGCCAGCTTCCCGGCCCATGCCGGCGGCGCGGCGTTCTATCCGTTCGAGCCGCGCCTGCAGGACGAGCTGCCGGTGCCGCCGCGCCCGCGCGACTGAGCCGGGCCTTCACGCCCCGCCGTCGGCGGGGCCCGTATTCCTCTTTCCATCCGACCCGGAGGTTGCCGTCCGATGATTCCCCGACTTCGCACGCAGGCCATTGGCCTGCTGGCCCTGACCCTTCCCCTGGCGGCCTGCGCGCAGGCGCCGGCGCCCGTCGCGCAGACCCAGCCCGCGCCAGCCGCGGCCGCGCGGGCACCGGCGCAGCCGCTGGTCAGTGGCCTGCCCGACTTCACCAACCTGGTCGAACAGGTCGGCCCGGGCGTGGTCAACGTCGATACCACCATCGTCCGCAACAACCGCCAGGCCGCGCGCGGCCCGATGGGCGACGATGACATGCCGGAGTTCTTCCGCCGCTTCTTTGGTCCCGACTTCCCGATGCCGGGGCAGGGGCCGGGTGGGCCGGACGGTGGCCCGAGCATCAAGGGCCGTGGCATGGGCTCGGGCTTCATCATCTCGCCCGATGGCTATGTGCTGACCAACTACCACGTGGTGGCCGACGCCAGCGACGTGAAGGTCAAGCTGGGCGACAGCCGTGAGTTCACCGCCAAGGTGGTGGGCAGCGACCAGCAGTACGACGTTGCGCTGCTGAAGATCGACGGCAAGAACCTGCCGACCGTGCGCGTGGGGGATTCCAACACCCTGAAGCCGGGCCAATGGGTCGTCGCGATCGGCTCGCCGTTCGGCCTCGACCATTCCGTTACCGCGGGCGTGGTCAGCGCCGTCGGCCGCAGTACGGGGGGCCCCGACCAGCGCTACGTGCCGTTCATCCAGACCGACGTGGCGATCAACCAGGGCAATTCCGGTGGCCCGCTGCTGAATACCCGCGGCGAGGTGGTCGGCATCAACTCGCAGATCTTCTCCGCCTCCGGCGGCTACATGGGCATCAGCTTCGCGATCCCGATCGATCTGGCGATGAGTGCGGTCGAACAGATCAAGAAGAGCGGCAAGGTCACCCGGGGCCAGCTCGGCGCGGTGGTCGAGCCGATCGATTCGCTGAAGGCGCAGGGCCTGGGCCTGCCGGACAGCCGTGGCGCCCTGGTCAACCAGATCGTGGCCGGCAGTGCGGCCGCCAAGGCGGGCGTGCAGGTGGGCGATGTCATCCGCTCGGTCAACGGCAGCCCGGTCAACAGCTGGTCCGATCTGCCGCCGCTGATCGGTGCAATGGCGCCGGGCAGCAAGGTCAACCTGGTGGTGTACCGCGACGGCAAGCCGCATGACCTCAGCGCGACCCTGACCGCACTGAGTGAAGACGGCCAGGCCACTGCCCGCGGGCCGGCGGCCGGCGGGGCCGAGGCGGCGCCGCAGACCGGCGTCAATGCCCTGCTGGGGCTGGACGTGAGCGACCTGAGCGCGGCCCAGCGCAAGCAGTTCGGGCTCAACGGCAACGAAGGCGTGCGTATCACTGCGGTCAAGGGCCAGGCCGCGCGTGATGCCGGGCTGTCGCCGGGCATGGTGATCCTGCAGGTTGGCCGGGTCGCAGTCGGCAGCGTGGATGCCCTGAACCGGGCGCTGTCCAGCTTCAAGAAGGACGACGTAGTGATGCTGCTGGTCCGCACGGCCAACGGCAACAGCGCCTTCGTGGCGGTCAAGGCCGGCCAGTAAGGCCCGCCGGGGCCGCTCCGGCGGCCTGCGTCTCCCCCCGAAGCCCCGCCCCGGCGGGGCTTCGGCCGTTCCAGGGCGGGCACGATGCGGCCGTTTTCGCGGCGGGGCGCCGGGCATGCGATAATCGACCGTTACCCTGACGACGCCGCGCGCCGCCGCCACCTATGTCTTCTGATTCGATGCGGAACATCCGCAACTTCTCCATCATCGCCCATGTCGACCACGGCAAGTCCACGCTGGCCGACCGCATCATCCAGCTCTGTGGTGGCCTGCAGGCCCGCGAGATGGAAGCGCAGGTGCTCGACTCCAATCCGATCGAGCGCGAGCGTGGCATCACGATCAAGGCACAGTCGGTGTCGCTGCCCTACCTGGCCAAGGACGGGCAGACCTACCACCTGAACTTCATCGACACCCCCGGGCATGTCGACTTCTCCTATGAAGTCAGCCGCTCGCTGGCCGCCTGCGAAGGCGCGCTGCTGGTGGTCGATGCGGCGCAGGGCGTGGAAGCCCAGTCGGTGGCCAACTGCTACACCGCCGTGGAGCAGGGCCTGGAAGTGGTGCCGGTGATCAACAAGATCGACCTGCCCACCGCCGACATCGAGCGCGCCAAGGCCGAGATCGAGGCCGTGATCGGCATCGATGCCTCCGACGCCGTGCCGGTCAGTGCCAAGACCGGCCTGAACGTGCAGGACGTGCTGGAAGCGATCGTGCACCGCATTCCGCCGCCGGCGCCGCGCGACACCGACAAGCTGCAGGCGCTGATCATCGACTCGTGGTTCGACAACTACCTCGGCGTGGTGTCGCTGGTGCGCGTGATGCAGGGCGAGATCAAGGCCGGTGACAAGCTGCAGGTGATGTCGACCGGCCGCAACCACCAGGTCGACAACGTCGGCGTGTTCACGCCGAAGCGGAAAGTGCTGCCGGCGCTGCGTGCCGGTGAAGTGGGTTGGGTCACCGCCAGCATCAAGGACGTGCATGGTGCGCCGGTCGGCGACACCCTCACCCTGGCTGGCGACCCGGCGCCCAAGCCGCTGCCGGGCTTCCAGGAAATGCAGCCGCGCGTGTTCGCCGGCCTGTTCCCGGTCGATGCCGAGGACTACCCGGACCTGCGCGAAGCGCTGGACAAGCTGCGCCTGAACGATGCCGCGCTGCGCTTCGAGCCGGAAAGCTCCGAAGCGATGGGCTTCGGCTTCCGCTGCGGCTTCCTGGGCATGCTGCACATGGAAATCGTGCAGGAACGCCTGGAACGCGAATACAACCTGGACCTGATCAGCACCGCGCCGACGGTGGTGTACGAGGTCCTGAAGACCGATGGCTCGATCATCAACATGGACAACCCGGCCAAGCTGCCGCCGGTGAACCAGGTCGAGGAGATCCGCGAGCCGATCATCCGCGCCAACGTGCTCACCCCCGAGGAGTACATCGGCAACATCATCAAGCTGTGCGAAGAAAAGCGCGGCAGCCAGATCGGCATCAACTACCTGGGCAGCCAGGTGCAGATCAGCTACGAGCTGCCGATGGCCGAGGTGGTGCTGGACTTCTTCGACAAGCTGAAGTCGGTCAGCCGCGGCTATGCCTCGCTCGATTACCACTTCGTGCGCTTCGACGCAGGCCCGTTCGTGCGCGTGGACGTGCTGATCAACGGTGACAAGGTCGATGCGCTGTCGCTGATCGTGCACCGCAGCCACGCCGATCGCCGTGGCCGCGAACTGTGCGAGAAGATGAAGGACCTGATCCCGCGCCAGATGTTCGACGTGGCCATCCAGGCTGCCGTCGGCTCGCAGATCATCGCCCGCACCACGGTCAAGGCCATGCGCAAGAACGTGCTGGCCAAGTGCTATGGTGGCGACGTTTCGCGCAAGAAGAAGCTTCTGGAAAAGCAGAAGGAAGGCAAGAAGCGCATGAAGCAGGTCGGACGCGTGGAGATTCCGCAGGAAGCGTTCCTGGCCGTCCTGCAGATGGACAACAAGTAAGGCCCGCACCGGCCCTGCAGGGCCGGTCGTCTGGTGACGTTGCAAAGGACCCTGAATGAAACTGTTTGAGATCCTCCTGGTCGTGCTGACCCTGGCCTCGGGCCTGATCCTGCTCGCGGACAAGCTGTACCTCGCCAAGCGTCGCGCCCAGCGCGCGGGCCTGCTCGACTCCGAGCCGGTGCTGGTGGACTACTCGCGTGCGTTCTTCCCGGTGCTGGCGATCGTGCTGATCGTGCGCAGTTTCATCGCCGAGCCGTACAAGATCCCGTCCAGCTCGATGATGCCGAACCTGCTGATCGGCGATTTCATCCTGGTCAACAAGTTCTCCTACGGCCTGCGCCTGCCGATCAGCAACACCAAGATCGTGCCGTTTGGCGAGCCGTCGCGCGGTGACGTGGTGGTGTTCCACTTCCCCGGCCACAGCGACAATGATCCGGCCAAGGGCGAGAACTTCATCAAGCGCGTGATCGGCGTGCCGGGTGACACCGTGGTCTTCGAAGGCGACGGCGTGATCCTCAACGGCGAGCCGCTGAAGTACGACAACAAGGGCATCTATGCCGGGCACAAGGGCCAGGGCGAGGGTGCCAACCTGCTGGTCGAGCACCTGCCGGGCCGCACCCACACCGTGCTGGAGACCGACTACCCGCGTGGCCAGGGCCAGTGGACCGTGCCGGCCGGCAAGTACCTGGTGATGGGTGACAACCGTGACAACAGCGATGATGGCCGTTTCTGGGGGCTGCTGCCGGAAGAAAACCTGCGCGGCAAGGCCTTCCTGATCTGGCTGAACTGCCAGGGCTGGTTCTGCAAGGATGGCTTCGAGCCGTCGCGGATCGGCTCGGGCATCAACTGAGTACCTTCACATCCAACGCGTATCTGGGGAGAACGCAATGAAGACGATGAACACGCAGCGTGGCATGACCCTGACCTCGTTCCTGACGGTCCTGATCGTGGTCGGTTTCTTCCTGTACATCGGCATGAAGCTGTTCCCGATGTACCAGGAGTATTACGCGGTGCGCTCGGCGATGAAGAGCCTGGCCAACGAGCCGGGCGTGGGCAGCATGGAGCCGGCCCGGATCCAGGATCTGTTCTTCAAGCGCCTGTACATCAACTATTCGGAAAACGTGAAGCCGGCCAACGTGAAGTTCGACCGTCGCGACAATGGCTGGACCCTCAAGGTCAACTACGAAGTGCGCCGTCCGCTGGTCGGCAACCTGGATGTGGTTGGCAAATTCGATTCATCCCAGGACCTGACCCGAAGCGGTGCCGAATAAACCTTTCCAACGTGGCGACCTGATCGGTCATCCCTTCCGCGACCCGGCGCTGCTCACGCAGGCGCTGACCCATCGCAGTGCCGGCGCGCCGCACAACGAGCGCCTGGAATTCCTGGGCGACAGCATCGTCAACATGATGGTGGCCGAAGCGCTGTACCAGCGCTGGCCCAAGACCGACGAGGGCGCGCTGACCCGCGCCCGCGCCGAGCTGGTGCGCGAGGGGGCGCTGGCGCTGATCGCCCGCACGCTGCAGCTGGGCGAACGCCTGACGCTGGGGCCGGGCGAGATGAAGTCCGGCGGCCACCGCCGCGATTCGATCCTGGCCGATGCGCTGGAAGCCGTGGTGGCTGCGATCTACCTGGATGCCGGTTTCGAGGCCTGCCGGGCGGTGGTACTGCCCTGGTTCAGCGCTTCGATCGAGGCACTGCCGGCCTCCGGCCGGCCCGAGAAGGACCCCAAGACCCGCCTGCAGGAATGGCTGCAGGCCCGACAGAAGGCGTTGCCGCAGTACGAACTGGTGTCAGAATCCGGTGACGACCACGCCAAACATTTCCGGGTACGCTGCAACGTAGCTGACCCGGCCGCCAGCACCGAGGGCGAAGGCCCCTCGCGGCGGCTTGCCGAACAACAGGCGGCTGCGGCCGTCCTAGAACAACTGGATTCCAAGTGAGCGAACAAACTCCCCATCATTGCGGCAGCGTGGCCGTCATCGGCCGCCCGAACGTGGGCAAGTCGACCCTGACCAATGCCCTGGTCGGCGCCAAGGTCAGCATCGTCTCCAACCGCCCGCAGACCACGCGCCATCGCCTGCTGGGCATCGCCACCTATCCGGAAGGCCAGCTGGTGCTGGTCGATACTCCCGGCCTGCACAAGGTGCAGAAGCGGGCGATGAACCGGGTGATGAACCGCGCTGCGCGCGGCTCGCTGGAGGGCGTCGACGCCGGCCTGCTGGTGATCGAAGCCGGCCGCTGGGACGAAGAGGACAGCCTGGCCTTCAACGTGCTGCGCGACGCCGGCATCCCGGTGGTGCTGGTGGTCAACAAGATCGATCGCCTGAAGGAAAAGGGCGCGCTGCTGCCGTTCCTGCAGCAGGTGACCGAAGGCCGCGACTTCGCCGCGGTGCACCCGATCTCGGCGCAGAAGCGCAACGGCCTGGAAGCGCTGGTGCGCGACGTGCTGAAGCTGCTGCCCGAAGCCCCGCCGATGTTCGGCGAGGACGAGATCACCGACCGCAGCCAGCGCTTCCTGGCCGGTGAACTGGTGCGCGAGCAGCTGATGCGCCAGCTCGGCGAGGAACTGCCTTACGCCACCACGGTCGAGATCGAGCGCTTCACCGAAGACGGCAATCTGCTGCGCATCGGTGCGGTGATCTGGGTCGAGCGCGAGGGCCAGAAGGCCATCGTGATCGGCAAGGGCGGCGCTCGCCTGAAAGAGATCGGCGCCAAGTCGCGCCTGCAGATGGAACGCCTGTTCGGAGCCAAGGTGTTCCTGGAAACCTGGGTGCGCGTGCGTGAAGGCTGGTCCGACGACGAGGCCGCACTGAAGGCCTTCGGTTACGAGTAAGCGGTCGCGGTCGCTTCGATGATGATCGAGGACGACACCGGCTTCGTGCTGCACGCACGGGCCTACCGCGAGACCAGCCTGCTGGTCGAAGTGTTGAGCGCGCAGCACGGCCGTATCGGACTGCTCGCGCGCGGCGTGTCCACCGCCAAGGGCCAGGTGCTGCGCGCCGCCCTGCAGCCGTTGCAGTGGATCCGCTTCAGTGCCCAGCAGCGCGGCGAACTGGCCCAGCTGCGGGGTGCCGAAGCGCTGGATGCGGCGCCACGCCTGGTCGGCCAGGCGATGCTGGCCGGCTTCTACCTGAGTGAACTGACCCTGCGCCTGGCCCCGCGCCAGGACCCGCTGCCGGAGCTGTACCTGGCTTACGGCGAAGCACGCGCACGGCTGGCGGTAGGTGCCGGGCTGGCCTGGACCCTGCGTCGCTACGAACGCGAGCTGCTGGCCGCGCTGGGCCTGGGCTTTGCGCTGGACAGTGCCAGCGACGGCCAGCCCATCGACCCGGCGGCGCGCTACGAACTGGACCCGCAGGAGGGGGCGCAGCGCCTGCTGAGCGAGCGTGGCGGGGAGCGCCGGGCGACGGCCACTGGCTCGGCGCTGCTGGCCCTGGCGGCCGACGAGGAGCCAGATGCCGCCGATCTGGCCAGCCTGCGCCTGCCGATGCGGCGGGTCCTGGCCCATCACCTGGGCGCGCGCGGGCTGAAGTCCTGGGAAATGCTCGAGCAGCTTGCGCCCCGCAGGTAGGGGGTGTGCGGCAGGGCTTGCAGCCCTGCACCTGCCGAAGCCGAAGCCGAAGCCGAATCAACGTCAACGGCAAAAGCTGGCTATCCGTGGGTAGGCGGGGTGGGTCCGGTTGCGGGAGACGCCGTAAACCCATCCCTGGGGGCTTGGCCGCGGCATCCATGCCGCGGACACTCCCGCAACCGGACCCACCCCGCCTTCGACAGTGTTCCGCGAGCTGTCGGAACGGCGTGGGGTCGGATCCGTTTTCCGCAGGAAAACGGATCCGACCCCAGATTGATTTCGATATCTGATAGAGATTCATCCACGCATGGCGTGGATCTACCCGATCGCGGAAAACTGTCAGAGGTGGGGCGATGTCGGAGGGCGGGGTGTCAGCCGCATGGATGCGGCTGCCAAGCCCCCATGGATGGGTTCACGGCGTCCCCGCACTCCGACACCGCCCCGCCAACCCACGGAATGCCAGCTTTTGCTTTTGCTGTTGCCTTGGTTTGAAGCCTCGGCAGGTGCAGGGCGCAGCCCTGCCGAACACCCCTCAATGCAGCAGGGCAGCTACCGCGTCGCGGAACCCCGCCTGGGCCTGCCCGGAGTCGGGTGCGTAATGCAGCTGGCGCACGGCCCGGCCCAACCGGGCCGCCCCCACGAAGCCACAGCTCGCCTGCAGCCGATGCAACTGGCTGCGCAGCTGGCGCTCGTCGTGCTGGTCCACCGCCTGCTCGACCGCGTCGCGAACACCGGGCAACTCGGCCAGGAACAGCTCGCGCAAGGCGATCAGATGGTTGCGCTGGCCATTGAGCGCGGCCAATGCCGCAGTCTCGTCCCAGTCCTGCACCTGCAGTTCGACGGCGGCCGGGGCCTGCGCCACGAAAATTCCCGCCGGGCTGTTGACCAGGGCGCGGCGCACTGCTTTCAGCAGCTGGTCGCGTCCGAGGGGCTTGACCAGCGTGTCACTGAAGCCGGCTTCGCGCAGGCGGGCGTGGATGGTGGCATCGCCGTCGGCGGTATGCGCCAGCGCCGGCGTGTCCGGATGGGATCGGCGCAGCTCGCGCAGCAGCTGCGCGCCATTGCCGTCCGGCAGGTTGACGTCGATCAGCCACAGATCATGCGCGCCGGGTTCGGCACTGGCCAGCGCACTGGCCAGCGAATCTGCGGTGTCCACATCCGCCGGTAACGTTTCCAACGCCGCCTTGAAAAAACCGCGGCTGATGATGTCGTCCTCGACAAGCAGGAAGCGGGGCCGTGCGGCCCGCGGGGTCATCTGCATCAGGGCTGCCTCCATGTCAGCTGGCCCAATCATCAAGCACGACGGCCACCGGCGCAAGCGGGTCCGGACCCCATCAGTCAGGATCTGCGACAATACGCCCCCATTTTTGCCCGCAGCCTGTTGCCACGTGGCCCGATCCCGCTCCCGCACCGACCGTACCCCGTTCCAGACCGAGATCCTCGACCTCAGCCATGATGGTCGCGGCGTCGCCCGCCGTGAAGGCGAGGGCGGCAAGGTCACCTTCGTCAGCGGCGCCCTGCCCGGCGAGGTGGTGAAGGCTGAACAGACCGCCCGCAGCCGACATTTCGACGAGGCACGCACGCTGGAGGTGCTGCAGGCCTCGCCGCAGCGGGTGACGCCGAAGTGCCCCCATTTCGGCACCTGTGCCGGCTGCGTGCTGCAGCACCTGGACGAGGCCCAGCAGATCGTCGCCAAGCAGCGCGTGCTGATGGACAACCTGGAGCGGATCGGCCATGTGAAGCCGGGCACCGTGCTGCCGCCGCTGGTCGGCGAAAGCTGGGGTTACCGCCGCAAGGGCCGCTTCTCGGTGCGCCGGGTCGAGAAGAAGGACAAGACCCTGGTCGGCTTCCGTGAACAGGATCCGCGTTTTGTCGCCGACCTCAGCCAATGCCTGACGGTGATTCCGGAAATCGGCACCAAGGTCGAGGCGCTGTCCACCTTCATCGAATCGCTCGATGGCAAGCGCGACATCCCGCAGATCGAGTTCATCGCCGGTGACCAGGCGGTGGTGCTGACCGTGCGCCACCTGCAACCGCTCAGCGATGCGGACCGCGCGGCCTGGGCGGCCTTCGGCCAGCAGCATGGGTTCGTGATCTACCTGCAGTCCGGCGGCGTGGACACCGTGCAGCCGCTGGACGGGCAGGGCGTGCCGCTGTCGTTCCGGCTGGCGCCGTGGGACGTTGAACTGGCGTTCCGCCCGCTGGATTTCATCCAGGTCAATGCCAAGCTCAACGAGAAGATGATCGCCCATGCCCTGGACCTGCTGCAGCCGGGCGAGGACGAGCGCGTGCTGGACCTGTTCTGTGGCCTGGGCAACTTCACCCTGCCGCTGGCCCGCCGTGTGCGCGAGGTGGTGGGCGTCGAAGGCGATGCCGGCCTCGTCGCGCGTGCGCGTGAGAACGCCGAGCGCAACGGCCTGGCCAACGCACAGTTCTTCAGCGCCGACCTGACCCAGGACCAGCGCAGCACCCCGTGGATGCGCCAGGGCTTCGACAAGCTGCTGCTGGATCCGCCGCGCTCGGGCGCGATCGAAGTGCTGCAGCAGCTGCCGCTGAAGCAGTTCAAGCGCATCGTCTACGTCAGCTGCCACCCGGGCTCGCTGGCACGCGATGCCGGCTATCTGGTCAACGAACAGGGCTTCACCCTGGTCAGTGCCGGTGCGATGGACATGTTCCCGCACACCGCGCACGTGGAAAGCATCGCGGTATTCGAGAAGCGCTGAGCGGCGGTCATCACCCGTGGCGCATAATTGCGCCATGGGCATCGAAATCGAACGCAAATTCCTCGTCAGCAGTGAGGGCTGGCGCACCGCCGCGCATCGGGTGATCCCGATGGCGCAGGGCTACATCAACGACATGGGCGCGCTCGACCGCGGCACCCAGAACGCCTCGGTGCGCGTGCGCATCGAAGGCGACCACGCCGCGCTGAACCTGAAGTCGCGCACGATCGGCCATACCCGCCAGGAGTTCGACTACCCGATCCCGGTGGAGGATGCGCGCGCCCTGCTGGCGCTGTGCGTCGGTGGCCTGATCGACAAGCGCCGCCATCTGGTCGAACACGCCGGCCTTACCTGGGAAGTGGACGAGTTCCTCGGTGACAACGCTGGCCTGGTGGTGGCGGAGGTCGAACTGGACAGCGCCGACCAGGCGATCGACCTGCCGGACTGGGTCGGTGCCGAAGTGACCGACGACGCCCGCTACTACAACGTAGCGCTGGCCAATCATCCCTATTCACAGTGGTGAAATCCCCCAAAAAGGGGACGGAGGGGATTAAGTCGTCTTTACCCCACCTGTGCGGGAAACGACTTAATCCCTCCGTCCCCTTTTTTCGAGGGCGACGGGCCCCATGTGGTGGGGATGAGAATCGACATCTACTCCGACGTGGTCTGCCCCTGGTGCTGGATCGGCAAGCATCGTTTCCAGCAGGGCGTGCAGTTGCTGGGCGAGAACGCGCCTGACCTCGATATCCACTGGCAGCCGTTCCAGCTGGACCCGGATGCGGACGCTACCCCGGTGCCGCTGCGCGAGGCATACGTGCGCAAGTTCGGTGGCGTCGAGCGCACCGAGCAGATCCTCGGCCAGACCCAGACCACCGCGCGGGCCGAGGGCCTGCCGATGGACTTCAGCCGTGGCCAGGTGCGGGTGACCACGCTGCCGGCCCACCGGTTGCTGTGGTTGGCGGGCGAGCATGGCGTGCAGGACGCGGTCGGCGAGGCGCTGTTCCGCGCCCACTTCGAGCATGGCCAGAACCTGGCGGACCCCTCGGTGCTGATCAAGGCCGGCGTGGCAGGTGGCCTCGACGCTGGCGAAATCGCGCAGATGCTGGCCTCCGACCGCGGCCTGGCCGAGGTCGAAGCCAAGCTCGGCCAGGCCCATGCGCTGGGCGTTTCCTCGGTGCCGACCTTCGTCATTGATGGAAAGTGGGCCATTTCCGGGGCACAGCCGCCCGAGGCCTTCGCCAACGCGCTGCGCCAGATCGCCGCCGAGCAGGGGGCTGCGGCCACCCCGGGGGTCGGCGACGAGGCCTGCGGCCCGGATGGCTGCAAGGTCTGAGCAGATCGGGGGCAGCGCCCTGCGGGGATCCCGGCCCCGGGGTCAGATGCCCGCAGGGGCTCTGACCCCACACTGCTCCCCCTTGTTCTGACCCCTGCGCCTGTCGGCCGGTTCTGCGACAATGCGGCACTGCGCCATGCGGGCGCGTGTTGTGGAGATCGACCATGCTGCTGATCGGCGTTGCCGGCACCGAACTGACCGCCCAGGAACGTGACTGGCTGCAGCACGATGCCGTGGCCGGAGTGGTGCTGTTCAAGCGCAACTTCGCCTCGCGCCAGCAGGTGACCGATCTGAGTGCGGCGATCCGTGCCGCCGCCCCGCGCCCACAGCTGATCTGCGTGGACCAGGAAGGCGGCCGCGTGCAGCGTTTCCGCGAGGGCTACAGTGCGCTGCCGCCGCTGCAGGACATCGGGGCGCTGTACGCCACCGATCCGCAGCAGGCGCTGGCGCTGGCCGAGCAGCACGCCTGGCTGATGGCCAGCGAAGTGCGCGCCAGCGGCGTGGACCTGAGCTTCGCGCCGGTGGTCGACCTGGGCCGTGGCAACCGCGCCATCGGCAACCGTGCCTTCAGTGAAGACCCGCAGGTGGTGGCCGCGTTCACCGCCGCCTATGTGCGCGGCATGCACGCGGTCGGCATGGCCGCCACGCTCAAGCATTTCCCCGGCCACGGCACCGTGCTGGAAGACACCCACGTCGATACCGCGATCGATCCGCGCGCGCTGGACGAACTGCGCGCCCAGGACCTGGTGCCGTTCCAGGCCGGCATCGCCGCCGGTGCCGACGCGGTGATGATGGCGCACGTGATCTATCCGCAGGTGGCACCGGAGCCCGCCGGCTACTCACCGCGCTGGATCCAGGACATCCTGCGTGGCGAGCTCGGTTTCCGTGGCGTGGTGTTCTCCGATGACATCGGCATGGCCGCCTCGCACAGCGCCGGTGGCGTGCCGGCACGCGTGCACGCGCATCTGGATGCGGGCTGCGACGTGGTGCTGGTCTGCCACCCGGAACTGGTCGACGAAGCCCTGCACGCCGTGCAGGGACGCGCTCTGAACACTGCTGCGCTGCTGGGCCTGCTGGGCCGCGGCGCGCTCGGCTGGGACGGCCTGCTGGCCGATGCCCGCCATGGCGACACCCAATCCCGTCTGCTTGAAACCCTTGGAAGAACCGTCTGATGCCCAACCTCACCATTTCCCAGGCCCTGGCCCAGGCTGACCTGCTGGTCGACCGCCCCACCATCGACAAGGCCATCGCAGCGATCGCCGACGCCATCGCGCGCGATTACAAGGGCGAGGTGCCGCTGTTCCTGTCGATCATGCACGGTGCGCTGCCGTTCGCCGGCCAGCTGGCGCTGGAACTGGGCGCGCGTGGCCAGGACGTGCAGTTCGATTACCTGCATGCCACCCGTTACCGCGGCGAAACCACCGGCGGCGACCTGGTCTGGAAGCACAAGCCGGCCACGTCGCTGTTCGGCCGCCGCGTGCTGCTGGTCGATGACATCCTCGACGAGGGCTACACCCTGCAGGGCGTGCGCACCTGGTGCCTGGAACAGGGCGCGACCGACGTGCGCATCGCGGCGATGACGGTGAAGAAGCACGACCGCGCGCTGCCGGACGTGACCGCCGACTACGCCGGCATCGAACTGCCGGACCGTTACGTCTTCGGCTTCGGCATGGACGTCAACGAGACCCTGCGCTGCGTGCCGGCGATCTACGCAATGAAGGAGTAACGGCGCAGCTGCCTGCGACGCGTCTTCTTCCACCGCCGGCATCCTCGGGTGCCGGCGTTCGTCTTTCCCTGGAGTGCTTTGAATGCAACAGATCGCCCTGGCCGTGATCGGCGGTACCGGTGTCTACAACCTGGCCAAGCTCGACGACGTGCAGACCCACGAGGTCGACACCCGCTTTGGCCGCCCGTCCGGCCCGGTGCGCGTGGGCACGCTGCTCGGCCATCGCGTGGCGTTCCTGGCGCGGCATGGCGAGGGCCATTCACTGCCGCCGCACAAGGTCAACTACCGCGCCAATCTGGCCGCGCTGCAGCAGCTGGGCGCGCAGCGGGTGCTGGCATTGAACACGGTGGGTGGCATCACCGAGAACTTTGGTCCGCGCGTGCTGGCCTGCCCGGACCAGATCATCGACTACACCTGGGGCCGCATCAGCACGATCTGTGAAGAAGAAGGCACCGACGTGGTCCACGTCGATTTCGGCCATCCGTACACGCCGATGCTGCGCAGCAAGATCCTGGCCGCGGCCAGAGTGACCGGCGTCACGGTCCATGACGGTGGCTGCTATGGCACGACGCAGGGCCCGCGCCTGGAAACCATCGCCGAGATCGCCCGCATGCGCCGCGACGGCTGCGACCTGGTGGGCATGACCGGCATGCCGGAGGCCGCGCTGGCACGGGAGCTGGGGCTGGATTACGCCTGCCTGGCGATCGTCGCCAACTGGGCCGCCGGCTGCGGTGATGGCGAGGAAATCACGATGGCCGAAGTGCTGGCCAACGTCCAGGCGGCCAGCAACGGACTTCCGGAACTGGTGGGCGAATTGGCACGGGGGTGATTGTCTTCGCCGAGCAAGCTTTGCATACTCAGCTTGTGCGCGGGTTCAGCGTACACCACCCATTCATTGCATAAGGTCTCGCATCACCATGCCGAACGGTACCGTCAAGTGGTTCAACGACGCCAAGGGATTTGGCTTCATCTCGCCGGAGGATGGCAGCGCCGACGTGTTCGCGCACTTCTCCGCCATCAACTCCAAGGGCTTCCGCAGCCTGCAGGAAGGCCAGCGTGTCACCTATGACGTGACCCAGGGTCCGAAGGGCGCCCAGGCTTCGAACATCACGCCGGCCGAGTGACCCACTCGACAGTGCGTTGAAAACCCCGCTCCGGCGGGGTTTTTTTTGCCGGGTGCACGCAGTCCGTTCGCGATCCACCGGCCTCGGGCACAATGCAGCCATGAAGGAACGACTGCGCATCGCCGTGATCGGCTACGGCACCGCTGGACAGGCTGTGTCCATCCTGCTCACCCGTGACGGCCACGAGGTGGAGATCTTTGAACGCGTGCCCGCGCCCGGGCCGGTCGGGGCCGGCTTCCTGCTGCAGCCGAGCGGCCTGCAGGTGCTGTGGCAGATGGGCCTGCTGGATGCGGTGCGTGCGCATGCCGCGCCGGTGCACCGCTTGTACGGCGATACGCCGTGCGAACGCGCCGTGATGGACATGCGCTATGAGGGCCTGGACGCGCGCCTGCACGGGCTCGGCATGCAGCGCGGTGCGCTGTTCTCGCTGCTGGACGAAGCACGTGCGGGCGCGGGCCAGCTGCATGCCGGGACCACCATCGCCACGGTGGATGCCGGGCAGGGCCGCCTGCGCGACAGCGAGGGGCGCGTGCACGGCCCGTTCGACCTGGTGGTGGCCGCCGACGGCGCGGCCTCGACGCTGCGCGGCACGATCGAAGGCGGTACCGGCCTGGATCGCGTGTATCCGTGGGGGGCGTTGTGGTGCCTGCTGCCGGCCGAGGACTGGCCGCACCTGCAGGAACTGCGGCAGCGCTACGTGGCCGCGCGCAAGATGATCGGGCTGCTGCCGGTAGGCACCCGGCCCGGTGACGATACGCCGCGCCTGAGCTTCTTCTGGAGCCTGCCGCGCGCCGACTTCGAGCGTTGGCAGGCCGATGGCATGGCGCCCTGGCTGGACGAGCTGCACGCGCTGTGGCCACAGGCCAGTGCGCGCTTCGCTCATCTGCGGGATGCCAGCCAGCTGGCGAGGGCGGTCTACCGGGATGCAGCGATGACACGCTGGCACCAGGGCCGCATGGTGCTGGCCGGCGATGCCGCCCATTCGATGAGCCCGCAGCTGGGGCAGGGCGTGAACATGGCGCTGCTCGATGCAGTGGCGCTGCGCGATGCCGTGCGCACCCATGGCGCAGCGGGCGAAGCGTTGCAGGCGTACCAGGCGCAACGGCGGGCGCACGTGGCGGTCTACCAGCGCTGGAGCCGTTGGCTGACGCCGTTGTTCCAGTCCGATCGCGATGCGTGGGCGAAGGCGCGCGACGTCCTGCTGGGCCCGATGGGACGCCTGCCCGGCGGCCGCGGCCACATGCTGCGCGTGCTGAGCGGAACACAGCACGGCTGGTTCGGTTCACTCGCACTGGATCCAGCCTTCATCGACGCACTGGCCACCGCAGCAGACGCGCCTCCCATCAGTGCGGTCACCGCCAATGCGTGAACTGCTCCGTCACGTGAATTAACGATTATCTCACCGCGGATGTGCGAGAAGTGGGTGGCACGCGATTGCGCGTCGCCCGTTTTCCTTTCCGTGATCAACATCGCGCATGGCCCCGGGCGGCGCTGCCGTTGCAGCCCGCTGCGGCCCGGATGCGCCGCTGATGTTGACGAGGAGGATGCCATGTTGTTCGCGGTCGAGGAGCTGGAATCGGAAATCTGCAAGCTGCGCGGACTGCTGCAGATGCTGCACGAGGACCAGCCCGACGTATTGGAGGATGTCTTCGAGTTCCACGTCGGCAGCCTGATCAGCCATGCATCGCCGGAACACCACCCGCGCATCCGCGCCTGCGCCCAGGAGATGCTGGCAGCCATCCGGGCCCTGCCGCGGCGACGCGGCGATGACACACCCGTGTTCCGCGTGATGCCGCAGCTGGACATCCGCCCGGCCTGATTCACGCCACTGGCAAGGTCACCACGCCGTTGTCCACGCAGGCGATCATCTGTTCGCCGCGGACGGGCACTGGCACGATGCCTGCCGTGAACGCGGAAAAGGCCGGCAGGATCGTCGTTCGTTCGCGCAGCCAGAAGGCCGGGAAGCGGCGGCGCAATGCGGGCAGTGCGACCTGTGGATGCAGGTGGCCGGCGATCACGTGCCACGCCGGGTCTGCGCACGGTTCATGGCGCAGCAGGAACGGTGCCAGCCGCACCTCCTCGTGGATCTGCACCTGCAGCTGGGCATGCGGCAGCTGGCGGTCGTGGTTGCCGCGCAGCACATGCACCTCCAGTGCGGCATTGCGTTCGCGCCAGCCCAGCCATTGCTGGTACCACGCTGCGCGATGGGCCGGTCCATGCAGGATGTCGCCGAGGATCCAGAGTTCGCGGCAGGCGTACCTGTCCAGGAGTGACTGCAGCCGCTGCAGGTCTTCGCCGGTACCGCCGCGGGGCAGCGCAATGCCGGCGCGGCGGAACACATCGGCCTTGCCCAGGTGCAGATCCGCGATCAGCAGCGCCTGCCGCGCCGGCCAGTAGAGTGCGCGCGCGCCCGCCAGGGTCACCGGTTCGCCGGCAAGCAGCAGCGATAGTTCATCGGCCATGGCGGCGCTCGAGCTGCTGCGCCGCGCGTTGCACGCGGGTGCGCCAGTCTTCGTTGCTGAACTGCCCGCGCAGGCGTTCGGCCCACAGTGGAAAGCCCAGGGGCGTGAGCGATGCAGGGCGCTGCATCGACATGCGTCGCGCGCCGATCCGGACCAGCACCTGGCGTAGCCCCGGCAGGTCAAGGCTGTCATGCAGCACTTCGCGTTCGGCCAGCGCCAGCAGCAGGTGCTCGGGGTCATGCTCGCGCAATACGTCGTACAGCAGGCCCGCTGAGGCCTGCAGCTGGCGCAGCGATCGCGGCATGCCTCCGGGCAGGCTGGGTACCAGCAGGCCTGCGACGCGCGCGATGCCACGGAACTGGCGCCGCGCCAGCTCGCCCAGGTTCACCGCCGCACGCAGATCGTCCAGCAGCTGATCGGGGCTGAACAGCGCATGCCATTGCGCCGCGTCCAGGTCGATCGCCTGCGCCGGTGCCAGCACCAGGCCGTGATCATTCACGGCATAGCCGATGCTGTTGCGCTGCTGGCGGGTGCACCGCAGTGCCAACAGGGCGGCCAGCGCCTCGTGCACGTGGCGTCCGGCAAAGGGATAGACGAACAGGAACTGGCCTTCGCGGCGGCGCACGTCTTCCAGCAGCACGTGGTCCGGGCCGGGAAGCGCCGACACCTGCTGCTGAAGTGCCAGCAGCGGTGCCAGCCAGCGCGCTTCGGCACTGTCGTCGGCGCCTGACAGCACCGACTCCAGTTCGCTGCCGAGTGCCATCGACAGCGGCAGCTGGCCTCCCTGCCAGCGGGGCACGACACCGTCACCGCGCCCGCGTGCCAATCGCACGAAAGCGGTCATGTCGCGCAGCTGCACCAGTTCCAGCAGGCGCCCGGCGAACTGGAAGCGGTCTCCGCGGCGCAGGCGGCTGGCGAACTGTTCCTCCACGGCGCCGAGGCTGGCCCCGCGCAGGAACTGCACGCGCACGCTGCCATCGCTGCTGATGGTGCCGATCGACAGCCGGTGGCGCAGTGCCTGACGCCGGTCGTGCATCCGGTAACGGCCATCGGCGTCCTGCACGACCTTGTGGAAGTCAGGGTACTGGGCCAGGGCCCGGCCCCCCTGCACGATGAAGGTCAGCACGGCCTGCCACTGGTCCTCGGCCAGGGATGCGAATGCATGGGTGCGCCGGACCTGCGCGAGCAGCGCATCACCGTGGAAGCCACCGGCCAGGGCGCGGCTGACCGCATGCTGGGCCAGGACGTCGAGCGACAGCGTCGGCGGCCTGCGTGCTTCGACCACGCCTTCGGCCAGTGCACGACGCACGGCTGCGTACTCCGCCAGTTCCAGCGCATGGCTCGGCACGCACAGGATCGCGCCGCTGGCACCGGGACGATGGCGCGCACGTCCGGCGCGCTGGCGCAGGCGGGCGACGCCCTTCGGGCTGCCCAGCTGCAGCACCTGTTCGACCTCGGGAAAGTCCACGCCGAGGTCGAGGCTGGAGGTGGCGACCACGCAGCGCAGCGTGCCTGCGCGCAGCCCGTCCTCCACCTGCTGGCGCAGCACCGGATCCAGCGAACCGTGGTGCAGCGCGAGCGTGTCCTGTTGCTCGGGCCAGACCGACGCCAGCGCCTGATGCCACAGTTCTGCCTGTGCACGGGTGTTGGTGAACAGCAGGCTGCTGCGTGCCTGCATCAACGCGTCCAGCACCCGCGGCAGTTGGGCCAGGCCCAGGTGCCCGGCCCAGGGAAAGCGTTCACCGGGTTCGGGCAGCAGGCTGCGCACCGTGGTCGCACGCGGGCGTACACCCTGCACGATCGGTGCATCGGGTTGCCCGGGCAGCAGCACGTCACGGGCTTCATCCAGATTGCCCAGCGTGGCCGAAAGCCCCCACAGCTGCAGCGCGGGGGCGGTGTCGCGCAGCAGCGCCAGGTTCAGCTGCAGCAACACACCCCGCTTGTTACCCAGCAGTTCATGCCACTCGTCCACCACCACGCAGCGCAGCTGGCGCATGCGTGCGAGCGTATCGGGATAGCTCAGCAGCAGCGCCAGCGATTCGGGCGTGGTCACCAGGACGTCGATGCGGCCCTCGCGTGCGTGCCGCCGTTCGCGGTTGCTGGCGTCACCGCTGCGAAGTCCCACGCGCCACCCCAGTCCCAGCCCGTCGACGACCGCCTGCAGCGCGCGTGCGGTGTCACTGGCCAACGCGCGCAGGGGCGTCACCCACAGCACCTGCAGCGGGCGCACCGCGCTTGCGCGCCGGGGCAGCGGCGGTGGATCGATCATCGCCTGCAGCAGGGGGCCGCCGAACATCGCCAGCGTCTTGCCGCTGCCGGTGGGCGTATGCAGCAATCCGGATTCGCCGGCAAGGTAGTGCCGCCACATTGCGCGCTGGAACGGCAGCGAACGCCAGCCTTGCGCCGCGAACCAGTCTTCCAGCCGGCGCAGCGCCTGGCTGCGCTTCATCGGGCCAGCGCCTGCAGCGTGGCCAGCTGATCGGCCTCGCTGGCCGGCTTGTCCTGGCGCCAGCGCAGGATGCGCGGAAAACGCACGGCGATGCCCGACTTGTGGCGGCTGCTGCGGTTGACTGCCTCGAAGCCCAGTTCGAACACCTGTTCGGCGCGCACACTTCGCACCGGTCCGAAGCGCTCGCGCGTGTTGGCGCGGATCCAGCGATCGAGCGCGAGAATCTCCTTGTCGTCCAGCCCCGAGTACGCCTTGGCCACCGGCACCAGCGTCTCGCCGTCCCACACGCCGAAGGTATAATCGGTATACAGCGTGCTGCGCCGCCCGTGCCCGGCCTGGGCGTACAGAAGCACCGCATCGATCGTGAGTGGATCGACCTTCCACTTCCACCAGTCGCCGCGTCGGCGGCCGGCCTGGTAAGCGGACAGCCGCCGCTTCAGCATCAGTCCTTCCACCCCGCGTTCGCGCGCGACGTCGCGCAGTGCGGCGGCATGCGGCCAGTCGTCAGCGGCAACCTCGGGCGACAGCTGGATCCGCGCATCCGCCAGCGCACCGATGACGCTGGCGAGCCGGGTGCGCCGCTCCTGCAGGGGCAGCTCACGCAGGTCAACGCCATCCTGTTCCAGCAGGTCATAGGCCAGCACGCGCACCGGCGTGTTGCGCAGGGTCGCTGCACCGGGCTTGCGACGCTGGATGCGGGTCTGCAGTGCGGTGAATGCGCGCGGCAGGTTGGCGGCCTCGTCCCAGGCCAGCAGCTCACCGTCCAGCACGCAGCCGTCGGGCAGCGCCATCGCCGCCTGCTCGATCTCGGGAAAGCGGCCATCCAGCCGCTCCTCACCGCGTGACCACAGCGCGACCTCACCACGCCGGCGCAGCAGCTGCAGGCGGATGCCATCCCATTTCCATTCCAGCAGCCAATCGCCGATCGGCCCGAGGCGCTCAGCAGGTTCGCTTTCCAGTGGCGAGGCGAGGAAGAACGGGTAGGGCTGTTGCCGGTCCAGCGGCAGCTCGTCCGGTGACAGCAACTGAGCCAGCAGTCCGGGCGAGGGCACCCACTCGCCGAGCATGCGCTGGGCGATGCGTGCGATGTCCAGGCCGGACCACTCGGCCAGCGCCTGCTGCACCAGTCGCTGCGAAACGCCTACGCGCAGGGCGCCGGTCAGCAGCTTGTTGAACACCAGGCGTTCGCTGCTGCAGAGCTGCGTCCAGCCCGCGACGACCGCCGCACGGCGGACCGGCTCGGGCTGGTTGGCCACCGCCAGCAGGTGCTGTTCGATCCATTCGGCCAGGGGGCGGTCGGGCGCCGGCTGTTTCGGATCATCCAGCAGCAGGGTCAGCGTTTCGGCCAGGTCGCCCACCTGGGCATAGCTGTCTTCCACCAGCCACGGGGGCAGCCCCGATGCGTCGGCGATCCAGGCGCGCAGTTCGCCGCTGGCGGCGATCTTGCGGCGTGCGCCACCTACCTTGCCACCGCTGAGCAGGTACAGCGCCCATGCCGCGTCATGCGCCCCTGCCTGGCGGAAGTAATCGACCAGCGCCGCACGCTTGTCCAGCGTGGCGGTACTGCGGTCCAGCCGTTGGTAAAGCGCAGCGAAGGCCTTCATTCCTCGCTCCCGAAATCCGTGCGGAAGGCTTCGGCGGCCACGCCGCGCTCGCGCAGGAAGGGAATCAATGCATCGGTGTTGCCGTGCGTGGCGATCACCCGGCGCGCGCCGGTCTGTTCAATGGTCTGCAGCAGCGCCGGCCAGTCGGCGTGATCGGAAATGACGAAGCCGCGATCGACATTGCGACGCCGCCGGTTGCCGCGAAGCTGCATCCAGCCGGAGGCAAAGCCGAGCTGGTGGCGGCCGAAACGACGCATCCACGGCGTGCCTGCCGCCGACGGCGGCGCCAGGATCAGCTGGCCGGCCGCATCCGGCTGGCGTCCCTGTTCGGCGACCGTGTGCGTCTCCAGCAGGGGCACGCCCGCCTGCCGGTAGACCGCCACGCCGTTGGCGATGGCACCGTGCAGCCAGGCCGGGCGGTCGTCCAGCGGCAGCAGCTCGGCAAGCACGCGCTGTGCCTTGCCGAGCGCGTAGCACAGCAGGATCGCAGCCTCGCCGCGTTGTTCGCATTCGCGGCGCCACGCCACGATCTCGGCCGCCACCGCCGGCGTGTCCGGCCAGCGGTAGATGGGCAGGGCGAAGGTGGCTTCGGTGATGAAGGTATCGCAGGGCACCACCTCGAACGGCGCGCAGGTCGGGTCGGGCTGGCGCTTGTAGTCGCCCGAGGCCACCCAGACCTGCCGGCCGTCGTCGATGCGCACCTGCGAGGAGCCGAGCACGTGTCCGGCCGGATGCAGCGATACCTGCACCCGGCCCAGGCCGAATGGCACGCCTTCGGCATGCGCCTGCACCTGCACGTCGCCCAGGCGCCAGCGCAGGATCGGCAGGCTGCCTTCGCTGCAGTGGTATTCACCCATGCCGGGGCGTGCGTGATCGCCGTGGCCATGGGTGATCACCGCACGCGGCACCGGTCGCCAGGGATCGATATGGAAATCGCCGGCGGCGCAGTACAGCCCCTCCGGGCGCAGCACCACCAGATCGTCATTGCCTGCCATGGGCCCACTGTGGCCTGCGCCTCGTGCACGCAGTGAGAACCGGCCTGAACACGGGCTTGGCGGATCATGCGGCACAATCGGGCCGCAGACTTCTTGGCGCCAGGATGGACCGGATGAGTGGACCCCGCTTCGACAGCAACCCGCCGTTTGAAACGCATGTGGTGCTGAACCAGCCACCGCCGTTCGCGGGGCGCCAGTTGTGGACCGACGACGTGGCGCTGATGGAAGCCGTGCAGCGCGAGGGCGCTGGCAGCTTCGCACCGCGACTGGATGTTTATGGCGGGTTGGCCGGTGACGAGCTGTACCGGCTCGGCTTCGATGCCAACCGCGATCGCCCGCGCCTGCGTACGCATGATGCGCAGGGCCATCGCATTGACACGGTGGAGTTCCATCCGGCCTATCACCAGTTGATGGGCACGGCCAAATCGCACGGCGTGGCCGGACTGTCCTGGCACGAGCCGCAGCCTGGCGCGCACGTCGCGCGTGCGGTGCTGAGCTACCTGCATCACCAGGCCGAGGCCGGCACCAGCTGCCCGCTGACGATGACCCACGCGGCAGTGGCGGTGCTGTGCACGCAGCCGCACCTGGCCGAGTGGGCACGCAAGGCCGCGGCGCCGGTCTATGATCCGCGCGACGTGCCGGTGGCCGACAAGGGCGGCATCACCCTCGGCATGGGCATGACCGAGAAGCAGGGCGGCTCGGATGTGCGCGCCAACAGCACGCGCGCCGAACCGATCGATGGAGAGCGCTATCGCCTGGTCGGCCACAAGTGGTTCTTTTCCGCACCGATGTGCGATGGCTTCCTGGTGCTGGCGCAGGCGCCGGGCGGGCTGACCTGCCTGTTGATGCCGCGCCGGTTGGCCGACGGTGACCGCAACGCATTCCGGTTGATGCGGTTGAAGGACAAGCTCGGCGACTGGGCCAATGCCTCCAGCGAAGTCGAATTCTGCGGTGCGCAGGCCTGGCGTGTGGGCGACGAAGGGCGCGGCGTCGCCACCATCATCGGCATGGTGATGATGACCCGCCTGGATTGCATGCTGGGCGCCGCAGCGGAAATGCGCATGGCGCTGGCCCAGGCGCTGCACCACGCACGCCATCGCCGCACCTTCGGCAAGCTGCTGGTCGAGCACCCGTTGATGACCAACGTGCTGGCCGACCTGGCGCTGGAATCGGAAGCAGCCACGGTGCTGTCGATGCGCATCGCACGTGCGGTGGACCGCGCCGCCGTGGATGCCAACGAGGCCGCGCTGGCGCGGCTGGGAACGGCACTGGGCAAGTACTGGCTGTGCAAGCGCGCACCGGCCTTCGTCAACGAAGCGCAGGAATGCCTGGGCGGAGCGGGCTATGTGGAGGAATCAATGCTGCCGCGGTTGTACCGGCAGGCACCGTTGAATTCGATCTGGGAAGGCAGCGGCAACATCCAGTGCCTGGACGTGCTGCGCGCGCTGGCACGCGAACCGGAGACGCTGGCGGCGCTGCGCGCTGAGCTGGCGGCGGTGGCCGATCGTGATGCGCGCTACGCGGCAGCGCTGCAGCGTTGGGCAGCGGCGCCGGCGCCCGACGAGTCGCAGGCACGGACGTTCTGCGAGCGCACTGCGCTGCTGCTGCAGGCGGCGCTGCTGCTGCGTGCGCGCAGCCCGATGGCCGAGGCGTTCGTGCGCAGTCGGCTGCAGGGGGAGCATGGCCTGGCGTTCGGGACGCTGCCGGCGGGCGTGGATCTGTCGGCAATGCTGGCGCGTGCGCTGCCGTAAGGGGGCGCCGTGCATACGTCCGTGCAGGCCCGGGCGCGCCATCCATGCCGCTTGCGCCCCTGCGCCACCTGCCCGCGGGCAGAGAGCGAAAAGCAGAAAAGCCGCGGCGGCGCCGCGGCTTTCCTGTAGCGCCGGGCCCATGCCCGGCTGATACGACGTCGCTAAGCGCCTCAGTGCTTGGCTTCTTCCTTGGCGGCGTTCGCCTTCGCGTCATTGGCGACATCGCGTGCCTTGTCGGCGACCTTCTGCGCGGCATCGGCAGTTGCGTCACTGGCGTGGGCAGCGGCATCGGTCGCCGCGTCCTTGGCCTTGTCGGCGGCGTTGGCGGTGGCGTCTGCGGCCTTGTCCAAGGCCTGCTGGGTATCGGCCGCGGCCTGCTCGGAGGCGGCGGCCGTCTTGTCGGCGGCTTCGCGGGTCGCGGCGGCGGCCTTGTCCACGGCGTCGCGGGCGGCAGCGCCGGCACTGTCGGCGGCCTGCTGCGCATCCTGCTTGGCCTGTTCGGCTTCCGGGCCCTTGCAGGCAGCCAGCGCCAGCAGCAGGGAAGCAGCCAGCAGAGGCGTGGTGATCGGGCGAATCTTCATGGCGGTCTCCGGTGCTGCAATGGATGGGGACGCCAGCCTATTCATGCCGTTGTGAAGACGGGGTCGCGATGCAGCGGCGTGGTCACCGGCACCGGTGCAAAGAAAAAGCCGCTGGCGAACCAGCGGCTTTTCCAGAACAGCGTGAAGAAAGAAGTTATTACTTCTTGGCTTCTTCAGCAGCGTCCTTGGCCTTTTCAGCGGTAGCTTCGGCAGCCTTGGCGGCGTCCTTGGCTTCGCCAGCAGCGGCGTCGGTGGCAGCAGCGGCGGTCTGGGCAGCGGCGTCGACCGAAGCGTCAGCAGCGGTGGCGGCGGTGTCAGCGGCCTGCTGGGCAGCAGCGGCGGTCTGGGCGCCGGCAGCGGCGGCCTGGTCGGCAGCAGCCTGGGCTTCGGTGGCGGCTTCGTTGGCCGAAGCAGCGGCGTCCTGGGCAGCTTCCTGCTTCGAGCAGGCGGCCAGGGCCAGAGCCAGGGACATCGCGACCAGCAGCTTGTTGATGCTCATTGTGTGAATCCTCGTCGTTAGATTAGGCAACGCGCAACTGCGCGCCGACAACATGATGACAAGCCAAGATTGGGTGTCAAGCGATCCCGCATTCATTTTTGCGAAATCATCGTTAAATCGTTTTAAATCAATTCGATGGCAATTGCCGTTGCTTCGCCGCCACCAATGCACAGGGTGGCAATGCCGCGCTTGCCACCGCGCGTGCGCAGGGCGTTGACCAGCGTCACCACCAGGCGCGCACCGGAGGCACCGATGGGATGGCCGAGTGCGCAGGCGCCGCCATTCACGTTGAGCTTGTCGTGCGGGATACCCAGTTCGCGCATCGGCGCCATCGCCACCACGGCAAAGGCTTCGTTGATTTCGAACAGGTCGATCTGGTCCAGCGACCAGCCGGTCTTGGCCAGCAGCGCGTGGATCGCGCCGATCGGGGCGGTGGTGAACCACTCCGGTTCCTGCGAATGGGTGGCGTGGCCGACGATGCGCGCCAGCGGCGTGATACCACGCGCGGCAGCATCTTCCTCGGTCAGCAGGACCACCGCAGCGGCGCCGTCGGAGATGCTGGAGGAACTGGCCGCAGTCACGCTGCCATCCTTCTTGAAGGCCGGGCGCAGGGTCGGGATCTTGGCGATGTCGGAGCGGCCCGGCTGTTCGTCGGTGGCGACCTCCACGTCACCCTTGCGGGTGGCGACCTTGACCGCGACGATCTCGTCGGCGAACGCGCCGCTGGCCTGCGCGGCCTGCGCGCGCTTGACCGACTCGATCGCGTAGGCGTCCTGCTCCTCGCGGCTGAACTGGTACTTGTCCACGGCGCACTCGGCGAATTCACCCATGGCCTTGCCGTCATAGGCATTGACCAGGCCGTCGTGGGCCATGTGGTCGACCGCCTGGAAGTTGCCGAAGCGGTTGCCGGTGCGCGAGTTCGGCAGCAGGTGCGGGGCGTTGGACATCGATTCCATGCCGCCGGCGACCACGATGCTGGCCGAGCCGGCCTTGATCAGGTCATGGCCGAGCATGATCGTCTTCATGCCCGAGCCGCACACCTTGTTGAGGGTGGTGGCGCCGGTCGACAGCGGAATGCCGGCGGCGATCGCGGCCTGGCGGGCGGGCGCCTGGCCGAGGTTGGCCGGCAGCACGCAGCCCATCAGGACCTCGGAGACGTCGCTGGCCGGGACACCCGACTGTTCCAGGGCGGCAGCGATGGCGGCCGCGCCGAGGGTGGGGGTCGGCACGCCGTTGAACTGGCCGAGGAAGGAGCCGATGGCAGTGCGCTTGGCGGCGGCGATGACGATGTTGGACATGGCAATCTCGTTGATGCGTAAGCAATGTTCGGAAAGGAGACCGTGGACGTTGGAAGCGCCCCGGTTTCCCGGCAGACTGCGTGGGGGTCGGCCCAAGTATAGAGGGTCGGGAAGGGCTGCCGCTGGGCAGCGCCGCACGCCTGCCGGGATGTAGGCAGGCCAACGTTCATGGGAAGGAATCGATGGAACGCACGATGAGGGTGAAATCCGCGCTGGCAACGGCGATGGCGATGGCGTTGACGGCATGCGGGGGAGGCGGGGGCGGCGGCAACGTCCGCATTGATCCTCCTCCGACCACGCCGACACCCCCGACCACGCCTCCGCCGACGACACCGCCGCCGGCCAAGCCGCAGGAGCCGGCGTTCGACGCGCACCTGTCGGTGACCAATGCGCGTGCCGCACAGGCCGCCGGCCTGACCGGGCAGGGGGTGCGCATCGGCATCGTCGATTCGGGCGTGCAGCGCAACGCGGCGGCGCTGAACGGGCGCGTGGTGGCCAACCTCAACTACATCGATCCCGCCCGCAACAACCTGCAGGTCGACGACGTGGTGGGCCACGGCACGGCGGTGGCCAGCCTGGCCGCTGGTGCGTCGGTGGGCTCCTGGCCGGGCGGCATCGCCCCCGGCGCACAGATCGTTTCGGCGCGGATCATCGCCGACAAGCCGCCGGTCGATGACGGCAGCGGCAAGGGCAATTCCTTCAGTGGTCCGCTGGGTGTGGCGCAGGTCCACCAGGACCTGATCAGCTACAACGTCAAGGTGATGAACAACTCCTGGGGCGGCCTGTACTGGACCGACCTGCCGACCACGGCCCAGGTGGCGGCCGAGTACCGTCCGTTCGTCATCAACCAAGGCGGCCTGGTGGTGTTCGCCGCCGGCAATGATGCGCGCGCCGAACCGAGCAGCCTGGCCGCACTGCCCAGCCAGCAGGGCGTCGGCGGCTCGCTGCCGGCGGCCGACCTGGAGCGCGGCTGGCTGGTGGCGACCGCGGTCGACCCCTACACGCCCGGTACGCTGGCCAGCTATGCCAACGCGTGCGGCCAGGCCGCGCGCTACTGCCTGGCCGCGCCGGGCAGCGCGGTCTATCCCGACGCCAATGGCAGCACCTATTACTGGAACTACGGTACGTCCTTTGCCGCGCCGCTGGTTTCCGGCGCCGCCGCACTGGTCTGGCAGCGCTATCCGTATTTCGACAACAATCTGGTCCGGCAGACCCTGCTGGGGACCGCCAAGGACATCGGTGCGCCCGGCGTGGATGCGGTGTTCGGCTACGGCCTGCTCGACATCTCGCGGGCGATCAAGGGGCCGGGGCGCTTCGACTGGGGCGATGTGGTGGCCAATGTCGATGCGCCGTCGAGTGGCTCGCTGTGGAGCAACGACATCGTCGGAAGCGGTGGCCTGGTCAAGCAGGGTGGGGGCACCCTGGTGCTGGGTGGCAACAACAGCTACAGCGGCGCTACCCGCATCGAGCGCGGCATCCTGTCGCTGCAGAACGGCAGCGTGATCCGTTCCAACGTAACGATCCTGGCGCAGCCCGATCCGGATTCGACCGGCCTGCAATTCAATGGGGGGACGCCGCGCGTGATCGGCAACGTGGTCAACGGCAGCAGCGTGTTCCTGACCACCGGCAACACCACCGGCACCATCGAGGGTAACTACACCCAGCAGGCGGGCGCACAGCTGATGATCGCGCTCGGTGCCAATGCGCTGCAGGTCACCGGCAACGCCACGCTCAATGGCGGCGTGCGCGTGCATGGCTTCGTTTCCGGCTATGTGCCGCAGAACGGCAGCCGCCAGGACCTGATCCACGCCGCCGGTGGCCTGAGCGGCACCTTCAGCAGCCCTGCCACCTCCAGCGGCCTGCAGGGCCTGTCGCTGCTGCAGAGCAGCTACGGCTATGACAGCAACACGGCCTGGTTGAACCTGACCCAGGTCAGCGTCACCGCAGCGGCGGCCGGGCTCACGGCCTCGGCGCAGTCCGCCGCGCAACGCGTGGAAAGCGCATTCGGCGCGCTCGATGGCAGTCCCACCCTGCAGGGCTCGGCCTTCGGCACGGCGGCCGGTGCGCTGCAGTGGACCGGCGGCGGCAGCGAAGGCCTGGCGGCCAGCCTGCAGAGCCTGTCCGGGCAGGCCCATGCACGCGCCGAGTCGGCCACCTTCGACAGCATCGACATGTCACGCCGTGCGATCGCCGAGCGCTTCGATCGCGTGCAGGCGGCGCCACGCCTGCGCGGGGCCTGGCAGAGTGCGCTCGGCGAGGCCGGGCAGGGCAGTTTCGCCGGCAACGCGGCCGACAGCCGTGGCTGGATGGCCGGCCAGGACCTGCCGCTGGGCAGCGCTGGGCTGATGGGCGTCGCTTTTGGCGAAACCCGCAGCAACGGTGGCAACAGCTTCGGCGGTGATCGTGGCCGTGACCGCCAGGCGCAGGCGCAGCTGTACGCCGGCTGGAACCTGGGCCGGGGCTATGCGCTGGCCCAGGTCGGCAGCGGCCAGTTCACCCGTGCGCTGGATCGCCAGCTGCTGCTGGGCGCGGGCGCGTACGGTGTTTCCGCGCGTTATGGCGGACGTTTCAGCAGCGCCAGCGTTGAAGGCGGCTACCGCTTCGGCCGCGCGGGCGCGTCGTTGACGCCGTACCTGGGCGCCAGCACCACGCGCGTGGACACCGATGCCTTCAACGAGCGGGGCGGTTTCGGCTTTGGCCTGCGCGGTGAGGCCAGCCGCGTGCAGCGCAGCCAGATGCTGGCCGGTATCCGTGGCGAACGGGGCTGGGGCCGCTGGACCCTGCGCGGGCACGCCGAGTGGCAGCAGCGGCTCGACGGTGCCGATGCGGACTGGCAGGCCAGCTTCGTGGGAGTCGATGCCTGGGCACCCCTGGCGGGATGGAACACGCCGCGCGGCAGTGCGCTGTTCGGCGTGGCGCTGGAGTCGTGGTGGGGTCGCAATGGCCGCCTGAGCCTGGGCTTCGACCAGCGCGTCGGTGGCGAGGGCGCGCGCCAGGCAGCGTTGCGCTACAGCACCGGGTTCTGAACGGGCGGTCGCGCCGGGTCGAAAGCCCCGGCGCGACATCGGCAGGCTCAGCCGCCGCGCAGGTTGCCCAGCCGCGGAGTGCTGCGGCCGAGCGGCATCTTCAGCTTGCCGATCGACAGGATGCGG
This sequence comes from Stenotrophomonas sp. PI_27, assembly GCF_027854495.1. NCBI lineage: Bacteria > Pseudomonadati > Pseudomonadota > Gammaproteobacteria > Lysobacterales > Lysobacteraceae > Stenotrophomonas > Stenotrophomonas sp. PI_27. Next base: position 49,755 of record NZ_JAJNOF010000001.1, read on the forward strand.
CTTTCGGCGATGCGGTCGGCCGCACGCTGCGGCGCGATGTTCTCGCGCTGCGACAGTTCGAAGATGCGGGTGAGGTTGTGGTAGATGCTGCGGATCAGGCGCATCGCGCGTTCGCGGTTGTAGCCGTCGATCTCCAGCGACACGTTCATCACGCCGCCGGCGTTGACCGCATAGTCCGGTGCGTAGAGGATGCCGCGTGCGTGCAGCTCATCGCCGATCTCCAGGCTTGACAGCTGGTTGTTGGCGGTACCGCAGATGATCCTGGCCTTGATGCGCGGCAGGGTGTCGGCGTTGATCGCGCTTTCCAGCGCGCACGGTGCGAACACATCGGCGTTCACTTCGTGGATCTCGTCCGGCTTGACGGCTTCTGCGCCGAAATCGCTGACCGCACGGTCGACCAGCGCGCTGTCCAGGTCGGTGACATACAGCTTGGCGCCGCGATCGCGCAGCAGCTTCACCAGTTCCATGCCGATGTGGCCCAGGCCCTGCACCGCGATGCTGGTCTTGCCCACTTCCTCATGACCGAACTTGAAGCGCATCGCCGCCATCAGCGCCTGCAGTGCACCGTAGGCGGTGAACGGCGCCGGGTCGCCGGAGCCGCCATGGACCTGGTGCACGCCGGTCACGAACTGGCTCTCCAGGTAGATGTTCTCCATGTCGTTGACGTCGGTGCCGACGTCCTCGGCAGTGATGTAGCGCCCGCCCAGCGAGTCGACATACCGGCCGAACGCGCGGAACAGGACCTCGGTCTTGTCCACTTTCGGGTCGCCGATGATCACCGCCTTGCCGCCACCAACGTTGAGGCCGGCCAGCGCGTTCTTGTAGGTCATCGTCCGGCTCAGGCGCAGCACATCGGCCAGCGCCTCGTCGGTGCTGGCGTAGGGACGCATGCGCACGCCGCCCAGGGCCGGGCCCAGGGTGGTGTTGTGGATGGCGATGATCGCCCGCAGGCCGGCATCGTGGTTGTGGCAGAACACCACTTGTTCGTGGCCGGTGGTGGCGAGGGTTTCGAATAGCATGGCGTCTCCGATGGCGCGAACAGCGGCGAACTGCAGCGAACGGCCAGTGAACGGTAGGGTCCCAAAACAAAAAAAGCGACGTCGTCATGGCAGGGGGACGGGTCGCGCGGCGCCATTCTAGTCCATTCCCCCGGCCGATGCCGTCGAGGTTGGCGGGCTTTCGGTTAAAGAAGATGAAAGTGCGGCCGATGCTGCGACGACGGCGGGTGGCCGGACGGGCGTGAAGAGGCAGGCGGTCAGTGACGGCAAAGGCACTACAACGACAGGTCGGGCGGCGATGACACGGGCCTGGTGGCGATCGCTGCGCAGCTGGTTGTCGCGTTCCACCGGGACGGCACCGTCGCGGCTGGTCGCTGCGTCCCGCCAGGCCGTGGCTGCCGCAGCGGCCAGCCTGCAGGGCGAGCCGCTGCCGTCGGCGGAAATCGCCGGCCACCTGCAACGCGGGCTGCATGCGCTAGCGCTGTACCCGCGGCTGGCCGGCGAGCCGACGCCGGTGCACGACCCGGGCCTGGGCGAGGCGGTGGCGCGCGCGCTGCAGGACCGCGACTGGGCGGCCAGGCAGCTGCCGCGCCGGCCGCAGCTGCTGCCGCAGCTGATCCAGACCGTCAACGACGATGCCGCCTCGGCACGGGTGATGGCCGCGATCATCGGCCAGGACCCGGTGCTGACCGGCAATCTGCTGCGCATCGCCAACAGCCCGGCCTACAAGGTCCACGAGCGCCCGGTCGAGAGCCTGCAGCGGGCGGTGACGCTGGTCGGCACCGAAGGCGTGCGGCAGATCATCAGCGCGGTGCTGGTACAGCCGGTGATGCAGGTGCAATGCGAGGTGTTCCCGCAGTTCAGCACGATCATCTGGGAGCACGCGCTGCTGGCATCACGCGCCGCGGCCGACCATGCGCGCACGGTGACCTTCGGCGATGCCTTCGCCGCGCAGTGGCTGGGCCTGGTACAGGGGCTGGGCGCTGCCCTGGTGATGCGCCAGTTGCTGCAGGAGGCACAGGCCCGCGGCGAGGCCGTGGAGCCGGCGCTGGCCCTGCAGCTGCTGCAGCAGTGGTCGTTGCCGTTGGCGCAGCGCGTCGCCGCAGCGTGGGAATTGCCTGAGCCGGTGCACCAGGCCCTGGCGGTGGATGCGCAGGGACCGCTGGCCGACAGCCTGCGCCTGGCCAGCGCCGCCGCAGCGGCCAGCCTGTTGTGCCGCCATGGGCATGCCAGCCAGAGCCGCATGCTGGCCCTGCTGGAACAGCTGCCGACCGCGCCGCCGCACGCCTTGCGCTGGATCTGGCGACGCCTGCATGGGCGCAGCGTGGAGACGCTGGATGACGCCGGGCAGGCGCCGGCCGGCACCGCGCGCTGAGCGCTACAGCTGCGATTCGACCGGCAGCCAGCTGATCACGCGCGACAACCAGCGCTTGCGCGCTGTTGCCCCGGGCTCGGCCTCGACCCAGTGCGGCGGCGGTTCGCGCTCCAGCCAGCGCAACCGGCGGCGGTCGTCCAGCGCCAGCCACCAGCTGTGCCTGGGGTCAGCCAGGCGCAGGTATTCGTCCCGCAGCTGTGCACCCAGCACCGGATCGTCGAACAGCACACCCATTTCAGTGTTCAGGTAGGCCGAGCGCGGGTCCAGGTTGAAGGAGCCGACGAAACCGCGGCGGTCATCGATCAGGAATGCCTTGGTGTGCAGGCTCGCGCCGCTGCTGCCGAACACGCCGGCATCGCCGGACTGTCCCTGTGCCTTCAGCTCGTACAGGTGGACGCCGGCTTCCAGCAGCGGCACGCGGTAGCCCATGTAGCCCCCGTGCACGGCGGCGACGTCGTTGGCGGCCAGCGAATTGGTGACCACGCCCACCTGCACGCCCCGCCCGGCCATCGCCGAAAAGCCATCCAGGCCCTCGTTGCCAGGCACGAAGTAGGGCGAGATCAACAGGGCCTTGTGCCGGGCGGCCTGCAGCTCGCTGATCAGGGTCGACACCAGCCAGGCGGCGCGATCATCCCTGCGGTGCTTCATCGGCGGGTCCGACACGATGCGCACTGCACCGCTCCAGTGCAACGGCTCGGGGCTCGGGCGCTGCCGCTGGCGTGATTCGGCCACGCGCGCAAGGTACGGGCGGGCCACGTCCCGCTGCGCCTCATGGTCCGATTCGCGCACCAGCAGGCGCAGTTGTGCGTCGGTATGGAAGGCAAGCGCGGATACCGGAATGGCGGTTTCGCTGTTCCAGTAGTCGTCGAAGATCCGGTTGGCCTGCTCCACCGCGGGGCCGGCGACCAGCAGGTCCAGATCCTGGAAGTTCACATCGGTGCGCGCGCTGAAATACTCCTCGCCGATGTTGCGGCCACCGACGATCGCGACGCGGCCATCGGCGATCCAGCTCTTGTTGTGCATGCGGTGGTTCACGCTGAAGAAGCGCTGCACCATCTCCACCATGCGCAGGATGCCGGTCCGGTTGCGGAACGGGTTGTACAGGCGGATCTCGATGTTCGGATGGGCATCGAGCGCCATCATCAGCGCGTCCTTGTCCTTGGCATTCATGTCATCGAGCAGGATGCGCACGCGCACGCCGCGCTCGGCGGCGTCATACAGCGCCTTGGCCATCAGGTGGCCGATCAGGTCGTCGTGCCAGATGTAGTACTGCAGGTCCAGGCTGCGCCCGGCCTGGGTGGTGATCATCGCGCGCGCGGCGAAGGCATCCATGCCATCGCTGAGGAAGGCCACGCCCGACTGGCCGGGATGGGCCGCCTGCAGCGGCACGATCTGCTGGTCGATGCGGGTCTGTGCCGGCTGCAGCGGCAGCACGTGCGAAGGCGCGCCATGCGCCTGCGGCGTGAGATGGTCGGCCAGCAGCAGTCCGGACAGGACCAGCAGCACCAGCGCGGCGAGGATGATCGCAGCAACACGCAGCAGGCGTCGCCACAGCGGCTTGGGCAGGCTCATGCCCCGATGGTAGAGCTACGCCATGCGTGAAGGAATGCCTGCAGGATCGATAGGGGGTCAGAGCCCTTGCCTGCGGCAAGGGCTCTGACCCGCATACCTCAGAAACGCTCGTCGCTGCCCAGGTAGCGCCACTGCCCCGGCGGCAGCGGCCCCAGCGCCACGCGGCCGATGCGCAGGCGGCGCACCGCCGTCACCTGCAGGCCGGCAGCCGTCACCGCCACGCGCAGGCCCTTGGCGGTCAGCCCCTTGCCGGCGAAACGCAGGCGCTGTTCGCTCTGCCAGCTCACCTTCGCGCCACCGGATTCCTGCTGCAGCCGCGCCAGCAGCCACGGGCCGCGCTCGGGGCCGCCGTCGGCCACCTCGATCAGGTATTCCTGTTCGGTGCGCCCCAGGTTGCGCTGCAGATGGGCCAGCGTGGCCGGGTCCTGGCTGACCACGACCAGGCCGCTGTCGCTGGCCGGAAGCGAAGCGCCCAGCTGCAGGCCATGGAAATGCCGCTGCAGCGGACGGATGTCGCTGGCGTCGAGTTCGCTGCGGCTGTCACTGCTGACCAGGCCGCACAGGGTTTCGGCGGCGACGCCGGCCGGCTTGTGCAGCAGCATGCTGACCCGTTCGGCCTTTTCATCGCTGGCCTGTTCGGCCACCACGATCACCGCGCTGTCGTCGACCGGCCGCTGCGGCTGTTCCACCACCTCCCCATTGACCGTGACCCAGCCGCCCTCGATGTAGCGCCGGGCTTCGCCACGCGGGATGCCGAGCAGGGCGGACAGGCGTTTGTCGAGACGGATCGGTTCCATGGCAGGCAGGTCGGGCAGGGGGCGCGCAGTGTAGCTGCTGCGGCCGGTCAGCGCTGGCCGCGATTGGCCAGCTCGGTCAGGTACAGGCGGGTGTCGAACTCCAGCTGCAGGTAGTCCGGCTCCATGTGCTGGCACAACTGGTAGAACGCCTTGTTGTGGTCGGCTTCCTTCAGGTGGGCCAGCTCATGCACCACGATCATGCGCAGGAACGCCGCGGGTGCCTGGCGGAATACGGTAGCGATGCGGATCTCGCGGCTGGCCTTGAGGCGGCCACCGTGCACGCGGGAGATCGCGGTGTGGGTGCCCAGCGCGTGCTTGATCACTTCCAGCGTGTTGTCGTAGCAGACCTTGTTCAGCGGTACCGACTTGCGCAGGTAACGGTCCTTCAGCTCCTGGGTGTAGTCGTACAGCTGCCGATCGCTGCGCACCTCGTGCGGGTCGGGATAGCGCTGCTGCAGCCAGGGGCCGAGCTTGCCCTGCGCCAGCAGCTCGCTGACCTGGGCGACCAGGGGTTCGGGATAACCGGTGAGGTACTTCAGGACTGCCATGCAGGGCCGGCGGGGCGTCGGTAGAATGGGGCATCCAAGATTACACGCGGTACGCACCGACCATGGCAAAGCCCAACGCGCTGCAGGAACAATTGCTCAAGGCCGGCCTGGCCAAGAAGTCGCAGGCCAGCGCCGCCGCACGCGAGCAGGCCAAGGCCCGCCAGGGCAAGGCCGAATCGACCTCGGCCGAGGTCCAGCGCGAGGCTGAACGCGCCCGTGCCGAAAAGGTCGAGCGCGACCGCGCACTGGCCGCCGAGCGCAACGCCCAGGCCAGGCAGGCGGAACAGAAGGCCCAGGCCCGGCAGATCATCACGGCCCACGCGGTGCCGTACAAGGGCGACGATGAGTACCGCTTCAGCGACGGCGCCGCAATCCGTACGCTGCTGATCGATCCCAAGCTGCGCAAGGCGCTGTCGGTGGGCGTGCTGGTCATCGTCGCCCACGGCGACGGCTATGCGTTGCTGCCCCGCGCCGCCGCCGAAAAGGTGCGTGAGCGCGCACCCGAAGCCATCATCGTCGACCACGGCCAGCCGGGCTCGACCGCCGAGATCTCCACCGGCAACGCCGAAGACGACGCCTACTACGCGCAGTTCCAGGTGCCCGACGACCTGGTCTGGTAAGCAAAAAGGGGACGGAGGGGATTAAGTCGCAATCGGCCTGATCGGATCCGTCCGCGTTCTGTTTGGCATCCTGAAGCGCAGCCGAGCATGGCTCGGACCTACATGAAGGCCTTCCTTTTTGCCGGGGTGTATCGTCCCCATATCGGGCGACACACCTGCGGAGGATAGCCATGGCCACCGGTTGGGCAGGAGATGGCGCGGTCCAGGACCAGATCGACGCCACTGTCGATGATGCGATTGCCCGCGCGCGGCGCCAGCTGCGCGAGGGCCCGGGTCTGGAACACTGTGAGGAATGCGACGCGCCGATCCCGTTGGCGCGGCGCCAGGCCGTGCCCGGCGTACGGCTGTGCGTGGCGTGCCAGCAGGCGCATGACGACGAAGCGCAGGCGCATGCCGGCTACAACCGGCGCGGCAGCAAGGACAGCCAGTTGAGGTAAGGGGTGCTCGGCAGGGCTGCGCCCTGCACCTGCCGAAGCCTTCAAGCCAAGGCAACAGCAACAGCAACAGCAACAGCTGGCATTCCGTGGGTTGGCAGGGCGGTGTCGGAGTGCGGGGACGCCGTGAACCCGTCCATGGGGCTTGGCCGCGGCATCCACGCCGCGGACACCCCGCACTCCGACACCGCCCCGCCAGCCCACGAAATGCTGGCTTTTGCTGTTGCACTGGCGGTTGATGTTGATTCGGCAGGTGCAGGGCGCAGCCCTGCAAAGCCACCCTCAGCCGTCGCCCTGGATGCCGCCGGGCGCCTGTGCCGGGTCGCGCCAACGGCGCACCGTGCGCTGGAAGAACAGGTTGTTCGGCAACTGCAGCACCGTGCCTTCGTGGCCGTCGCCGGTTTCCTGCAGCGTGGTGTAGATCAGGTTCACGTCGATCACCCGGCCCTTCAGGCCGGGCTTCTCGCCGTTCTCCAGCACCTCGATGTAGTCGTGCAGGCGGAACGGGCGGGTGGTGAAGATCAGCAGCGTGCAGAAGATGTTGGACAGCACGCTCCACGCCGCGAAGAAGGCCACGGCACCGACTGCGGCAAAGCCGGTGAACGCCGTCCACAGCACCGAAGGCGACGCGCCAAGCAGGCTGAGGATGTACAGAAGGGCGCTGAAATAGACCACGAAACTGCTGATCCGCCGGGCGCCCATCGCCATCTCGGGCGGCAGCGTGTAGTGCTCGGCGAAACGACGGATCAGGCGCCGCGCCAGCACCCGCAGCAGCCACGCGGCGAGCAGGGTCAGCAGGATCTTCACGGCGATGCCCACGTCATGCAGCCAGGGGTGGGTCCAGGGGGGCAGGTGATCCTTCAGCGACAACATCATGGGGCGACGACAGAGCGAGAAACGGCCCCCGATGTTACCCGGCGCGTGCAGGGGATTCGACCGCCGGGGTCCAGGCCAGGCAGACCAGCGCCTGGCGATGCTGCTGCAGGCAGGCGCGGCCGTGGTCCGGGCGCAGCTGCACTGACAGCCCCAATGCCTGGAGTACGGCGCAGGTGGCGATCACCAGCAGGGCGGCGCAGGCAGGGCTGGACATGGCAGGACTCCCGGACGACGTTTTCGCGAAGGACCTTCCATGGATGCAGCAGCCGCCGAAAAGGTTGCATCGCCCGCCGCGACGATCGGCTCTAAACCTTTTCCCGGGCCGCCGCATCCAAGCGATATGCTCGACACCACCATGCCAGCACCGCCTGCCGCCCACGACGCCATCGACGAACCCGCCCTGGTGCGGGCGGCGGCCGCCGGCGATACCGCAGCGTACGAACATCTGTACCGGCGCCATGCACCACGCGTGTTCGCCGTGCTGTGGCGGCTGTGTGGCGGCCAGCAGGCACGTGCCGAAGATGCCCTGCAGGAAGCGTTCCTGCAGGCATGGAAGGCGCTGCCGGGGTTCCGGTTCGAAAGCAGCCTGTCGACCTGGCTGCACCGTCTGGGCGTCAACGCCGCACTGATGGAACTGCGCGGGCGCGCTGCCGGGCAGGACCACGACAGCCTGGACGAAGTCGACGGCGGCCTGCAGGAGTTGGCGGTGCACGACCGTTGTGCCGGTACCGAGCGCGACCTGGAGCGCGCCCTCGCGACGTTGCCGCCGAGGGCCCGTGCGGTACTGGTACTGCACGACATCGAAGGCTGGAAACACCAGGAAATCGCCGAGCAGCTGCAGATGGCCGTCGGCAGTTCGAAGGCACAGTTGCATCGTGCGCGCGGCCTGTTGCGCGCACGGCTGGGAGACATGACATGAGTACACACGAACACGATTCCGACCACGACCTTGTGGCACGGTTGCGCGCGCTGCCCAGCGAGCGCGATGTGCCCGCCGATGGCTGGGCACGCCTGTCGGCCCGGCTTCCGCCGCGTGAACCGCAGGCAGCACCTGCGCCAACGGACAACGTGGTGGCCCTGCCAACGCGCTCGCGGCGCCGCTGGTGGCTGCCGGTCGGCGCTGCCCTGGCGGCCAGCCTGGCGGTCTACGCCGTGGCACCCTGGCGCCATGCGCAGCCAGACGCGCCGGTGCCATCCACCCTGCAGCTGCAGGCGGCGGCCATGACCGAGCAGTACCAGCAGGCCGTCGCCTCGCTGCCCGATGGCCGCGCGCCGGAATGGCAGCCGGCGTTGCACGAACTGGATGAAAGCGCGGCGCAGATCCGTGCCGCGCTGGCGCAGGACCCGCGAGCGCCCCACCTGCTTGGACAGCTCAGGCGCACTTACGCGCTGCGGCTGGAACTGACCCGGCAGGCGGCCTATGCCGCCGAGTCCGGCCTGACGACCTGAGGAGACCCCCATGACCCGAACCCTGATGACCTGCTGTGCGGCACTGTTGCTGGTGCCCGTAGTGGCCCTGGCTGACACCCGGATCGACGAGCGTCACAACCTGGCTGCGGGCGGCCGCATCGAACTGAGCAACGTGGCCGGCAAGGTGACCGTGCGTGGCTGGGACCGCAACGACGTGCAGCTCACCGGCACGCTCAGCGACGGCCTGCAGCTGCGCCAGGAGAAGAGTGCCAACCGCGTGCGCTGGGAGATCGAGTATCCGCGCCGCAGCAACAATGGCGGCGCGACGCTGGTGCTGAACGTGCCGCGCTCGGTGGAGCTGCTGCTGAGCACGGTCAGTGCCAGCCAGGACATCAGTGGCATCGACGTGCGTCGGCTGCAGGCCGACACCGTCAGCGGCAGCCTGAGCGCGGCGGGCCGCAGTGGCGACAGCAAGCTCAACACGGTCAGCGGCAGCGTGAGCGCCCGCCTGCAGACGCCGAAGCTGGATGTGAACACGGTCAGTGGCCGTATCGACGCAGGCGGCGGCGTGTCCGGCGACATCGGCGCACAGACCGTGTCCGGACGGGTCGAGGTCGATGCCGGCCGGGTGCAGCGGCTGGCGGTGGAAACCGTATCGGGCAGCATCGACCTGTCGGCGGCCGGGTTGGCGCCGGGCGGTCGCATCAACGTTGAATCGGTGAGTGCGTCGGTCAACCTGCGGTTGCCACGCACGGTCTCGGCGCAGCTGTCGGTGAACAGCTTCAGTGGCTCGATCAACAGCGATGCCGGCCAGGTGGAGCGCCCGCGCTACGGGCCGGGCAGCCATCTGGACACGCGCCTGGGCAGCGGCGATGGTGACATCCGCATCCAGTCGCATTCGGGCAGTGTGCAGGTGCGCCTGGATCGCTGAGCGCGGTCCGGCAGGCCGCGGCGGCAGCGCCGCCGCGGTCGGAGCGGGGTCAGCTGGCTTTTTTCAGCGCCCAGGTGGTGCCGAGGACTTCGATCTTGCCACCGGCCTTGCGGAACGCTGCCAGGTCCGAAGCGATCGAATCGCTGCTGACCACGGTGCTGGCGGCCGCGCCCTTGCGTTCGCTGCGGATGCTGTTGCTGGCCTTCGCGGGGGTCTTTGCCTTGCGGGGCATGGTTGCTCCTGTCAGGTGGAAGGGGAGGAAAGCGCCCAGGCGTCGGCCTGGCGCAGGTAGTCCTGCCGCTCGCGGCGGCAGTCATCGCCACCCATCGAAAACTGGCGGCAGATCGCCGGGCGCTGCGAATAGATCGTGCAGCGCAGGTGATAGGGATCGATCGCCGCGCACCAGCCTTCCTCGTTGCGCGCCATCACGGCACGGCCGTGGGTGTCGCGTGACAGGAACTGGCCGGGCACGTGGTCGCCGGGCTGCAGCAGTACCGGCAACCGGCAACAGACCGCGTCACAACGGCGGCAGTCGATGGGTGCAGGTGCTGCGTCAGGTTGTAAGGCCACGGGGGCCTGGCGGGTGCCCAAAGCGGGTCTCGATGGCGGCTCCGGTAGTACGCGGACCATGAACGAGCCAGGAAGGCATGGCCGCTAGGCCCGCAGGACGGGCCGGGCTGCACTGTGGACACACACCGGCGTGGCCAGTGGAAGGTGCAGCGGTGGTTCTAGCCGACCAAGGGTAACTTAGACCCCGTAACGTTTTGTTAATCCCGGCTAGCTGCCGCCAGAGCAAGGCCCTGGACCACGCCCAACGAGGGCTCCCCATGGACAACGCGGGCCCCCGGGAAGGCCTGCGCCACCGCCTGGCGCAGGTACCCGGCGCGGGACATGCCGCCGGTCAGGAACACCGCGTCCGGGTCGCCGCCGATGTCGCTGCGGACCTGGGCGAGGAGTTCGCGGATCTGCTCCAGGTAGCCATGCGCGGCGGCGGCCAGGCCGTCGGCGCTGCTGTCGGCATGCAGGTCGCGGTCGATGTAGTCCAGCGTGCTGCGGTGCTCGCTGGCGGTGCTGAGCGCGATCTTGGCGCGCTCGACGTCGCGGTACAGGCGGGCGGTGTTGCCGGTGTCCTGCAGGGCCTGCAGGCGCGCACCCCACGGGGCGTCGACGTGATCGTACTTGTGCTGGCGGAACTCGCGCTGGCGGGTCATGTCCTGCACGGTGGCCGCTTCGACGTAGTGGTGGGCGGGCACGCGGGTGACGCCGCGGCCGAACAGTGGCATGTAGCTGGACAGGCTCAGCGCCAGGTCGATATCGGTACCGCCGCGGGCGATACCCCAGGCGCGGTGGATGCGCGGCGCGTCATCGCCGCCGACTTCGGCATGGGCAATGTCGGTGGTACCGCCACCGATGTCGACGATCACCGCCTGGTGCCGCTCGCGGCTTTCGGCGTGGTAATGCATGGCGGCCGCAGCCGGTTCCTCGAGGAAATCGATCTGGTCGAAACCGGCCTGGGTGGCGGCGTCGCGCAGGATGTCCAGCGCCTGGTCGTTACCGGCTGCGCCGATCGAACTGCGGAACTGCACCGGACGGCCGAGCAGGGCGGCGCGCAGCGGCTGGCCGAGCTGGGCGCTGGCGGTCAGGCGGATGTGTTCGAGGATGTGCGCGGCGATACCGGTGATGGTCTGCTTCGCGCGCGGGTGCAGGTTGTAGCCCAGCATCGATTTCGGGCTCTGCACCAGGTTGCCTTCGTGTTCCTCGAAATAGGCGTCCAGCGCGTCGTCGCCATAGACCGCGTTCTGCAGCAGGTCGCTGGCGCTGCGTTCCTTGCCGGCGCGGGCTTCCATCCATTCGCGGCGCAGGGCGCGCAGGGCTTCGCGGCGCAGCGCCTGCGGCGTGCGTTGCTGGCCGGCGGCACGGGCGGCGCGCGCGGCGCTGTCGATCATCTGCTGCAGCTGGTGTTCCTGGCCGTCATCGAGCTGGAAATCGTCCGGGTCGGGTACCACGCCGGGGAAATACACGCTGGTACGGAACTGCTCGGCGTCGCCGAAGCGGATCGGCAGCAGTTTCCCCTCATGCACGATGGCGGCGGCGGAGTTGCTGGTACCGAAGTCGATGCCGAGGCGCATGGGGAGTTCCGGGGGCGATCAGGGGCCGCGCACTCTGCTGCAGTTCGCCGCCGACTGCAAGTTTCCGCAGCCTCTGGTGCCGGCGCAGGCAGGCCCGCCGGCCGCCGCGCGCAAAGGCCCGGGGAGCCGGGCGGTTACAATGGCGGCTGTTGATTCACTTTGAGGTACTTGCTGATGTCTTCTGCCCCCGCCTGCCCGCAGTGCACGCTGGAAAACACCTACGCCGATGGCGCGCTGTGGATCTGCGCCGACTGCGGTTTCGAATGGACCGCCGAGGAAAGCGCCGGTTCCACCCTGGTCGTGCGGGACAGCAACGGCAACACCCTGCAGGCCGGCGACACCGTCACCGTGATCAAGGACCTGAAGGTGAAGGGCTCCTCGATTCCGCTCAAGCAGGGCACCGTGATCCGCAACATCCGCCTGGTCGAGGACGATGCCGAGCACATCGAAGGCAACTCGGACAAGATCAAGGGCCTGGTCCTGAAGACCTGTTTCCTCAAGAAGGCCTGACCGGCCGTCAGCGCCTGGCCTGCTGCTGCGCGCGCCAGCGGGCCAGGCTGTCCAGCTTGGCCTGGTAGCGTGCCTGCTGCGGCGCCCCGCCCAGTTCCTGCGCGCGCAGCAGCTCACGATCGGCGCGCTTGAGCTGGCCGGCCAGGAAGTAGGCCCGCGCCAGCCCGAAGTGGAACTGATACGCGGTGTCGTACAGGCGCACGGCCTGCCGGTAGTGGCGGATCGCCTGGTCCAGTTGGCCGGCTCGCTCGGCTTCGGCGCCCAGCATGTACTGCGCGAACGGGTCCTCGCGCTGCACCGACTGCAACCGCTGCTCCAGCGCCTGCGCCTGCACGTTCATGCCCAGCTTGCGGTACAGCGCGCTGGCGTTGGTCAGTGCCGCATCCTGGCGACCGTCCAGGCGCAGCGCCGTTTCCAGTGCCCGGCGCGCAGCGGCCGTATTGCCGGTCCGGTTCTCCAGCACGCCCAGGTTGTTCCAGGTGGCGGCAAAGCCGGCGTCCTGCGCCAGCGCCGTGTTGAAGAAGGCACGTGCGCCGGTCAGATCGCCGCTGGCCATGCGTTCGGCGCCACGGTTGTTGTAGAAGTGAGCCAAGGCCCGTGCCTGGCTGATCGGCAGCGGCCCGCGGCGGTCGTACAGCACGTTGCGGTCCAGGTCGACCGTGGCGAAGCGGTCGGCGAAGCCGACCCCGGCATTGACGTGGCCCACGCTGTAGACCAGCCCCTGTGCCTGGTCCTGGTACCACGACACCACCTGGCCGACTTCCTGCACGCGCGCCTGGATGCCGGCCTCGCGGGCCAGCGCGACGAACATCAGGGTGAACGCCAGGCAGTTGGCGCGTCGCTGCTGCCAGATTTCGCTGACGGTGAGGGTCGCGTCGGCGTCGTACTGCAGGTCCAGGCCATGGCGGTCGAAGATCATCTCCACCAGGGCCTGCAGGCGTTGCTCGCGCGAGTAGCTGCGATTGATCACCTGCGTGCGCAGCATGTCGTGCATCGCCGGTGGGATCGCGAACACCTGCGGCGGCGTCGGAATCGTCGGCGCGACAGGGCTGGCCGCGACCACGGGGGCTGCGGTCGCCGCACGCTCCTGCGCGACTGCAGGGGATGCGGCCAAGGCGGCCAATGCGAGCAGTACGGATCGGGCGGCAGGACAGTACATGACGGTTCCCGGCAGCGGCGGGCGCTTCCGCCTGAGGGCGAGTGTAGACCTGTACACGCACCGCTGCGGTGACCGCTGGTCGGGCCGGATGTTCATCCACAACCGGTGTGGACCAGTGCTCGACAAAGCTGTGGACAACCGCGTCCAGGCCAGGCCGGGCAAGCATTGTGAGCGGCTGGTGAAAAAACCGCCCGCTTGCCCGCCGCCGACGCAGGCGGGATGATCGGGGCATGGATTTCTCCCCACTGACGCTTGCTCCGGCACAGTGGCAGGCGCTGCAGGACCGCTATGCAACGCCACCGCGCGCCTACCATCACTTCGGCCACGTGCGCGCGGTGCTGCAGCACTGCCAGGAGGTCGCCGACGGCCCCGGTTGGCAGCACCCGGCCGAGGTCTACCTGGCCGTGCTCTACCACGACGCGATCTACGTGGCGGGACGCAAGGACAACGAGGCGCGTTCGGCGCAACTGGCGCTGCAGGTGATCGCGCAGGCGCCGGAACTGGCGACCGTCGATGCCGCCCGGGTCGAGCAGTTGATCCTGCTGACCGCCCGCCATGGCGAGCTCGGTCCGGATGATGTCGATGCCGAGGCGGCGCTGTTCCTGGACTGCGACATGGCGATCCTGGCAGCGCCCGAGCCGGTGTTCGCCGCCTATGACCGTGGCGTGGCCGAGGAGTACAAGGGCGTGGTGCCAGGCTTCCTGTACCGGGCCGGCCGCCGTCGTTTCCTGCAGGGACTGCTGCGTGCACCCCGCATCTTCCTCAGTGATTTCTTCCATCAACGCCTGGATGCGGCTGCCCGCGACAACCTGCGCCGCCAGCTGGACCGCTGAGTCCGCCCGCTACACTGGCGCCCGTTTCCACCGATTGCCTTCCCACCGTGTCCGTCCCTGATCCCGATCCCCGTCCGCAGCCACCCGAAGAGCCCGGTCCCAACGAATGCTGCGGCAGCGGCTGCCCGCTGTGCGTGCTGGATCTGTATGCCGACGAGCTGCAGCGTTATCGAAAGGCGTTGGCCGAGTGGCAGGCACGGCACCCGGAGGCGTCCCCATGAGCCGCGCGCGTCCGGCGGCGCTGCTGGCGACGGTGGCGCTGCTGCTGTTCCTGGCGACCGCGCTGTGGACCCAGTTCGTCCGCACCGACCTGGACTGGGTGCGGGCCACGCTGAGCCTCTACCTGCACGGGCCCTGGGGACTGGCGTTGCGCGCGGCCTACTGCGTGCTGGCAGTGGCGATCGCCCTGCTCGGCATCGCCCTGTATCGCGGCAGCATCGGCCCGCGGCGCAGCGCGGCGGCGCCGCTGCTGTTCACCGTCTCGGCGCTGGGCCTGGCCACGGTCGCCATCGGTGACAGCTGGCTGCCCGACGCCACGCCACTGCTGGCGCCGTTCATCCATGGGCTGGCGGCCAACACCGCATTCCTCTGCGCCAGCGTCGGCATGCTGCTGCAGGCCTGGTACCTGCGCCGCGAACCGGGCTGGCACTCTGCCGCCGGCCTGCTCTGGGGCTGGGCCTGGCTGGCTTTCGTGCTGTTGTGGCTGCACGTGCTGTGGCGCGGCGGTCCGCCCCGTGGGCTGGGGCAGAAGGCCGTGATCGTGGTGATCGTGGGCTGGCTGCTGTACCTGGCGCTGGCCCTGTACCGTCGCAGCCGGCGCACCGCTGCCTGCTGAAACCCCAACGGCCTGCACCGGTACGTGCCGTGCACGTGGAGGCAGCGTATCGTGTGCGCATTCCATCGGGGATGCGACATGAAGCGTGCAGGGCTGGGCAGGGCAATGGGTGTGGTGCTGGCGCTGGCGGCGCTGCCGGCAACAGCGGCAGCGGCCGTGCAGCAGTTCAGCCATGGGCGGTTCGAGCAGATTCCGGTGCACATGCCGGCCGGTACCCCGCAGCGGGTGGTGATCTGGTTCCACGAACCGACTCCCGGTGGCGATACCAGTCGTCTGCCGATCGAGGCCCTGCGTGCCGATGGCGCGATGGTCGCCGCCGTGGACATCGCGCACCTGCGCGGCGTGCTCAAGCGCGAAGGCAACCCGACCTGTTCGTTCGGTTCCGGCGATGTCGAGAATTTCTCGCGCTGGCTGCAGGCCTCGCTGCATCTGCCCGGGTACCACCTGCCGCTGGTTGGCGGCGATGGCGAAGGCGCTGAAATGGCCTATGCGCTGGCTGCGCAGGCCGATACGCAGGTGTTCGCCGGCCTGCTGACCACCGGCTTCTGCCCGGACCACGCCCACGAGCGCATGGTCTGCGGCGATGGCGTGAAGCACAACCTGCTGCAGCCGGCCGAACTGAACTTCCCCTGGCTGAGTGCAGCCGGTGACCACGGCTGCAAGGTGGGCGAGGCCAGCCAGTTCGTGCAGCAGGTGGCGATGGCGCGCGAATTCAAGCGCACCGCGCGCGGTGATGCATCGCCGGGCCTGGTCGCCGCGGCCCGCGTGATCGGTGCGCAGGCGGGTGTCAGCCTGGCACCGCCACCGGCCGCGCTGAAGGGCCTGCCGATAGTGGAAGTGCCGGCGAGTGGCAACGGTGACACGCTGGCCGTGTTCGTGTCCGGCGACGGCGGCTGGGCCGGGTTGGACAAGGACGTGGCGTCGTCGCTCAACGAGCACGGCGTGGCCGTGGTCGGCATCGACTCGCTGCGCTACTTCTGGAGCGAACGCACGCCGAAAGGCTTCGCCGCCGACCTGCAGAAGATCATCGACCACTACCGCCAGCAGTGGCACCGCGACAAGGTCATGTTGATCGGTTTCTCGCAGGGCGCCGACGTGCTGCCGGCCACCATCAACCAGCTCGACGCCGGCACCCGTGAAGCGCTGGAGCGTATCGTGCTGCTGTCGGTGGGCAAGAAGGCCGACTTCGAGTTCCATGTCAGCAACTGGCTGGGCGGCGGCGGCGATGGCCTGCCGATCGCGCCGGAAGTGGCCAGGCTGCCGGCGGAAAAAACGCTGTGCGTGTACGGCGACAAGGATGAGGACGCACTGTGCCCGGACCTGCCGGCCAATGACGGCGTGAAGAAGGTGAAGCTGCCGGGTGACCACCATTTCGGTGGTGACTACGATCGCCTGGCCGAAGTGATCCTCAAGGGCGGCACGTAGCGTCAAGCCATGCCGACGGCTGTCGCCGACGTGTCGACCAAGGTCGACACCCACCGGGCGGCAGGTGGTGCCGGGCATGCCCGGCGGTATGGCGCGTCAGTTGCGCCGCGGGTCCAGCGAGATCAGGCGCGTGGCGTCCAGCAGCGCCGCCGGCAGGTGCATGCCGCCGGGGGCCGCGAGATAGCGTGGCCGCCACTGCGGGTCGAACTTCGACTTGAAGCGGCGCAGGCCACTGAACCCATAGAAGCGTTCGCCATGCCGCGCCAGCAGGCCGGCCAGGCGGTTCCAACGGCCGGCCAGCCGATGCTGTGCCAGCCCGGACAGCGGCGCCATGCCCAGCGAGAAACGCGCATAGCCCTGCGCCCGGCCCCACAGGAACAGCTCGATGAACAGGAAGTCCATCGTGCCTTTCGGTGCTTCGTTGACGTGGCGCATCAGGTCCACCGACAGCTCGGCACCGGCCGGCGCCTGCCACAGGTTGGCGAATGCCACGATCTGGCCTTCGGCCTCCACCAGCGCCACCGGGAAGCGCACCAGGTAATCCGGGTCGTAGCTGCCGAGCGAGAAGCCTTTTTCGTCGCCGGCCTTGTCTTCCAGCCAGGCGTTGGAGATGGCGTGCAGGCGTGGCAGCAGGCTGGGGATTTCCTCCACCGGCGCGACGCGGAACGACAGGCCGCTGCGCTTGCCGCGGTTCCAGGCCTGGCGCAGGTCGGCGCGTTCGCGGCCTTCCAGGCCGAAGTCGTGCAGCGGCACCATCGCTTCTTCGCCCAGCTTGACCAGGCCCAGGCCCAGGTCGAGATAGGTCTGCCAGTAGGTCTCGCCCACCTGATAGAACACCGGGCGCAGGCCAAGCCGGTCGGCTTCCTCGCGGAAGCGCCAGATCAGCGCGCGCGCCACGTCGGGGGGACCGACCGGATCGCCCATCGCGATCAGCGAGCCGCCGTAGCGTTGCATCATCACGAAGCCCTGCCTGGCATCATCGCGCAGCACCGCCTTGTCAGCGGTCAGCACCAGGCAGGCCTGGGTGTCGGTGGCACCGGCCAGGACCGGCGCCAGCGATTGCAGCGTTGCTTCATCGGCGGCTGGCAGCGGGCTGCGCGTGCTGTGCAGCAGCCGTGCCAGGCCGAACATCACCAGCGCGATGGCCACCACCAGCAGGGCACGCAGCGCACGCGGCGCGTTGCCGGACAGCGCGAACTGCCACCACAGCTCGTTCTGGTATTCGACATGGCTGTAGGTGAAGAACAGCAGCCAGGTGACCGCCACCAGCACCAGGCCGAGGTTGCGCAGCCATGGCCATGACCAGGCTTCATCCAGCAGTGCCCCCTGGCGGTAGAACTCGCGCCGTGCAGCCCACAGCGCCATCGCCACCAGTACGGCCGAGACGGCGATCAGCGGTTGGCCACCGCGCAGCCACAGCGGCAGCGGGGTGACCACGCACACCGCCATCGCCAGCATCCAGGCCGCATGGCTGCGCCGGGCCAGGCCCTGGCCGATGAGCAGCAGCGCCACGCCACTGAGGCTGCCGATCAGGTGCGAGGTTTCCAGGATCGGCAGCGAGGCGTTCACCAGGTGACGGCGCGGCGTCGGCAGTGTGCCGTCGATGACCAGCGCCGCGCCGATGCTGAACACCGCCAGTGCGATGATCTGTGGCAGCCACGGGCGCAGTGCGTTCCAGCCGGCCCGGGTCGCGCCGGCACTGGCCTGCAGCGGCTGCCGCAGCGCGGGTGCGAGCGCCAGCAGCGTGGCCAGCACCAGCGGCAGCACGTAGTAGGTGACGCGGTAGATCAGCGCCGCCGCCAGTACCGCCGCTGGCGCCACCTGCGGCAACAGTTTCAGCAGGCTCCACTCGAACACCCCCAGGCCGGCCGGCACGGTCGAGACCAGGCCGGCCAGCACCGCGACCAGGTACAGGCCGACGAAGCCGGGCAGGCCGGTTGGCGTGGAGTCCGGCAGCAGTACGTAGAACGCGGCACTGGCCAGCACCAGTTCGATCACGCTGAGCACGGTGACGCCGAGCATGGTGCGGCGGTCGGGCAGCCACAACGCATGGCCGAACACACTGAACTGCCGTCCATTGCGGCCGACCAGCAGCACCGTGCCGACATAGGCGAGCAGGGCGACGATGCCGACGATGCGCACGGCATCGGGATCCAGTGGCAATGCCAGCGCCGCCGCCGCCGGTTCCATGCACAGCGCCACACTGATCAGCAGCCACGCACCGAACACGAAGCCGAGCGTGCTCATCAGCACCACCTGGCCGATCTGCGCCAGATCGAGGCCGGCCGTGCGATAGCCGCGCAGGCGCACCGCGCCACCGGTCAGCGCGGCAAAGCCCACGGTCTGGCCAAGGGTGTGGGCCAGGAAAGCGGTGATGCCGATGCGGGCCGGATGCACACGGATGCCGCTGCGGCGCAGGCCGATGGCATCAAAGCCGATCAGGCAGGCGTAGCTGGCCAGCCCCAGCACCACGGTCAGTGCGATCTGGGTGCCGCTGAGCTCGCGGAAGGCGTGGCGGATGGCGCGGTAGCCGTTCTCATCGAACTCGCTGGCCAGGCCGTGCAGCGCCAGGGCGAGGATCAGCAACGGGATGACGATGGTGGCGACCCGCTTCCAGGTGGGCGTGGAAGGAGCAGCGGTGGATTCGGTGGGGGCGGTCATCGGCGCAAGGGTGCGTCAGGGAGGGCGAGTGCGGTGTCAACGCGGGGCGTGGCGCATCCTGCGCCTGTTGCCGCCATTTGACCAGCGGCTGTGTCGGAGTGCGGTAGTGCGGCTGCGTGGCCGCTCGCCCCTGCACCCATCGTTGACCGGTTTGGAGGACAATGCAGGCCTGATCACCCGCAGGAGCCACGCCCATGATGGAGCGTTACGACGTCGGACCGCGCATGTCCGAAATGACCGTGTACAACAAGGTCGCCTACCTCTCCGGCCAGATCCCGGAAGACACCAGCCAGGACATCACCGGGCAGACCCGTCAGGTGCTGGCAGAGATCGACAAGTTGTTGGCGTTGGTCGCCAGCGACCGCCAGCACGTGCTGCGCGCGGAAGTGTTCCTGGCCGACATCGCCGATTTCGAGGGCATGAACAAGGCGTGGGACGAGTGGGTGGTCGAGGGTGCGACTCCCGCCCGCGCAACCTTCGAGGCCAAGTTGGCCCACGCCGAATGGAAGGTCGAGATCGTGGTGACGGCAGCGGTGCCGTAACTGCGGGATGGGGTCAGATCCCTTTCCTGCGGAAAGGGATCTGACCCCTGTTATAGGGGCAGTAACTCGATGCAGTCCACCGGGCACGGCGGAATGCACAGTTCGCAGCCCGTGCACAGCTCGGCGATCACCGTGTGCATGTACTTGGCACCGCCGACGATGGCATCCACCGGGCAGGCCTGGATGCACTTGGTGCAGCCGATGCAGTCGGCTTCCACGATCAACGCCACCTGCGGCGCCTTGTGCTCGCCGCGCGAACGGTCGAAGGGCAGTGCCGGGACACCCAGCACCTGGGCCAGCGCGCGTGCACCGGCATCGCCGCCCGGCGGACAGCGGTCCACGCCGGCCTCACCGCGCGCCATCGCCTGCGCGTAGGGGCGGCAGCCGTCATAGCCGCATTGCCCGCATTGGGTCTGCGGCAGCAGGCGGTCGAGGCGTTCGGTGAGGGGCGGGATCAGGCTCATGCGTGGCGAAAGGCTGCGCGTCAGGGTCACTTCAGGGGTTTGCCACGGAACCAGCGCTCATGCGCCAGCGCCAGCATCGGCTTGTCTTCGGAACTGTCGCCGTAGGCATGGATGCGCACATAACGCGACAGATCGAACTGGCGTCGGATGTGCTCGACCTTGCGCGGGCCACAGTCACCACCGGCGTAACGGCCGGTCAGGCGCCCCCCCTGGCTTTCCAGCCGGTTGCAGATCAGCTGCAGGCCCAGCGGCTCGCACCACGGCCGCAGGTACAGGTCCAGCGAGCCGGACACGATCACCACGGTGTGCTGCTGTTCCTTGTGCCAGCGGATCTGCTCGAGCATCTCCGGCCGCACCACCTCGGGCAGGACCTCGCGCGAGAAGCCGGTCGCGAGCGTGGCGATGTCATCGCTGTGGCGGTCGCTGAAGGTCAGGCGGGTGACGCGTGCGCGGATGCGTTCGGCCGAGATCAGGTTCAGCTTGTACGCCGCCAGCCACGGACCGACCTTCCACCACGCCTGCGCCAGCTGTTCGGCAGTGGCCACACGGCGCAGGAAACGGCCATAGGTATCGCAGGTGGTCACGGTGTGGTCGAAGTCGAACAGCGCAAGTTCCATTCCGTCGCCTTCCATCACGTTGCCTCCGCTGGCCATGGGCACCGGCCGGCGCGGCCCTTGCCACGCCCGCTGCAGGCATCAACGCACCGGCATGCCCGGCTGCGCGCCGCTGTCGGCGTCCAGCAGCGCCAGCGCGCCACCGTCGAAACCGGCCGACAGGATCATGCCTTCGCTCAGGCCGAAGCGCATCTTGCGCGGGGCCAGGTTGGCGATGAACACCACGCTGCGGCCGACCAGCTTTTCCGGCTCGCCGTAGCTGCCACGGATGCCGGAGAAGATCTGGCGCTTGCCCAGTTCACCGGCGTCCAGTTCGAAGCGCAGCAGCTTGTCCGAACCGTCCACGAACTCGCACACCAGCACCTTGCCGATGCGCAGGTCGAGCTTGGCGAAATCATCGATGCCGATGTAGGCCGGGGCGTCGGCGCCCTTGGCTTCGTCCTTAGCAGGTGCCGGTGCGGCCGGCTTGACCGCTTCGGTCCTGGCGGCGGGAGCGGCCGCGGCGGCCGGCTGCAGGGTGTCCTTGGAGGCGTCGATCATGGCGTCAATCTTCTTCGGGTCGATACGGGTGAACAGCGGGGTGTAGTCGGTGATGCGGTGGCCCAGCAGCGGCTGTGCCAGTTCGGTCCAGTCATTGACCGGCGCGGCCAGGAAGGCCTCGGCCTGCGCGGCGGTGGCCGGCAGCACCGGCTTCAATGCGGTGACCAGCACGCGGAACAGGTTCAGGCCCTGGCTGCACACGGCCTGCAGCTGCGCGTCGGCGCCTTCCTGCTTGGCGATGACCCACGGCTTGACGTCGTCGATGTAGCGGTTGGCTTCGTCGGCCAGGGTCATGGTCAGGCGGATCGCCGCGGCCGGGTCGTTGCGCTCGTAGGCTTCACGGATCGGCGCCAGGCCGTCGACGAAGCGCTGGTACTGCGCCGCGTCGGGCAGCTGCGCGGCCAGCTGGCCGTCGAAGCGCTTGCTGATGAAGCCGGCACAGCGGCTGGCCAGGTTGACGAACTTGCCGACCAGGTCGGCGTTGACGCGGGCAATGAAGTCACCCAGGTTCAGGTCAAGATCGTCGACGCCACCGCCGGACTTGGCGGCGTAGTAGTAGCGCAGCGCCTCCGGTTCCAGGCCGGCGTCGAGGAAGGTGCGGGCCATCACGAAGGTGCCGCGCGACTTGCTCATCTTGGCGCCGTCCACGGTCAGGTAGCCGTTCACGTGCAGGCGCGTCGGCGCGCGATGGCCGGTCCCGTGCAGCACCGCCGGCCAGAACAGGCCGTGGAAATTGACGATGTCCTTGCCGATGAAGTGGTGCAGCTCGGTGGCGGTGCCGGCGCGCAGGTGCGCGTCGAAGTCCTCGCCGAGCTTGCCGCACAGGGTCTGGAAGCTGGACAGGTAGCCGATCGGCGCATCCAGCCAGACGTAGAAGTACTTGCCCGGCTGGCCGGGGATCTGGAAACCGAAGTACGGCGCATCGCGCGAGATGTCCCATGCGCGCAGGCCACCTTCGGCGTTGAGCCACTCGCCCAGCTTGGCCTTCACCCCCGGCAGGGCGACATCGCCGGCCAGCCATTCGCGCAGGAACGCGTCGAAGTGGCCCACCTCGAAGAAGAAGTGCTCCGAATCGCGCATTTCCGGCGTGGCGCCGGAAATGACCGAACGCGGCTCCTTCAGGTCGGTCGGCGCATAGGTCGCGCCGCACACTTCGCAGTTGTCACCGTACTGGTCGGGGCTGCCGCAGTTCGGGCAGATGCCCTTGACGTAGCGGTCGGGCAGGAACATGCCCTTGGCCGGGTCATAGAACTGCGCCACCGACCGGCGGCTGATGTGGCCGGCCGCTTCCAGCTTCAGGTAGAACTGCTCGGTCAGCGCCTTGTTGGCCGCCGAGTTGGTCGAGTCGTAGTGGTCGAAGGCCACGCCGAAGGCAGCGAAGTCACGTTCGTGGCTGGCCTGGATGTTGGCGATGAAGGTTTCGGGGGTGACCCCGGCCTTTTCCGCGGCCAGCATGATCGGCGTGCCGTGGGTGTCGTCGGCGCAGACGAACCAGGTCTTGCCGCCGCTCATTCGCCGCGCACGCACCCAGATGTCGGCCTGGATGTAGCCGACCAGGTGGCCCAGATGCAGCGGGCCGTTGGCGTAGGGCAGGGCGGTGGTGACGAGCGCGGTACGGGTCATGGTCGCGGGGTGGATCCAAGGGGAACCGCAGATTATCGCACGCCCGCAACGGCGTGACCCGGCCGGGGCCGGGTCACGGGAATGAAGCGCGGGCGGGTGCTTACTCGCGCTGCCAGGTCTGCGCGCGGCAGATGAAGGCGATGCAGCCGGACACGTCCAGCCGGGTGCCGCCAGGCTGCAGTTCCATCTTCGACTTGTAGGTCTTGCCGTTGGCCGGGTCGAGGATGGTGCCGCCGGACCACTTGTTGGCACCGTCGGGCTTCAGGTTCCAGAGAATGGTCATGCCCTTCACCGGCTTGTTCTTGTTGGCGCCTTCACAGCCGTCACAGACCGGGTTCGGGCCCTTGTCCGAGTGCAGGATGTCGACCACCTTGCCGCTCAGCGTGCCGTTGGCGGCCTGGGTGATCTCGACGATCGACTTCACCTTGCCGGTCTTGTCGTCGATGGTCTTCCAGCGACCGGCGGCGCCGTCGGCGGCCTGCGCCGACAGGGCGGCCAGGCACAGCGGCAGTGCCAGCAGCAGGATCTTGAAGGTGTTGCGCATGGTCCCCTCCCAGGGTTCATTCCGGCACGGTGCCGGTACGGGTCGACTGTATACCCATTCGGCGGGGTATGGGGAAGAGGGTCTTTGCAGGGCTGCGCCCTGCACCTGCGGTAGTGCCGGCCGCTGGCCGGCAACCTCAACGGCAACCGCAACAGCAACCGCAACGGCAGCGGCGGGATTCCGTGGGATGGCGGGGCGGTGTGGGTGGGCAGGACACGCCGTAAACCCATCCCTGGGGGCTCGATGGCGCCATCCATGGCGCCAACGGTCCTGCCCACCCACACCGCCCCACCTCTGACAGATTTCTGCGGCTGTGGGTAGGTGTCGACCTTGGTCGACACAGATCCATGCCATGCGTGGATGACGTTTCCGGTGGCGGCGATGGGGTCAGATCCCTTTTCCGTCGGAAAAGGGATCTGACCCCCAGGGCGTCAACCCACTTCGTACAGCTCCAGCGGCAGGCCGTCGGGGTCGGCGAAGAAGGTGAAGCGGCGGCCGGTGTATTCGTCCACGCGGATCGGTTCGCACGCCACGCCATGCGCTGACAGGCGCTGGATGAACGGCTCCAGCGTGGCGACCCGGAACGCAAGGTGGCGTAGCCCCTGCGCTTCGGGGCGGCTGGGACGGGGCGGCGGCGAGGGGAAGGAGAACAGTTCCAGCTGGCCACCGTCGGGCAGGGCCAGGTCCAGCTTCCAGGAATCGCGCGCGGCGCGATGGTTCTCGGCCAGCACGCGCAGGCCGAGGATGCGCACGTAGAAGTCCTTCGAGCGCGCGTAGTCGCTGCAGATCAGTGCGGCGTGGTGGATGCCCAGCAGGGCGTCGGATTCGATGTCCATTGCAGCGGTCATTGCAGCACGTCCAGCCAGCGCTGGGCGATCTTCTGCGCCAGCGGATAGGGCTCGGGGGAGTTGCGGTTGGTCAGCACGATCACCGTCAGGTGCTTTTCCGGATGGCGCACGATCACGTTGCGGAAGCCAATGCTCTCACCGCTGTGCCATTGCACCGGGCCATTCAGGCGCCAGCCGAAGCCGTAGTGCGGCACATCCGGTTCGGGCGTCGACGTGGCCGGGCTGAACATCGCGCGGCGCGAGGCCTTTGACAGCAGGCGGTCGTCGTACAGCGCCGCATCCCAGCGGGCCAGGTCGTCCAGCGAGGAATAGATGCCGCCATCACCGAGCACGGCACTGGTGGTGCTCTGGTCGGTGCGCTGCCAGCGGCCCTCGAGCCAGCTGTAGCCGTAGGCCCGCGCGGCAACGGTGTCGATGCCGTCCTGGTGGGCCACGGTGTGGGCCATGCCCAGTGGGCGGAAGATGCGCTGCTGCAGGAAGGCGGCGAAATCCTGGCCGGAGGCGCGGCCGACGATCAGTGCCAGCAGCGCATAGCCGCTGTTGCTGTAGTGGTACTGCGTGCCGGGCGCGAAATTCAGGCGGTCCTGGTGCGACAGCAGGGCCAGTACATCGGCGTCGTGCACCTGGCGGCTGTCGGCCGGATCCATCAGGTCTTCGTAGTCGAGCAGGCCGCTGGTGTGCGAGAGCAGCTGGCGGATCGTGATAGCGGCGGCAGCCGGCGGCAGTTCGGGCAGCCAGCGCCGGGCCGGCTGGTCCAGCCCGAGCCGACCGTCTTCCACCAGCAGCAGCACCGCCGCAGCGGTGAACTGCTTGCTGACCGAGGCCAGCCGGAAGTTGCTTGCGGGGGTGACGGCGGTGCCGTCCTCCACCACCGCCAGGCCGTAGCCACGGCGGAACACCGGTTGCCCGTCGTGCAGCACCAGGACTGCGGCGCCGGGCACCTGGCCATCGTAGGCCTGCATCAGGCCGTCGACGCCGGCGTCCGGTGGGGTCAGCACCGGCGCGGCGGTACCGGCCAGAGGCAGCAGTCCCAGCACGGCGGCGAACAGGGCGACGGCAGGGCGCATGGTGGCTCCGCAGGGGTCAGGGTGAAGGGGCGGGCGTGGCGGTGGCCGGCTGTGCCATCCAGCGTTCCATCTTGCGGTCCAGCACGTCCAGCGGCATCGAGCCGTCCTTCAGCAGTTCGGCGTGGAAGCGGCGCAGGTCAAAGGCTGCACCCTGCCGTGCCCTGGCCTTATCGCGCAGGGCGACGATGGTGGTCAGGCCGGCGACGTTGGACAGCGCCTGGCCGGGCTGGGCCATGATCCGCTCCACCTCGGCGTTGGCGTCGTCACTGCTCATGTCCACGGTCTTCTGCACGTAGCTGACGGCCTGCTGCTTGCTCCAGCCCTGGGCGTGCACGCCGGTATCGGCCACCACGCGGGCGGCACGCAGCAGGCGCGAGTACAGGTAGCCGATGCGGTCGTAGGGATCGGTGTAGATGCCCAGGTCTTCGCCCAGCGTTTCGGCGTACAGGCCCCAGCCTTCGACGAAGGCGAGATCGCCACCGAGGCGGCGGAAGCGCGGCAGCTTGGCCAGCTCCTGCTGCAGGCCCAGTTGCACGTGGTGGCCGGGAATGGCTTCGTGCAGGTACTGCACCGGCACGTTCCAGCGCTTGCGGCTGGGCAGGTCGCGGGTGTTCACGTACAGCACGCCCGGTTGCCCGGCCGCAGACGGCTGATAGGCCGCCGCGGCGGCGGTCAGCGCACGCTCCGGTTCCACCGCGCGCACGTCCAGCGTCGACTTGGGCAGCGTATCGAGCACCTGTGGCAGGCGTGCGTTGACCTGCTGCTGCACCTGGCGGTAGCGGTTGATCAGCGCGTTGGCATCGCCGTACTGGAACTGGCGGTCGTTGCGCATGCTGCGCAGCAGC
The DNA here is from genome assembly GCF_027854495.1 of Stenotrophomonas sp. PI_27. Lineage (NCBI taxonomy): Bacteria > Pseudomonadati > Pseudomonadota > Gammaproteobacteria > Lysobacterales > Lysobacteraceae > Stenotrophomonas > Stenotrophomonas sp. PI_27. The sequence continues at coordinate 75,955 of NZ_JAJNOF010000001.1, forward strand.
TTGGTCGGTGTGCCGCGCAGCCTGGCGTCCTTCATCACCGTGGCGATCTGCGCCTGCAGCTCCTGCACGCGTTGTTCGCCCAGCGCGTGCAGCTGCGTGGCGGACTGTTCGCTGGCCGTGGTCTGCACGATCAGGTTGGCATACCAGGCCTGGCCATCAGGCAATGCGCCCAGCCCGCTGCTGGCGCGCGTGGCGGGCAGGTATTCGGTGGCGATGAAGCCGCGCAGGGCGCGGTAGGCCGGCATGATGCGCAGCTCGATCATGCGCTTGTACTCGGCGCTGATGCGCGCCTTGTCCTCGGCCGTGATGGTGTTCGGCATGGTACGGATCGGCGACCAGAAGATGCTCTCTTCGGCGGTCGGCTTGATCACCGCATCCAGCTGCGGCAGCACCTTTTCCATCAGGTCGCGCGGCTGCACCACGCCGGCCTTCATGCCCTGGCGCATGTTGTCGATGGCCTGGTCGAACAACTCGGGAATGCCGAGCGATCGGCGCGACCACGTGTCGTAGTCCTGCACGGTGTTGAACGGCTGCGCGCCGGCACCGGAACCGAGGATCGCCATGATGCTGCCGATGTTGTAGTACTGGCTGATCGGCATCATCCAGCTCGGGTAGCGTTCGGCGGCCAGCGAGGCGCGCGCGTCGCGCACGAAGATCTCGTAGCTGAGCAGGTCCTGGCCCTGCAGGCCGTCACTGCCGAGTTTTTCGACCTTGCCCAGCCACTGCGTGGTGAAGTCGTGCGACTGCTGGCGCCAGGCGGCGGACAGGATGTTGGGCAGCTGGTCGTTGTAGCGCGATTCCCCCTGGAACGTGGCCTGCAGCGGGTTCAACCGCATCGAGGCATCCCAGTATTCATCGTACAGGCGCTCCAGCTGCACCTGCTTGGGCACGGCGCGGGCCGGTGCGACCGGACGCGGCGCTGCGCGGCGCGCCGAACTGCCGCGGGCCGGCGCGGTGGCGCGCGCGGGCCTGGCCTTGGGCTTGGCGGCCTGGCGGGTCTGCGCGGCGGCAGGGCGGCTGGCCTTCTTCTTCGCTGCCTCGGCCGACGGCACGGCACTGAACAGGAACAACGCGGCGATGGCGGCGGCCAGGACGCGGGTGGGATGCGGCATCAGGAGCTTCCGTGGAACACAGACCGTGGAGCTTGCACGATCCGGCCGCGTACGGCCAGCGTGAAGGCGCAGTCAGCTTTTCGCCGCTGGGGCTTCAGTCAGCCGCGGCCGCGGCGCGCAGCGCGGCGGCCCGGTCGGCGCCCAGATAGCGGGTGATCGCCCGCCGCATCAGGTACAGCAGCGGAATCAGCGCGATCGCAAAACCCATCTTGTAGATGTAGTTGACGCTGCTGACGGCCAGGAACAGCGAGGTTGGCCAGTGCTGCGGGCCGAGCACGAAGGCGATCCAGATCACCACGAAACTGTCCACCACCTGCGAGATCGCGGTCGATCCGGTCGCACGCAGCCATACGTGGCGCTCGCCCGTGGCCTGGCGGATGCGATGGAACACCGCCACGTCGATCAGCTGGCCGAGCAGGAAGGCCACCAGTGAACCGGCGATGGTCCACATGCCCTGGCCGAACACCGCCGCGAATGCGGCCTGGTAATCCGGCACGCCGTGGCCGTCCATCGAGGTGACCCACCAGCTGGCCGGCGCCAGCGAGATCGCTGCGAAGGCGAACAGGAAGCCGTAGGCGATCAGGACCACGGCCAGCCACGAGATGAAGCGCACGCCGCGCTTGCCGAAAAACTCGTTGATGGTGTCGGTCATGATGAACACCACCGGCCACAGCAGGGTGCCGGCGGTGAAACTGAGCGAGCCGGTCTGGCCGAACAGGTTCCAGTTCAGCGGGGCGATGCCGAGCGTGTCTTCCAGCGCGAAGATCTTCACCCCGATCAGCTCGGCCAGCACCGCATTGCCGCAGAAGAACGCGGCCAGCACGATGAACAGCAGCACCGCACGGTCCTGCAGCGGGCGCTCGATCGGCGCGGTGGTCATTCGGCGCGTTCGCCGGCGCGGGTGAACGGTACGCTGGACGGCGCGACCGCGCCGCCGGAAATGATGAAGCTCATGGCCTGGTCGACGGTCCAGTCGGTTGGCGTCAGCAGCTCGACCGGCACGATTTCCAGGTAGCCCGAGGTCGGGTTCGGCGTGGTTGGCACGTACACCGCGGCCAGCTCACGGTCGGTGCCGTGTTCCTTGATCACGCGGGTGACCAGCCCGACCGACTTCATGTCGCGGTGCGGGAAGTCGATCAGCACCACGCGCTGGGTACTGCCCGGCTCGGTCTGCAGCATGTCCAGCAGCTTCTTGGCGCTGTCGTAGATGATGCTGGCCAGCGGAATGCGCTTGATGACCGCACCGACCCAGCGCAGCAGGCGCTGGCCGAGCACGCGGCGGCTGGCCACGCCCACCGCCAGGATCACCAGCAGGGTGGCCAGCAGGGCGATGGTGTCCTGGATCCACTCGGCACGCACCCAGCCCAGGTAATGCGGGAAGCTCGTCGCGATCTGCTCGGAAAGCGGCACCACCAGCGGACTGGAAATGCCCGACAGCAGCACGAACACGAACTTGACCACGACCCAGGTCAGCCAGATCGGCAGCAGGGTCAGCAGGCCGGTCAGGAACAGGCGCTGCAGGGAAGGGCGAGGGACCAGGGCGGGGGCTTCGAGCGACATGCGCGCATTGTAGCGGCCACGGCCGGTCGATTACGCTGGGGAATCGACTGCGGCAACGACACATGGAAGGGAAGCTGTGTTGAAGATTCTGCGCGGACTGGGCTGGACCGTGGCCGGCCTGCTGGTGCTGGCCATCGTGGTGTGGGGCGCCTCGCGCATGTGGCCGGTGCCGGAATCGCGGCTGCAGGCCCAGCAGCGCCTGCAGGCGCGCCTGCCAACCCCGGGCCACAACGGCTTCGCGCTGCTGTGGACGCTCGCGTTCGATGATCTCGACACGCGCCAGCGCGAACAGGCGCTGGCGGGGGATGTGCGACGCTGGGAGGCAGATGAGCGCGGCGAAAACGTCGCCCGTCCGCAGCTGGCAGAGGATCACCACGCGCTGCAATCGCGGCCGGCGGCCAGCTGCGGACCGACCGCCAGCGACTGCCTGCGTCAGGTGCGCGCCGATCCGCAACGCTTCATCGATGCCCACGCGGGCCACCAGCAGTTGCATGCGCGCCTGGACCAGCTGGCCGATGCGGACCACTTCGCATCGCCGTTCCAGCCCCGGGGCGAGGCCATCCTGGTGCCGTTGCCGACCTATGGCCTGATGATCGATGCCACCAGCGCACGCGCGCTGGCGTTCGTGCAGGGTGATATCGACGGCGCCCTGCGCGGCAGTTGCCGCGGCCTGCAGCTGGGGCGCCGGCTGCTGACCGGCGGCAGCTACTTGGTGGACAGCATCGTCGGCGCCAGCCTGGTGCAGGCCAATGCCCAGCTGCTGGCCGACATGCTGGTCGAACTGCCGGCCGACCACCCGCTGCCGGCCGAATGCGAGCAGGCGATGCGGCCGATGCTGGCCCCCGAACAGAGCCTGTGCCGGGCGATGCAGGGCGAGTACGCGATGGCCCGGGCGGCGATCGAAACCTCGGCGCAGGCATTCGGCGGTGTGCTGGTACTGGATCGCAACAGCACCCTGGCACGCGCCGCCGGCAACATGGGCTGGGCCTGTGGAGCCGCGGCCACGGCCGCGCTGGAAGCGGACCGCCCACTGCCGGTGCCTGCGCCGCCGCAGCACGACTTCGGCTGCCTGTCGAATCTCATGGGGTGCGTGCTGACCGATATCGCCGGCCCGGTCTATCCCGCGTACGCGTCGCGGCCCCAGGATGCTGCGGCGATGGTGCGGCTGATCGGCGCGCAGCGCTGGTTGCGGCAGCAGGCCGAAGACCCGGTGGATGCGTTGCAGCACCTGCCGGACCGGTTCCGCTCACCGGTGCGGGCACCGCAGCTGTCGGCCGATGGCCGCCGCCTGCAGGTGCCGCGGCGTTCACCGGCGCGCAGCAGCGACGAGAGCCCGTGGCTGTCGGTGCCGCTGGTGATGGAGAACGCCCCGGGCGCTGCTGTGCGCGACTGACCAGTGGCTCAGTCGCTGCCCGCCAGCGGATCGAACGCCCAGCCATCACCGACGGTCTGCAGCGTCCAGTGGCGGCGGCTGCGCAGCGGCTCCCAGCGCACGCTGTCCTTGTCGTCCTCGATGCTGCCTTCGCTCCGTTTTACCCTGCGGGTGGAGAAGTTCACGCTCACCGATTCGGTCTGCCCGGAATTGCGCATCACCGAGTTCTGGTCGTAGCCGATCAGCGCAAAGGCATCGTCCTGCCAGCGGAAGGTAAAAACGGTCGTGCCCATTGACCAGCTTCCCGCGCTGGCGAATGAAAACAGTGCGACCTTCAGGGTGCCGCGCTGGATGCTGACGCCGCCGTCTTCGAGCGGGTCGCTCATCACCGGATTGTCGGGACGGGGTATCAGCTGGTGGTCCTGCACCGCCAGCACGTAGCCGGACGGGCGCGACCACGCCACCGCGAGGATGCGCGGGTTGCTGTCGTACGGCGAGGGGCCGAAGCCATCGTGCTCGATGATGTTGCGCGGCTCCTGCTGGCGCAGCACCAGTACCAGGTCCGCGCGGCCATCCTGGTCGAGATCGCCTTCGACACTTGATTCAAGTGTCCAGCCCTGGGGGACGAACCCAGCGGCATGGGCCGCCTGGGCCGGCAGCGTCGGATACTGCACCGGTGGCAGGTCAAGTGCGTGGGCGGTGAAGGGCAGGGGGATCAGCAGTGTGGCAAGCGCATACGGGCGCATCGGAGCCTCCATGGCAGGGAGGCAGAGGATAGCGCCGGCGCTCTGGATCAGCGTACGTGTGGCTTCAACCGCAGGTAGACCTGCTTGCGTACCTGGGCGACCACTTCACCGGATTCATCCACCACGTCATTGCTGAACCAGCGCAGCACCTTCTCGCCGCCAGCGGCTTCGGCACGCAGTTCCGCCAGCAGTGCGTCGTCGATGCGGAACGAGGTGCGCACCGTGCCCCGGCCCGGCTTGAGGAAATCGATCGCACCGGCCCGGTCCCACACGTAGTAGTCACGGCCGAGGATGTGCAGCAGGCCCAGCATCCAGAACGGATCGGTCATCGCAAACAGGCTGCCGCCGAAATGCGTCCCCACGTAATTGCGGTTCCAGGGCCGCAGCCGGAGTTCCACGTCGATCTGCCGGTAGTCGGGCGTGATCCGGGTGACGTGGATGCCGGTGAACAGGAACGGTGGCCAGAGGTTGATGCCGACGCGGAACAGGCGGGCGTTCATGCAGATCCGGGAGCACAGGGCGGGGGCGCCCAGTCTAACCATTCGCAGGCGTATGTTGCACCCGGGGCCGGGATGTCATGCCCCGCCGTCGATCGTGTATCCGTCGCGGCCGTTGGCCTTGGCCTGGTACAGGGCGGTGTCGGCGCCTTCGACGAAATGGTGCGGTTGCAGTTCGCCGTCGGGGATACGGGTGAACACGCCGATGGTGAGCGTCACGGCGTCGTTGCCGTCATCGCCTGGCGCCGGCAGGGCACGCACGCAGGCAATCAGGTCCTCGACCACCTGGCGCGCGCCTTCGGCCGGCGTATCCGGCAACACCAGCGCGAACTCGTCGCCCCCGTAGCGCGCCGCCATGTCGCGCGGGCGGCGCGCATGCGCGCCGATCAGGCGGGCGACATCGCGCAGCACGCGGTCGCCCACCTGGTGGCCGTGGCGGTCGTTGTGACGCTTGAAGTGATCGACGTCGATCAGGGCCAGGCTCAGAGGCTTGCCAGTGCGCCGCGCCGCATCGCATTCCTGCTGCAGCGACTGCTCGAAGCGCAGGCGGTTGCCCAGCCCGGTGAGGGCATCGCGGTTGGCCTGGCGGTGCCAGGCCGAGATCCGCCACACCGCCCAGACCAGCAGTGCCAGCGCCACGCCCAGCATCGCGCTGGCCGGTGCCCACCACAGGTCACCGGTGCGCAGCAGCAGCCAGCTCAGCAGGGGCGGCATCGGCAGCGAACACAGCGCGACCAGCCACGGCAGGCGCAGGCCGAGCAGGATCACGCACAGCGCCACCAGCACGCCGCTGATGGCGTGCTGCCAGGCGTGCGGCAGCACGTCGATCTGCTTGTGCTGCAGCAGCATCGAGGCGATGTTGGCCTGGTATTCGCTGCCGCTCATCCAGAACTCGCGGGTGGTCGGGGTCAGCAGGCGAGGCGCGATGCCGCTGGCCGTCATGCCGACCACGATGCGGCGGCCATGCAGCATCGCGGCGTCCACGTGCCCATCGAGCACGTCCGCATAGGACACCTGTGGCAGCCGCTCGGGCGGGCCGGCGTAGCGCACGCGCACGTAATCGTCGCGGCGCCACTGGTAGGGCGAGCCCACGTCCGGGTCGGGATCGGGCAGGCCACGTACCGCGCCGGCAGGCAGATCGGCCAGTGCCAGGCCCAGCGCCGGCCAGTGCGGCCGTCCGATACCGGCGCGCAGATAGACGCCGCGGGCGACGCCGTCGCCATCCACCTCCACATCGGTATGGCCGATGGCGGCGGCACTGGCGGCGATCTGGGGAATCGGCAGCATCTCCTCGGCCATGCGGTCGCCGGCCGCAGGTGCGGCCAGCACCGGCAGCACCACCCGGCCGTTGCGTCGGATCGCGGCCGCCAGCGCATCGTCCTGGCGGCTGTCGCGCCGGTCCGGTTCGGACAGCATCAGGTCCAGCGCGACGCGTTCGGCACCGGCATCGGTCAGCCGGTCCAGCAGGCGCGCGTGCACCGAGCGCGGCCAGGGCCATTGGCCGATGCGCTGCAGGCTGCCTTCGTCGATGGCCACGATCAGCACGCTGGGGTCGGGGCGGTAATCCCAGGTGCCGACCAGCGTGTCATAGGCGGCTTCGTCCTGCCGCCACAGCCACTGTCCCTGGCTGGCGACGAGGGTCAGCACGCCGGCCAGCAGGGCCAGCAGGATCCGCTTCGACCACGGCAGCGGCGAACGCCTCACAACAACAACCAGAGCAGCAGGGCACCGCCGCCGGCACCGTAGCAGAGGCGGCAGGGCAGCGGGATCTGCTGGGCAGGGGAAAACGCGCCCGCGTGACCGTCATCGTCGATGTACTGCACGCGCACGTGCAGGGTGCCGCTCCACGGGCGCCTGAAGCTGACCTGTGGCTCGGACACCGTCTCGTCGACCAGCGGCGCCTTGAAGTCCGCGCCGCGCGCCACCTGCACCCGATAGCGCTGGCCTGCGCTGCCCGGTTGCCAGCGCAGGGTCAGTTCGCCATGCGCGGCTTCGGGCGGCTGCAGTGCCGGGTCCACTGGCTCATCGCTCAGGTGCAGTGGCAGCGCCTGGCCGTAGCGACCCTGGTGGCCGTTGGCATCGCGCGAGGCCACCCGCCAGTAGTACTGGCCCGGTGGCAGCGGCTGTGCCAGGCGCAGGTCGGTGCCGGTGCTGGTCTGTTCCTGCAGGGGCTGCATGAAGCTGGCGTCGGCGGCGATCTGCAGCACGCTGCTGCGCGCCCCGGGGGCCTGGCTCCAGCGGAAACGCGGGCGGTCGCTGTTGATCGTCTGCCCATGCAGCGGCGACACGGTCAGCGGCGGCGGTGGCTGGTCGTTGAGCTCGAAATCGGCGCTGGCGTCCAGGCCTTCGACGCCCTGCGCATCGACCGCGCGCAGCAGGATGCGCAGCTGGCCCGGTGGCAGGTCGCCGATCGCCAGCCGGGTGTCGGCGGTGGTGGCAGCGAACAGCAGGATCTCCGGCATTGCCGCCTGCACCACTTCCACCCGGTAGTGGGTGGCGCCACTGACCGGCTCCCAGGCCAGCAGGGTCGGCAGTGGCGCCAGGCGCAGCTCGCCGGTGCGCAGCTGCGGTGCCGGCAGCAGGGCGACGGCAGCGGTGGGGGCCGCGTCGACACTGCTGCTGCGGGTGGCCTGGCCTGGCTGGACCAGGCGCTGGCCACGGAGGTTGCCGACCTGCACCTTGCCCTGCAGCACCTCGGTGGCGCCGACGTGGCCGGCATCGCCGGCGCTGACCCGGAACACCGTGCCGCGCACGCTGCTGGTCGCGGTGGGCGCATCGATGATGTAACGCGAGGCGGGGCCGCGCGCCGGCGTCACCCGGTTGCTGGCCCGCCCCTGTTGCAGGCGCAGGCGGGTATCGACCATGCCGGTGTGGCCGTAGCGGCTCAACTGGTCCAGCCGCAGCCGCGAGTATTCGCGCAGCTGCAGGCGCGAGGCGTCGGCGAACTCCAGGGTGATGCTGGAATCGCCTTCGGTTTCCACCGTGTCGCCGATGTGCAGCTGCTCGCCGGCCCGGAGCGCGCGGGTCGCGCTGCCATCGGCGCCGGACAGTTCGACCTTGCCGCGCACCGACAGCACCCGTGCCGGCGCCGGCTCCGTGCGCAGCCAGCTGATCGGGAAGCGCAGCAGCTGGCCCGGCGGCAACTGGTAGGGATTGTCGATGCGGTTGTGCTGCTGCAGCTGCTGCCAGCGTACCGAAGGCTTCAGGTACAGCCCGCCCAGGTCCCACAGGGTATCGCCGGGGCGGACCCGGTAGTTCCAGTCCTGGGCGCCGGCCAGGGCGGGCAGCGCGAAGAGGGCGCACAGCAGGGCGCCCGTGAAACGCTTGGCGAACGACAGAGAGCGGACGACGGTCACAGTTTGCAATCCCGGCAATGCGGGGGTGCAGCTGCAAGACCCCATGGCCCCGACCTCATCCCCCCGAACGGATCGTGGCGGCCGCATGGCCGCCAGCGCGCGCATTATTGCCCGCGTTCAGTGCAGGGATTCTGAACGGAGCGGGCTCCTGTTCAGAACAGCAGCGACGCCATGCGGCGGCGGTACTGGCCAACCAGGTCCTCGTCGGCGATCACATTGAAGGCGTCGATCAGGGCCTTGCGCGGCAGGCCTTCCTCGAATCCGCGGTCGATCCGCAGCATTTCCAGGAACTGGGCCAGCGCGGCCTCGTCATGGCCGCCCAGCAGCAGCTGCACGCCGCGCAGGTGGCGGGCCCGGAGATCCTTGCCATCAGCGGCGATGCGCGCGTCGAGCACCTCGGCCGGCGGGGCGTCCTTCAGCGCGGCGGCGAAGGCCAGACGGGCGCGCGCGCGCACGGCACGGTCGTCGGTGGCCAGATTGGCCGGCAGGCCGTCGATCAGGGTGCCAGCCTCGTCGACGCCGCCGATCTGCAGCAGGGCCAGGGCGAGGTCGAGCTTCAGCTCATCCTTGTCCGGTTCGGCGGCGATCTGCGCGCGCAGCACGTCGACCTGCGCCTGCGGGTCCAGCGGCGTGTCGTCTTCGGGGGCGGCATCGCCGAGATCGGCCGGCACGACGCCATGCTGGGCCAGGAACTCACGCAGCTGGCCTTCCGGAATCGCGCCGGGGAATCCATCCACCAGCTGGCCGCCCTTGACCAGGAACACGGTGGGCACCGACCGGATCTGGAAGGCCGCCGCGATCTGCTGTTCCTTGTCGACGTCGACCTTGGCCAGCTCGAAGGCGCCGTTGTACTCGGCGGCCAGCTTTTCCAGCATCGGGCCCAGGGTCTTGCACGGCCCGCACCAGGTGGCCCAGAAGTCGACCAGCACTGGCGTCTGCAGCGACTTCTGCAGGACTTCGGCCTCGAAGGTCGCAGTGGTGGCGTCGAATACGTAGGTCGTCTCGGTCATGGGGGAGGCATCGCTTGGTCTCTGGAGACCGATTCTATGGTGACGATCGATGTCGGTCTCAACCCTGCCATCACATCCCGAGCACCCGCGCGGCGGGCCCACAGGCCCGCGGTGACGGCCCAGGGGCGCGGCACGCAGTACCGCGCGTGGCTCACCCACCTGCCGATGCTGAAACGCACGACCGCTTGGCGCTTCGTGCCGCTGCCGCGACAATGCGGTGGTCCATTCCTGTTCCGGGTGTTTGCGCGCGATGTCTGTGGTCCGGCTTGATCGGTGGTTGGGGCTGCTTGCTGCAGTCGCGTTCGTCCTTGCCGTGGCCGGCTTTGGTGCTGGCCTGGACGGCTATGCCCAGGGCCGCCACCCGGTGGCGCTGCTGGGCGCGCGCGGGGTGCCGCATGCGTTGGCCTTCAATCTCGTCGGCTTCGTGCTGCCCGGACTGTTGGCGGCGGGGGTGGCTGAACGCCTGCGGCGCACCCTGCCGACCGGGGCCGGCTGGGCGCCGCGGGTCGGCAGCCAGATGCTGCTGCTGGCCGGCCTGGCGTTTGCCGCAATGGGCGCGCTGCCGCTGGACGTGGACGACCTGCATGGGCCGGCCAGCCAGCTGCATGCCAGTGCCTGGATGATCTGGGTACTGGGCTTCGTCGCCGGCAGCGTGCTGCTGGCCGTGTCCGGTCTGCGCCAGGCGCATGGCCGCGCTCTGGGCGTCCTGGCGCTGGGCTGCGGCGTGCTGGCCGCGCTGGCGGCGTTTGCCCTGCAGGGCGTACTGCCGGCGCCGCTGGCCCAACGGCTGGCGTTTGCCTGCTGGGCGGTCTGGCTGGCTGCGGCCCTGCCGCTGTCGCGCCTGCGCTGAGACGGCCCCGGCAGCGCGGCGGCGCTGCTCTCCGGCGGGCAGGATTGGAGACGTTTGCCGCACTGCGGTACGCTGTACCGCTTTGCCGCCGCATCCGCGTGTTCCATGACCAGCGCTGAAACCAACGCCTACGACCCGCAGCAGGTTGAATCCGCCGCCCAGCAGTACTGGGACGCCACCCGTGCCTTCGAGGTCGACGAGACTTCGGACAAGCCGAAGTACTACTGCCTGTCGATGCTTCCGTACCCGTCCGGTGCGCTGCACATGGGCCACGTGCGCAATTACACGATTGGCGACGTGATCAGCCGCTACAAGCGCATGACCGGCCACAACGTGCTGCAGCCGATGGGCTGGGACGCGTTCGGCCTGCCGGCGGAAAATGCCGCGATCAAGAACAAGACCGCGCCGGCGGCGTGGACCTACAAGAACATCGACCACATGCGCAGCCAGCTGAAGTCGCTGGGCTATGCCATCGACTGGTCGCGCGAGTTCGCCACCTGCCGCCCGGACTATTACGTCCACGAGCAGCGCATGTTCACCCGCCTGATGCGCAAGGGCCTGGCCTATCGTCGCAATGCCGTGGTGAACTGGGACCCGGTCGACCAGACCGTGCTGGCCAACGAGCAGGTCATCGACGGCCGCGGCTGGCGCTCGGGCGCCCTGGTCGAGAAGCGCGAGATCCCGCAGTGGTTCCTGCGCATCACCGACTACGCCCAGGAGCTGCTGGATGGCCTGGACGAGCTGGACGGCTGGCCGGAATCGGTCAAGACCATGCAGCGCAACTGGATCGGCCGTTCCGAAGGCCTGGAAATCCAGTTCGACGTGCGCGATGTCGACGGCAGCGCGCTGGACCCGCTGCGCGTGTTCACCACCCGCCCGGACACGGTGATGGGCGTGACCTTCGTGTCGATCGCCGCCGAACACCCGCTGGCGCTGCACGCGGCGAAGAACAATCCGGAACTGGCCGCGCTGCTGGCCGACCTGAAGCAGGGCGGTGTGTCCGAGGCCGAGCTGGAGACCCAGGAAAAGCGCGGCATGGACACCGGCCTGCGCGCGCTGCACCCGGTCACCGGCGAGCCGGTCCCGGTGTGGGTCGCCAATTTCGTGCTGATGGGCTACGGCACCGGCGCGGTGATGGCGGTGCCGGGCCATGACCAGCGCGACAATGAAGTGGCCAACAAGTATGGCCTGCCGATCAAGCAGGTCATCGCGCTGAAGGACCCGCGCACTGAAGAAGAGCGCAACTGGGACGGCAGCCGCTGGCAGGACTGGTACAGCGACAAGAGCCGTGCCTTCGAACTGGTCAACTCGGCCGAATTCGACGGCCTGGACTTCCAGGGCGCCTTCGAAGCGCTGGCCGAACGTTTCGAGCGCAAGGCCCAGGGCCAGCGCCGCGTCAACTACCGCCTGCGCGACTGGGGCGTGAGCCGCCAGCGCTACTGGGGCTGCCCGATTCCGGTGATCTATTGCGCCAAGTGCGGCGCAGTGCCGGTGCCGGAAGAACAGCTGCCGGTGGTGCTGCCGGAGGACGTGGCGTTCTCCGGCACCGGTTCGCCGATCAAGACCGACCCGGAATGGCGCAAGACCACCTGCCCGGACTGCGGCGGCGCCGCCGAGCGCGAGACCGATACCTTCGATACCTTCATGGAGTCGAGCTGGTACTACGCCCGCTACACCTCGCCGGGTGCCCGTGATGCGGTCGACAAGCGCGGCAACTACTGGCTGCCGGTCGACCAGTACATCGGCGGCATCGAGCACGCGATCCTGCACCTGATGTATTTCCGCTTCTACCACAAGCTGCTGCGCGACGCGCGGATGGTGGACAGCAACGAACCGGCACGCAACCTGCTGTGCCAGGGCATGGTGATCGCCGAAACCTATTACCGCCCGAACCCGGACGGTTCGAAGGACTGGATCAACCCGGCCGATGTGGAAGTGCAGCGCGACGAGCGCGGCCGCATCACCGGTGCCACCCTGATCGCCGATGGCCAGCCGGTGGTGGTGGGCGGTACCGAGAAGATGTCCAAGTCGAAGAACAACGGCGTGGACCCGCAGGCGATGGTCGGCAAGTACGGCGCCGACACCGTGCGCCTGTTCTCGATGTTCGCCGCGCCGCCGGAGCAGTCGCTGGAGTGGAACGAGGCCGGCGTGGACGGCATGGCGCGCTTCCTGCGCCGCCTCTGGGCCCAGGTGCAGAAGCATGCCGCCGACGGCGCCGCCCCGGCGCTGGACGTTGCTGCGCTGGACGCCAACCAGAAGGCGCTGCGCCGCAAGACCCACGAAACCATCGGCAAGGTCGGTGACGACTACGGCCGCCGCCACAGCTTCAACACCGCGATCGCTGCGGTGATGGAGCTGATGAACGCACTGGCCAAGTTCGAGGACGCCAGCGAGCAGGGCCGCGCGGTGCGCCAGGAAGCGCTGCAGGCCATCGTGCTGCTGCTGAACCCGATCACCCCGCATGCCAGCCACGCCCTGTGGCAGGTACTGGGCCACGGCGAGACGCTGCTGGAAGACCAGCCGTTCCCGCAGGCCGACAGCAGCGCGCTGGTGCGCGATGCGCTGACCCTGGCGGTGCAGGTCAACGGCAAGCTGCGTGGCACCATCGAGGTCGCGGCCGACGCCGCGCGCGAGCAGGTGGAGGCACTGGCCCTGGCCGAGCCCAACGCGGCCAAGTTCATGGAAGGCCTGACGGTGCGCAAGATCATCATCGTGCCGGGCAAGATCGTGAACATCGTCGCCGCCTGATGTACCCCGCACCGTCCGCCCGCGTGGCGGACGGTGCCTTTCCGGTGCAGGGCCAGGCGGTTGATGGCCCTGCATTCACGCGGCTTCGGGCAGGCTGTGTGTTGCCGTGATCGCCCGGCTCCGCCAGACTGTCTCCATGACCCGAATCCTGCTTGCCCTCGTTCTTGTCCTCGGCCTTGCCGGCTGCGGCTTCCATCTGCGCAACAAGCTGATGTTGCCGACCGACACCGCCCCGGTGAAGGTGGTGTCCACCGCTCCGTACAGCGAACTGGTCAAGCTGCTCAACCGCAGCCTGCTGGCCTCCGGCGCCAGGCTCGCCGACGAAGACAGCAAGGAGCCCAGTGCCCAGCTGCAGGTGCTGTCCGAGCGCTGGGGTGACCTGCCGATCGCCATCGACTCGCAGGGCCGCGCACAGGAATACAGCCTGCGCTACGCGGTGATCTTCATCTTCCGCCGCGAGGATGGCAGCGAGCTGGTGCCGCAGCAGGTGATTGAGCTGTCGCGCGATTACGTGTCGCCGCCGACCGACGCTACCGGTACCACCACCGAACGCGAAATCCTGGCCACGGAGCTGCGCCGGGAAATGTCCGCCTCGATCATCCGCCGCATCGACAGCGTGGTCCGCGCCGAGCTCGACAAGGGGGGCAGCCTGTCCGCGCCGAAGCCGAAGCCGATCGAGGGTGCGGTGCCGGCCGTGCCGGCCGCCGACGCCAAGCACTGAGCGGCAGCGACGATGGAACTGCGTCCGGAGCAGCTGGCCAGCCAGGGCGCTGACACCCCCTTGGCGCCGGTGTACCTGATCGCAGGCCCGGAGACCCTGCGCGTGCTGGAGGCGGCCGATGCCATCCGCGCGCGCGCGCGCGCCTCGGGCATCGGCGAACGCGAGGTGTTCGACGCCGACGGCCGTGACTTCGACTGGAACCAGCTCGACGCCAGCTTCAACGCGCCCAGCCTGTTCAGTGCCCGCCGCCTGGTCGAGGTGCGCCTGCCCAGCGGCAAGCCGGGCAAGGACGGTGCCGAGGTGATCAGCCAGTTCTGCGCCAACCCGGCGCCGGACGTGGTGCTGATGATCACTGCCAATGAATGGAGCAAGGCCCATCAGGGCAAGTGGGCCGAGGCGGTCAGCCGCACCGGCGTGCTGTCGGTGGCCTGGGCGATCAAGCCGCACGAACTGCCGGACTGGATCGAACGCCGCCTGCGCGGCAAGGGCCTGCGTGCCGATCCCGCCGCCGTGCAGCGCCTGGCCGAGCGGGTGGAAGGCAATTTGCTGGCCGCGGCCCAGGAAATCGACAAGCTGGCGCTGCTGGCCGACGGCCAGCCGCTGGATGTGGAACGGATGGAGTCGCTGGTGGCTGACGCCGCCCGCTACGACGTGTTCCGGCTGGTGGAGGCGACGTTCTCCGGCCAGCCACCGGCCGTGCTGCGCATGCTGGCCGGCCTGCGCGGTGAAGGCGAGGCGGTGGCTGCATTGATGCCGATCGTGATCCGCGAACTGCTGGCGGGTGCCGGCCTCGCGCGCGTGCAGGCGCGTGGCGGCAACCTGGCCGCCGAGATGAAATCGCGTGGCATCTGGGAATCGCGGCAGGCGCCCTACAAGCGCGCGCTGCAACGTCACCCGGAAGGCAAGCGCTGGGAGCGCTTCGTGGCCGAAGCCGGGCTGGTCGATCGCATCGCCAAGGGGCGGGCCGACGGCGATGCCTGGCTGGCGCTGGAGCGCCTGCTGGTGGCGGTGGCCGAGCCGCGTGCCGTGCGCCTGCTGGCACGGGCCTGAGCGATGAGCCTGCGGATCTATTACGGGGGCACCTTCGATCCGGTGCACCTGGGGCACCTGGCGATCGCGCGGGCCGCCCGCGACGAACTGCAGGTGGCCGTGCGCATGCTGCCGGCGGCCGATCCGCCGCATCGCGCGGTGCCGGGCGCAACCGCTGAACAGCGCTTTGCCATGCTTTCTCTGGCCATCGGCGATGAACCCGGCCTTCTGCTGGACCATCGCGAGCTGGACCGTGCCAGCCGCTTTCCCGGTCGCCCGTCCTATACCGTCGACACCCTGCGCGAACTGCGTGCCGAGCTGGGCCCGAGCCGGCCACTGGCCTGGCTGGTCGGCGCCGACAGCCTGCTGGGCCTGTCGGCCTGGCACGAGTGGGAGGCCCTGTTCGGGCTGGCCCACTTCGTCGTGGCCGAACGGCCGGGCAGCCCCCTGCAGGGGGCGGTCGACGGCGCGCTGGGGCGTGCCCTGCAAGGGCGCTGGTCCGACAACGAGCAGGCCCTGTTCGCCAGCCCGGCCGGGCGCATCCTGCGCCTGCACCACCCGCTGCGCGAAGAATCGGCCAGCACCGTGCGTGCGCAGATCGCCGCCGGTGGCCCCTGGCGCGCGCTGCTGCCGCCGGCCGTGGCCGACTATGTCGCTGCACACGGCCTGTACCGCCCGGCCACAGCGTGAATGGCGCGGCCGCGCCATCCCCGTATAATCGCCCCCACGTTTACCGAGTCGATCCACTTTGAGCAACCAGACCCAGCCCCAGACCATCAAGGTCGATCTGCCCAGCCCGCCGCCGTCCGTGCCGGAACTGCTGGCCAGCGTCCGCCAAGCCACCGAAGACCTGAAGGCCAAGGACCTGGTCGAGATCGATGTGCGCGGCCGGTCCAGCGTTGCCGATTACATGATCGTCGTCTCGGGTACTTCGACCCGCCACGTCAAGTCGATCGCCGATGAAGTCGTGCGCTTCGCCAAGAACCTCGACGTGATGCCGCTGGGTGTCGAAGGCGAGCGCGAAGCCGAATGGGTGCTGGTCGATCTGGGCGACGTGATCGTCCACGTGATGCTGCCGCGCGTGCGTGAGTTCTACGCCCTCGAGCGCCTGTGGACCGTCGGCGACCAGCCGCCATCCAGCGACGACGAAGTGGCCTGAGCCGCACGTTGATGCATCCCTTCGACGGCGCCGATGGCGCCGTCGACGTTTTGGAGGACCGTTGATGAAAGCCCGCCTGATCGCCACCGGTGAACGCGCGCCCAGCTGGGTCGCGCAGGGCTTCGCCGAATACCAGAAGCGGTTGTCGCACTGGCTGCCGTTCGAGCTGGTGGAGATCGAGCCCGGCCTGCGCGGCAAGGGGCGTGATCCGCGGCGCGCCACCGAAGAGGAAGGCAAGCGTGTGATCGCCGCGCTGCCGAAGAACGCCTATGTGGTGGCGCTGGATGTGCCAGGGCGGCAACTGAGCTCCGAACAGCTGGCGCAGCGCCTGGAACACTGGCGCGGGCAGGGCAGGGACCTGGCGTTCCTGATCGGTGGCCCGGAAGGGCATTCGCCGGAGGTGTCCGCGCTGGCCGACGAGAAGTGGTCGATCGGGCCGCTGACGCTGCCGCACATGCTGGTGCGCCTGGTGGTGGCCGAGCAGCTTTATCGCGCCGCCGCAATGATTGCCAATCACCCCTACCATCGCGCGTGAAGAGGCGTTATACTAGTCGTCTGCCCGAATAGCTCAGCCGGTTAGAGCACTTGACTGTTAATCAGGGGGTCGTTGGTTCGAGTCCAACTTCGGGCGCCACCTTGAGAAACCTGCATCGCGAGATGCAGGTTTTTTTTTGCCGTTTGTGGCGTCGAGCTGCGTCAGTCGAGCATGGCTCGACTCTACAATGCAGTGTCATCGACCAGAGATGTTGATTGTGCGCGCACGCCTGTTCATGGGTTCTCTGCTGCTTGCGATCGTGTCGTGCGCCGCAGCGGAGGTCGCGCCGCCCACCTGGCATCCGCCACAGGGCGCCACCGAATTTGCGCTGTGGCCGCAGGGCAGGGTAATGGTGCCGCCGAAACTGAAAGGCCCCGAGCAGGTCAGCGACGTGACCTCTGAAGCCAGTGGCGAACACTGGAAGATGCTGCAGAACGTGGCCGTGCCGACCCTCACCGTGTTTGCGCCGAAGGGGCCGCCCAATGGCACCGCGGTAATGGTGGTGCCCGGCGGAGGCTACCGGGTGCTGGCGATGGACCTGGAAGGCAGCGAGATCTGCGACTGGTTGACCGCGCAGGGCGTCACCTGTGCACTGCTGAAGTACCGCGTGCCCGCCTCCGGCCCGAACTGGGATCCCGAGTGCAACTGCCGCGACATTCCGAAGGTGCCGATGGCCCTGCAGGATGCACAGCGCGCAATGGGCCTGCTGCGCGCGCAGGCCGAGCGCTGGTCCATCAATCCGAAGCGGGTCGGGGTGATCGGCTTTTCCGCCGGTGGTCACGTGGTGGCGGGACTGAGCACGCACGCGCTGCGCAGCTACGCGCCGGTCGATGCCGCGGATGAGCAGCCGAGCCGCCCCGATTTCGCGATGGTGATGTATTCCGGGCACCTGTGGGCGGGGCACGGAAAGGGGTTGTCGCTGGTCAAGGACATCACCGTGGATGACAAGGTGCCGCCGACGTTCATCGCGCAGGCCACCGACGATCGCACCGATGACGTGCGCGAATCACTGGCCTACTACCGTGCCCTGATCGACGCGGGCGCGCCGGTGGAAATGCACCTGTTTGCCCGCGGCGGCCATGCATTCGGGCTGCGCATGAAGGATGCACCGGTCGCGGCGTGGCCGCGGCTGGCCGAGCGCTGGATGCAGGATATCGGCATGCTGGCGAAGCCGTGAGCGCCGAACCCATGTTCGGCTGCTCTGTTTCGTAGCATCGGCTCGGCTCTACAGTTTCAGGTCACCCTTGCAGAACGCCACCAGCGTGGCGATCGCCACCGCCAGGATCGCGCCGAACAGCACCCATTCCCAACGCGTGAATACCGGCTCGCCGCGCTGGCGCCGGGCCAGTGCGAACAGCACCACGCCGGGCACGTACAGCAGCACCGACAACAGCAGATTGTCGAGGCCGCCGGCATACACCAGCCACAGCGCGTAGGCGCTGGCCAGCAATGCGACCGCGAAATCACGCCAGCGCACACCGGGCTCATCGGCGTAGGCCTGCCCGCGCCAGGCCAGCTGTACGCCGAATGCCGTGGACAGGAAGTAGGGCACCAGGCTCATCGACGCAGCGAGCAGCACCAGCCCGGTGTAGCTGCCCGAACTGACCAGCACCAGCAGCAGGAACAACTGGATCAGGCCATTGCTCAGCCACAGTGCATTGGCCGGCACGCCACGCGCGTTCTCGCGGCCGAGGAAGGCCGGCATGGTGCCATCACCGGCGGCGGCGTACAGCACTTCGGCGCACAGCAGCACCCAGGCCAGCAATGCGCCGAGCACGGAGATGATCGAACCGATGATGATCACCGTCGCGCCCCATTCGCCGACAATGGCGCGCAGCACGTAGGCCATCGATGGGTTGGGCAGCCCGGCCAGTTCCGCCTGCGACAGCACGCCCATCGACAGCAGGCTGACCAGCACCAGCAGCAGCCAGACCCCGAGGAAACCGATCACGGTGGCACGGCCGACATCGGCGCGCCGAGCCGCGCGCCGCGAGTAGATGCTGGCGCCTTCGATGCCGATGAACACCCACACGGTGACCAGCATCATGCCGCGCAGTTGCTGGCCGAGATCGCCGAGGGCGGGCGTGCCGAGGAAATCGGCCCGGAACACGTCCATGCGGAACGCGCCTGCGGCCAGGACCAGGAACAGTGCGATGGGCAGCAGCTTGGCCACCGTCACCAGGCCGTTGACGATGGCGGCCGTGCGCAGGCCGCGCAGCACCAGCAGGTGCACGGTCCACAGCAGCACGGACGATGCCGCCACGGCGGCCGGGGTGTTGCCTTCACCGAACACCGGCATGAAGTGGCCCAGGCCACTGAAGATCAGCACGAAGAAGCTGGCATTGCCGAGTACCGAGGCCACCCAGTAGCCCCACGCCGCGGAGAAGCCGATGTAGTTGCCGAAGCCTTCGCGCGCGTAGGCGTAGATGCCGGTATCAAGATCCGGCCGACGGTTGGCCAGGGCCTGGAACACGAAGGCCAGCATCAGCATGCCGGCGCCACTGACGGCCCAGCCGATCAGCGCGGCGGCCGGACCGGCACTGCGCGCGACGTTCTGCGGCAGCGAAAAGATGCCGGCGCCGACCATCGAGCCGACCACCAGTGCGGTCAGCGCGGGCAGGCCCAGCCGTTGCGATGTTGCGGCCATGGAGATCCCCTGCGGCGGCGATGCCGCAGGGACACGGTAGCCGTGTACCTGTGAACAGGCCTGCAAGAAAGGCCTGGCCCGCTGGCGCGCGTCCGTGCCGGAACGACGAAGGCCCGGGCAATGGCCCGGGCCTTCGAGGGTGACACTGCAACCGGACTTACTTGAACGTGTACTTGAAGCCGACGGTGTAGTAACGGCCCAGCGCACCGGAGAAGTGCATCGGGTTGTAGTTCACTGCGCCGTAGGTGGTCGGGTCGAGCGGGGCGATGCGGTCGAACACGTTGGCCACCGAGGCGTTGAGTTCGAACGAGTCGTTGATGCTCCAGCGACCGGACAGGTCCATCGTGGTGAACGAGGAGATCTTCGTCACCGGCGTGCCGTCAGCGTAGAAGGCCAGGTAGCTGCCACCGCGGCTGTCGGTGTTGTCCATCTTGCTGATGTAGTTGACGATGCCGCTGACGCTCCACGGGCCCTGCTTCCAGGTGGTGCCGAAGTTGACCTTGTCCTTCGGGGTACCGATGCAGTTGGTGACGTCGCAGTTGCCGTGGGTACCCACGTAATCAACCGTGTCGCCGCCTTCGGTGCGCTCGAACTTCAGGATGTGGCTCCACTGCAGGTCCAGCTCGAGCTGGCCCGGGCCGATCTCGAAGGTCTGGCGGATGTCGGTATCGATACCGCGGACACGCGACGAGCTGGCATTCACGTAGCCGGTGTTGACTGCCAGGATCGTGCCGCTGTTGGCCACGCCATTGAGATTGTTGCTGTCGCGCAGCACGTTGCCGGCGAGGATCGCCGCCGAGGTGCTGCCCTGCACGATCTCGTTGGTGCGCTTGATCTGCCAGGCATCGACGGTCATCGACGTGGTCGAGGTCGGCTGCAGCACGATGCCGACCGAGTAGCTCTTGGACTCTTCCGGCTTCAGCAGCTTGTTCGGCTTGGTGATGATCGCCACCGAGTTGGCGCCACACTCGCTGGCCGCACCACCGCTGATCTGGCAACGCACCGGGTCGACCGCGGTGGAGAAGGCGGCCAGGCCACCGTCACCGTTCTCGGCCGGGTTCGGCGCGCGGAAACCTTCGGCGTAGCTGGCGCGCAGGGCGATCCAGTCGGCCGGGGTCCACTTCACGCCCAGCTTCGGCGTGGCCTTGCCTTCACCGCTTTCGTACTTGTCATAGCGCACAGCACCGGACAGTTCCAGCTGTTCCAGCACCGGTGCCGACAGTTCGACGTAGCCGGCATACACGTTCTGGGTGCCGTCATAGGCCGAGTAGCCCAGGCCGATGATGTCGCCCTGGTCGGTGTAGGTCTGCGGGGTCAGGCTGTTGCTGGTCTTGCGCCATTCGGTACCGATCGCCAGGCCCAGCGGGCCACCCTTCAGGTCCGCCAGGCTGCGCGAGACGGTGAAGTCGAACATGTCCAGGCTGGACTTGGCGCGGGCACTGATCGTGGGCGAGATGTAGTCGTACAGGGCCTGCGAGTTCTTGCCCGCATCGTCACCGATGCGCCACACGCCACCGGCGCAGTTGGCATTGCCCAGCGCACAGCGAACGGCGCTGTAGCGCAGGAAGCCGGTGCGCTTGTTGGTCAGGTCGGTGCCCGAGTGCAGGTAGGCGGTGTCGTAGGTCCAGTCACCCCAGTTGCCCTTGACGCCGACCAGGAAGCGGTTGAACTCATTGGTGTTGTCGGTGACGCGCGGGCCGACATCCCAGGCGGAGTAGCGCACGCGGCGCGCGGTGCCGGGGGTCGGGTTGTCCGGGTGGTTCGGGCCGAGCACGGTCGCGCCGTCGCCGCTGTTGGCGTTGACCGGGCCGCCCGGGTAGCCCCAGCCGCCCGACACGCCGGACGGGGTGTTGCTGAAGATGGTTTCCTTCTTCGAGTAGCCGATCTCGGTGTAGATCTCGCCGCCTTCACCGAAGGCGAAGCTGGCGCGGCCGAACACGTTGACGTACTTCTCTTCCGGAATCAGGTCGCGGTACTGCTGCGCCGGATCCCACAGGCAGCCATCGGCGGCGATGCTGGCCGGGGTCTGTCCACCGATGGTGGTCAGGCCGGTACAGCCCGGCAGCGGCACCAGGTGGCCGGTGGCGTCGAGGTAGGAACCGTTCGGGCCGGAACCACCGGAGGTGCCGCCACGGGTATATGCACCGCCCAGGAACTGGGCGGTCTTGTCATAGCCCCACGGGCGCGTGTCGCCGGTGCCGATCCACTTGCGGTTCTTGCGGTCGCTGATCTTGATCGCGTCGGTCTTGCCGACGTCCAGGCTGAAGAATGCGTTCCAGCCGTCGGTGGCCAGATCGCCGGTACCGGCGGTCAGGGTCGCCTTCTTCGCGTCGCCATCGCTGTCACCGGACAGGCCGTAGGAGCCACGCAGGATGGCACCCTGGAAGTCGCTGCGCAGGATGATGTTGACCACGCCGGCGATGGCGTCGGAGCCATAGATGGCCGAGGCGCCGTCCTTGAGCACTTCCACGCGCTCGACGGCATCGAGCGGAATGGTGCTGAGGTCGGTGAAGACCTTCTGGCCGTCATCGGCCAGGCCATAGGTGGCCATGCGGCGGCCGTTCAACAGCACCAGCGTCGAGCCGGCACCCAGGCCACGCAGCGAGATGCCGGCGCCACCGCCGGCGAAACCGTTGCCGAAGGTCTTGGGAATCGAGCCGGCGCCATCGGCGGTGATGGTCTGCAGGTACTCGGCCAGCGAGGTCTTGCCGGTGCGGTCGATTTCCTGGCGGGTCACCACCTGCACCGGCGACGGTGTCTCGGTGTTGGTGCGCGGAATGTTGGAGCCGGTGACCGTGATGCGGTCGAGGTTGGTGGCCTTTTCCTGCGCGAAGGCGGAGGAGGAAGCGACGGCGCCGGCCAGCAGCAGGGCGCCGCCGGTGAGGATGTGGGTGATGGACGATGCCAGGGTGCTGCGGCGGCGGCTGGCGGGCCGTTGGATCGGGTGTTTCACAGCTTCTCTCCTAACTGGAAAACCGTAGCGTTGAGGGCTGTCGCCGGATCGATGCCGGGACGCGCCAATCTAGGTTTCCTGCAGGTGACGAAGTCGTGAAATTTTGCTTAATCAGTAACGCTTGGTCCCGCCCCGTCCGCATTCCGGACGCAAGCCCCGGGGCAGGCGGCCCGGCGCGAGGCCGGGCCGGTGGTGGGGCTCAGTCGGGCAGCGAGAACTGCACCGGTATCAGGCCGATGGCCGGAACGGCCATGCCGTCACGCTGGGCGGGCTCGAAGCGCCAGTGCCGGAGCACCTGCTGGCGGGCGGCCTGGTCCAGGTTGCGCGAGCCACTGCTGCGCTCGACGCTGACCGCGACCGGTTGGCCATGGCTGTCCACTTCCACCCGCAACAGCACCGTGCCCTGTTCGTGGTTGCGCAGGGACTGGATCGGGTAGGCCGGCGGAGGGGCGCTGCGATACTGCAGCTGGGCGCCGGCCAACGGGGTGGACGCGTCGATGCTGGGCGCCAGCTGCGGCGGAGCCGGTTCGGCGGCCTGCAGCGCGATGCCCTGGGTCTCCTCCACGGTCGCGGTGGGCGCGGGCAGTGGCGGTATCACCGGCTGCGTTCGCGGTTTCGGCACCACCTGGACGATCTCCTTGGGCGGGACCGGCACCGGCGGCGTCGGCGGGGGCGGGATCTTCTCGATCAGCCGGACCGGCGTCTTTTCACGCGGGACCTGCACGGCCTGGTAGGTCGCAGGGATGAGCAGCAACAGGAAGGCCAGCAGGTGCAGGGCGATCGCCGCGCTCCAGGCGGCCACCCGGGCGGGGTCGAAATGCAGGGATGCAACGGGGTACGTACGAACCATGATCCACCTCCATGCCAGTGACGAAGTCCTCAACGCACCAGGGTCCGTGGCGGGGTTGCCGCACGCGGCTGGCACTGCATCAGTAGCGCGGCCGGGCCGCCACTGCATAGAGGCAGGGGCAGGGGTGTTGGGCTGGCCTTCAGCCAGCGCCGTCGGAACGCATGAAAAAGGCGGGCCCCAGCGGGACCCGCCTCTGTCGGCCAGGGCAGACGCGGTCAGCGGCCCAGTTCGAACACCACGTCCAGGTTGACCGAGACGGTGGATTCACCCGGCGCGACCGGGGTGGCCTTGTCCATCGCCGCACCGGCCGCCATGGTGCGCATCATCGGCATCGGGCGGAAACCGCCGTTGCTGTTCTCGGAGATGCTGACGATGCGGCGCACCTGCAGGCCCAGCGACCTGGCGTAGGTCTGGGCGCGGGCCTGGGCCTTCTTCAGGGCGGCCAGGCGGGCTTCGTCATAGACCGGCTCGGGCTGGTCGATCTCGAAGCTGGGCCCGTTGATCTGGTTGGCGCCCTGCGCGGCCAGCGCGTCCAGCACCTTGCCGAGCTTGGCGATGTCGCGCACCTTGAGGCTGACCGTGTTGCTGGCCTGGTAGCCGGTGATCTTCGGCGCTTCGTTGTCGGCGTAGCGGTACTGCGGATTGAGGCTGACGCCGCTGGTCTGCACGTCGCGCTCGGCAATGCCGGCGGCCTTGATCGCGGCCAGCACCTTGTCCATCTGCTGGGCGTTCTGGCGCATGGCGCTGTTGCCGTCGGCGGCCTGGGTGACCACGCCGGCGGACAGCGTGGCCACGTCCGGTACACGGGTGGCCTCGGCGTTGGCCGAGATGTTCAGCAGGGTGCCTTCGGCCGGGGCGGCGATCGGCGGCGACGGCGGAGCGGCATGGGCGGTCATCGAGGTTCCAAGGGCGAGGGACAGGGCGAGCAGCAGCGGGGTGGCGGTCAGGCGCATGGGATCTCCTTGTTGTGGCGGTGAGGGTGGTGTCGTAGCGATGAACGCGCTGTGAGCCTGATCGGGGTTGCAGCGGTTCCGTAACGGGTTGCCGACGATTCAGGCGGTGGCCTCAGGTTATGCTGTGCCGATGCTCTATCTTGCTTCCCGCTCCCCCCGACGCAACCAGCTGCTGGCCCGACTCGGACGCCCCTTCCAGGCCCTTGACCTGGAGGTCGTCGAGCAGCGCGCGGCCACTGAAAGCGCCGAACAGTATGTGTGCCGGGTTGCCGCCGACAAGGCGCGCGCCGGGCTGGCCCAAGTGCTGGCCGATGACCCGCAAGCGCGGGTGCTCGGTTCGGATACCGAGGTCGTGCTGGACGGCGAGGTCTTCGGCAAGCCGGTCGATGCCGCCGACGCGCGGGCGATGCTGGCGCGACTGGCCGGGCGCACCCACCAGGTGATGACCGCGGTGGTGGTGGTCGGCGCGGGCGGCCTGGACAGTGAGCTGGTCATTTCCGAGGTGACCTTCGCCCCGATCGACGCCGCCAGCATTGCCGCCTATGTCGCCAGCGGCGAGCCACTGGACAAGGCCGGCGCCTACGCCATCCAAGGTGGGGCCGAGCGCTGGATCGAACATCTTTCCGGCAGCTACTCCGGCGTGATGGGGCTGCCGCTGCTGCACACCGATCGTCTGCTGGCGCGTTGTGGCGTGCCAGCCCCCATTGCCGATGCCGCCAGGGAGGCTGCCGATGTCTGAGGAAATCCTGGTCAATGTGACCCCGCGCGAGACCCGGGTCGCGGTGATCGAGAACGGCATGCTGCAGGAACTGCACATCGAGCGCGGCTGGCGCCGTGGCGTGGTCGGCAACATCTACAAGGGCAAGGTGCAGCGGGTCATGCCCGGCATGCAGGCCGCCTTCGTCGAGGTCGGGCTGGAGCGCGCCGCGTTCCTGCACGCCAACGACGTGGTGCGGCCGGCGCCGGTGGCCAGTGCCGACACCGAGAACACCACGCTGCCGCCGCCGGCCAGCGTGCCGATCGTCGAGCTGCTGCGCGACGGCCAGGACATCGTGGTGCAGGTGGTGAAGGACCCGATCGGCACCAAGGGCGCCCGCCTGACCACGCAGATCAGCATTCCTTCGCGCTACATGGTGCTGCTGCCGCAGTCCAAGGTGGTGGGCGTGTCGGCGCGCATCGAGGACGAAGCCGAGCGCGCCCGCCTGAAGGCGCTGGTGACCGAGCTGTCGGCGCAGCACGGCGGCTACGGCTACATCGTGCGCACCAACGCCGAAGGCCAGCCGGCCGAGGCCATCGCCGAGGACATCGCCTACCTGTCGCGCGTGTGGAACGTGGTCGAGCGCCGTGGCCGCGAAGCGCCCTCGTGCAGCATCATCTATGAAGACCTGAGCCTGCCGCTGCGTTCGGTGCGCGACCTGATCCGCAAGGACGTGGACAAGGTGAAGGTGGACTCGAAGGAGACCTTCGGCCAGCTGCAGGCCTTCGTCGCCAAGTACATGCCGGTGCTGGCCGAGAAGCTGGAGCTGTATTCCGGCGATCGCCCGATCTTCGACATGTTCGGGGTGGAGGACGAGATCGGCCGCGCGCTGGACAAGCAGGTGCCGTTGAAATCCGGTGGCTACCTGGTGATCGACCAGACCGAGGCGATGACCACCATCGACGTCAATACCGGTTCGTTCCTCGGCCAGCGCAACCTGGAAGAAACGGTGTTCCGCACCAACCTGGAGGCTGCGCAGGCGGTGGCGCGGCAGCTGCGGCTGCGCAACCTGGGCGGCATCATCATCATCGACTTCATCGACATGGATGATGCCGAGCATCGCCGGCAGGTGCTGCGCACGCTGGAAAAGGCGCTGGCGCGCGACCACGCCAAGACCACGGTCTATGATTTCTCGCCGCTGGGCCTGGTGGAGATGACCCGCAAGCGCACGGTGGAAAGCCTGGAGCGCCAGCTGTCGGAAACGTGCCCGCAGTGCAGTGGCCGCGGCAGCATCAAGACCACCGAGACGGTGACCTACGAGATCTTCCGCGAGATCACCCGCGCGGTGCGACAGTTCGATGCCGCGCGCCTGCTGGTGATCGCGTCGACCAAGGTGGTCGCGCGCATTACCGACGAGGAGTCCGCGGCGGTGGCCGAACTGGAGGAATTCCTCGGCAAGAGCATCCGCTTCCAGGCGGACGAGCAGTACCTGCAGGAGCAATTCGATGTCGTTCTGCTCTGATCGTCGCCGGCCGCAGGCCGGCGGTGGCCGATGAGCGCGCCGCCGCGCCTGCGACTGCGAAGGATCCGCCGTCATTTCATTGCCGCCTGTGCGGTGGGCCTGGTCGGGCTTGCACTGCTGGTGGGCACGCTCAGCCAGCTGCTGCCGCTGGCCGAGCGTCATCCGGAGAAGATTGCCGCCTGGCTGAGCGAGCGTGCCGGCCAGCCGGTGCGTTTCGACCAGCTGCAGACCGCCTGGACCCGGCGTGGACCGCTGCTGCAGCTGAAGGGCCTGCGCATCGGCGCCGGGCAGGGCCTGCCGATCGGCGAGGCCGAAGTCCTGGTGTCGATGTACAGCGGGCTGCTGCCCGGGCATTCGTTGACCGAGCTGCGCCTGCGCGGCCTGGCGCTGGACCTGCAGCAGGATGAACACGGCCGCTGGTCGGTGCGCGGGCTGCCGCAGTCCGACAACGGCGGTGATCCGCTCGATGCACTGCGCCGGCTGGGCGAGCTGCAGGTGATCGGTGGCCGCCTGAGCGTGCACGCGCCGGCGCTGGGCATCGACAGCACGCTGCCGCGCATCGATCTGCGCCTGCGGGTCAATGGGGATCGGCTGCGCGTGGGCGTGCGCGCCTGGGCGCAGCCCGAAGCGCTGCCGCTGACCGCGGTGCTGGACGTGGACCGCGCGCGCGGCAACGGCGAGGCCTGGCTGGGCGCCGACCCGGTCGATTTCCACGCCTGGGCGCCCTTGCTGGCGGCTGGCGGCGTGCGCCTGCGCGAGGGCAAGGGCGAGTTGAACCTGTGGTTGACCCTGCGCGATTTCGCGCCGGTGGCGCTGACCACGGATTCGGACCTGCGCGACGTGCGCATCGATGGCGCACCGATACCCGGCATGGCGGCGCCGCAGCTGCAGCTGCAGCGACTGCAGGCCCGCCTGCGCTGGCAGCGCCAGGCCGAGGGCTGGGCGCTGCAGGTACCGCGGCTGCGGCTGAAGAATGAAGACGGCGAGCAGCGCCTCGATGGCCTGCAGCTGCAGGTCGGCAAACAGCTGCGGGTCCGTTCCGGCGACGTGCAGGCCGGCATCGCACTGCGTGCGCTGGCCCTGAGTGATCGCCTTGAGCCGGGTCTGCGCCGCTGGCTGTTCCTGTCCAGGCCGCAGCTGGACGTGCGCGCGTTGCAGCTGTCGGGCGAACGCGATGGCCCCCTGTGGGCGCAGGGGGAACTAGAGTCGCTGGGTTTCGCCAGCGTGGGCAACTCGCCCGGCCTGCGCGGCCTGGGCGGGCGCTTTGAAGGCGACGCCGACGGCTTCAGCCTGCAGCTGCAACCGCAACGGCAGCTGCAGTTCGATTGGCCGACCGGCTTCGGCGTGCGCCATGACCTGCACCTGGCCGGCCAGATCGTGGGCTGGCGCGACGAGGGCGGTGGTTGGCGGATCGGAACGCCGGCGATGCGTGTGGAAGGTACCGACTACGCGGCCGACGTGCGCGGCGGGGTCTGGTTCCAGGGCGATGGCACGCGGCCGTGGCTGCAGCTGGCCGCGAAGCTGGACGACGTGCCGATGACGGCGGCCAAGCGCTTCTGGATCCATTCCAAGATGAGCAAGGGCGCCACCGACTGGCTGGACATGGCGCTGGCCGGTGGCCAGGTGCGCAATGGCGTCGGCCTGGTCACCGGCGACCTGGACGACTGGCCGTTCGACAACAATGATGGCCGCTTCGAGGCCACCGGCCACATCACCAATGGCGACATCCGCTTCCAGCACGACTGGCCGCTGATGAGCCAGGTCGACGCCGACATCGCCTTCATCGGCCCCGGCTTCGACATGCGTGGACGGGGTGATCTTGCCGGCGTGGCGGTGCAGAGATTCGAAGCGGGCATTCCGGACTTCGGGCACCAGCCGTTGTACGTGCGTGCCGACGCGCCGAGCGAGGCCGGCAAGCTGCTGGCGATGCTGCGGCAGAGCCCGTTGCACAAGGACTACGGCGATACGCTGGACAATCTGGTCGCCAGCGGTCCGGCCCATGTGACCTTCGACCTGCTGCAGCCGCTGCATCAGGATGAAGGCGAGGGCCACCTGCAGGGCACGGTCGATCTGGCCGGGGTGACGCTGGTCGACAAGCGCTTCCAGCTGACCTTTGACAACATGCACGGGCAGGCGCGCTACAGCAACGGCGGTTTCGGCGCCGAAGAACTGGCGGTGCGCCACCTCGGCCAGGAGGGACGGCTGAGCCTGCGTGCCGGCGGTTACGTGCATGACAGCACGCGCGCCTTCGAGTCACAGCTGAGCGCCCGCCTCGATGCCGGCGTGCTGATTGACCGTGCGCCCGAGATGGCCTGGCTCAAGCCTTACATCACCGGCAATTCGGCCTGGACCATCGGCGTCAACCTGCCCAAGGTGGCGCCAGGCGCCCCTGCGCCGCCGAGCGAGCTGCGACTGAGCTCGGACCTGGTCGGCACCCGGCTCGACCTGCCGGCGCCGCTGGACAAGCCGGCCTCCGAGCCGCTGGCGACCACGGTGGCCGCGCAGCTGCCGATGGGCGCCGGCCGCATCGACGTGGCCTTCGGCCAGCGCCTGGCCCTGGCCGCGCGCAGCCACAACAACCAGACCGGTGTGCAGGTCACGCTGGGCAGCGACCATGTCGACCGCGAGCCGCCGGCGAGCGGACTGACGGTCAATGGCCGCAGCCCGACCCTGGATGCGCTGGAGTGGATCAGCCTGGCGCGCGGTGGCAGTGACGACGACGCGATGCCGCTGCGCGCGGTCGACGTGCAGGTCGGCCAGCTCAAGCTGATCGGCGGAGTGTTCGAGCAGACCCGGCTGCAGCTGCACCCGGGGCCGCAGGCACTGGACGTGCGCCTGGACGGGCCGTCGCTGGCCGGCCGCCTGACCGTGCCCAACGCCGACGGTGGCACTATCAGCGGCCAGCTTGACCGCGTGCACTGGCAGTCACTGCCGGCGGCACCGGGTGCGGCGGCCGCGCCGGCGCGGGTACAGGCCGGTGCCAATGACATGGACCCGGCCAAGCTGCCGCCGTTCGCGCTGGACATCGCCGACCTGAAGTTCGGCAAGGTGGTGCTGGGCCAGGCGGTGCTGCGCACGCGGCCGCTGGCCAACGGCCTGAACGTGGACGCGTTGCGTTTCCGCGCGCCGGACCAGGAAATCGACATCACCGGCCGCTGGCTCGGCCGCACGGGCGGCGCCCGAACCGAACTGACCGCGCAGGTGCGCAGCGAGGACCTGGGCGGGCTGATGCAGAACCTCGATTACGGCGGCCAGCTGCGCGGCGGTTCCGGCCAGGCGCAGCTGCAGGCGGCCTGGAGCGGGGGACCGTCGGACTTCCAGCTGGGTAACCTGCAGGGCAGCCTCGACCTGCATGCGCGCAATGGCCAGCTGCTGGAGCTGGAGCCGGGCGCCGGACGCGTGCTGGGCCTGCTCAGCGTCGCGCAGCTGCCGCGGCGCCTGATGTTCGATTTCCGCGACTTCTTCTCCAAGGGCTTCGCATTCAACCAGATCGACGGCAGCATGCAGTTCGGGCAGGGCATGGCGCGCACCGACAAGGTGCTGATCGAAGGCCCGGCGGCCAACATCACCATCCGTGGCCAGGCCGACCTGCGCAACCAGCAGTTCGACCAGACCATCGACGTCAACCCGCGCGCGGGCAACCTGCTCACCGTGGTCGGTGCGGTGGCCGGTGGCCCGGTGGGGGCCGCGCTGGGTGCAGCCACCAATGCGGTGTTGTCCAAGCCGCTGGGCGAGATCGGTGCCCGTACCTACAAGGTGACCGGCCCGTGGAAGGAACCGAAGGTGGAGGTGATCGAGCGCAGCCGCGACAAGACCCCGCCGCCGCCCACGCCCAGCCCGGCGCCAGCCATCCCGCCGACCGTCACCGACCTGCCGCGTTCGCGCTGAGCGCGGCTTCCTGTCCACGGGGCTTGCCTGAGCGCCCCCGCACCCCCAGATCGAGACCATGACTGACATCGCCCTGACGCTTGCCCAAGACCGCCTGCTGCGCCCCGGCGGCCTGGATACCGCCGGCCTGGAGCGCACCTTCGGGCAGTTGCTCGGCCCCGGTGTCGACTTCGGTGACCTTTACTTCCAGCACGCCCGCCGCGAGAGCTGGAGCGTGGAAGATGGCATCGTCAAGGACGGCGCCCATTCCATCGAACAGGGCGTGGGCGTGCGGGCGATTTCCGGGGAGAAGACCGGCTTCGCCTATTCCGATGACATCCATGCCGATGCGCTGCTGGCGGCGGCGCAGTCGGCGCGCGCGATCTCGCGCGAGGGCGGTGCGCAGACCGGACGTTCGCTGCTGCGCGGCAATGCGCGCGCGCTGTATCCGGCGCTGGACCCGATCGACGGCATCGGCAACGAGGCCAAGGTGGAGGTGCTCAAGCGCCTGGATGGCTACCTGCGTGCCGCCGACCCGCGCGTGAAGCAGGTGATGGTGAGCCTGTCCGGCGGCGTCGATACGGTGCTGATCGCCCGCAGCGACGGCGTGCTGGCCGCCGATGTGCGTCCGCTGGTACGCCTGAACGTGCAGGTCATCGTCGAGCACAACGGCCGTCGCGAGTCCGGCTACGCCGGTGGCGGTGGCCGTTATGGCTATGAAGATCTGTTTGCCAGCGGTCGCCCCGAAGCCCTGGCCCAGGAAGCACTGCGCCAGGCGCTGGTGAACCTGGACGCGGTGCCGGCGCCGGCCGGCATGATGCCGGTGGTGCTGGGCCCGGGTTGGCCGGGCGTGCTGCTGCACGAGGCGGTCGGCCACGGCCTGGAAGGCGATTTCAACCGCAAGGGCACCAGTGTCTACGCCGGCCGCATCGGCGAGCGCGTCGCCGCGCCCGGGGTGACCATCGTCGACGATGGCACCCTGGACGGTCGCCGCGGTTCGTTGAACATCGACGACGAAGGCCACCCGAGCCAGTGCACCCCGCTGATCGAGGACGGCATCCTGGTCGGCTACATGCAGGACAGCCTCAACGCGCGGCTGATGGGCATGGCCCCGACCGGCAACGGGCGCCGCGAATCGTTCGCGCACCTGACCATGCCACGCATGACCAACACCTACATGCGCGCCGGCGAGCACGACCCGCAGGAGATGATCCGTTCGGTGAAGAAGGGCCTGTACGCGGTCAACTTCGGTGGTGGCCAGGTCGACATCACCAGCGGCAAGTACGTGTTCTCGGCCACCGAGGCCTACCTGATCGAGGATGGCCGCATCACCACCCCGGTGAAGGGAGCGACCCTGATCGGCAACGGCCCGGAAACCATGCAGAAGGTGCGCATGGTCGGCAACGATCTGGCCCTGGACGAGGGCGTGGGCATCTGCGGCAAGGACGGGCAGAGTGTGCCCGTGGGTGTCGGCCAGCCCTCGCTGTTGATCGAGGGCATCACCGTCGGCGGTACGCAGGCCTGAGCGTGGCGATGGCCGCGGCCACCGCCCGGGCCGGCGCGGACTCAGTCCTCGTCGGCCTCGTCGACCGGATCGCCGGCGTGTTCGTCGCCCGTCGTCTTCAGGCCCAGCGCCGCCGGCAGCATCAGCGCGCGCAGCACCTGGAAGATCTCGCGGTAGGCGCGCGGCGGCTTGTTCTTCGCCTTTTCGGTCTGCGCGTTGCGTACCAGGGTGCGCAGCTGCTGGCGGTCGGCCTGCGGGTAGTCGTCAAGCAGGGCGGCCAGCGCCTTGTCGCCGTCGGCCAACAGGCGGTCGCGCCAGTCCTCCACGCGGTGCATCATCGCCACTTCGCGGCGGCCGGTCTCGCTGTTGGCGTCCAGCGCATCGCGGATCGCGTCCAGCGTTGCCTCGTCCTCGCGGCGCATGTGCTTGGCCAGGAACGCCAGCTGGCGCTTGTGGGCGATGTGGGCGGTGATGCGCTTGCACTCGGCGATATGCGGCAGCAGGTCTTCCGGGATCGGCAGGCGCGCCAGCTGGGCCGGAGTCAACGACACCAGCTTCTCGCCCAGGGCCAGGACGTCGAGCGCTTCGCGCCGGTTCTGGCTGCGGCTCTTGTCGTGGAATTCACCGGTTTCTTCGTCGCGTCCGCGCATCGTCCCTACCTGATCTCAAAAAAAGTCGCCCGGCGTGATGCCGGGCCCAACCCGTACAGGATAAAGCATTGAACGTGATCGCCCCTGAAGTGGCCGTCGGCGACGACAGCCCGGCCCGGCTGGAACGGCTGGCCGACCTCTCCCAGCAGCTGCTCGACCGTGCCCGCGCGCTGGGCGCCAGCCAGGCCGAGGTCAGCTGCAGCGAGGATCGTGGCCTGGAGGTCAATGTCCGCCTTGGCGAAGTGGAGACCGTGCAGTCCACCCGCGACCGTGGCATCGCGGTGACCGTCTATTTCGGCCAGCGCAAGGGCAGCGCCAGCACCGGTGACCTGAACGAGGCCAGCCTGGCCGCCACGGTCGAGCAGGCCTGCGCGATCGCCCGGCACACCGAGGACGACCCGGCCGCCGGCCTGGCCGAGGCCGCGCTGATGGCCACCGACTTCCCCGACCTGGACGGCTGGCACCTGTGGGCGCTGCAGGCCGATGAGGCGGTGGACCTGGCGCTGGCCTGCGAGAACGCGGGGCGCGAGGCCGACGCGCAGATCCGCAATTCCGATGGCGCTTCGGTGTCGAGCATGCAGAGCCTGTCGGTCTACGCCAATTCGCATGGCTTCATCGGCCGCGAGCGCGGCACCCACCATTCGATCGGTTGTGCACTGATTGCCGGGCAGGGCGACGGCATGCAGCGTGATGGCTGGTACACCAGCGCACTGGCCCGCGAGGATCTGGAGGAGGTGGGCCGGGTCGGGCGTCGTGCCGCCGAGCGCACCATCGCCCGCCTGCAGCCGCGTTCGTTGGCCACCGGCAGCATGCCGGTGCTGTTCGCCCCGGAAGTGGCGCGCAGCCTGGTCGGCCACCTGCTGTCGGCGGTGTCCGGCGGCGCGCTGTACCGCCAGGCCAGTTTCCTGCTGGACAGCGTGGGGCAGCGCCTGTTCCCGGAATGGATGCAGATCGACGAACTGCCGCACCTGCGGCGTGGCCTGCGTTCGGCCGCCTTCGACGGCGATGGCGTGGCGACCCGTGCCTCGGCACTGGTGCGCGACGGCGTCCTGCAGCGCTACGTGCTGGGCAGCTATTCGGCACGCAAGCTGGGCCTGCAGACCACCGCCAATGCCGGCGGCGTGCACAACCTGCAGCTGGCGGCCAATGCCGGCTCGCTGGAAGAGATTGCCCGGCAGATGGGCGATGGCCTGCTGGTGACCGAACTGATGGGGCAGGGCGTCAATGGGGTGACCGGCGACTACTCGCGGGGCGCCGGCGGTTTCCGCGTCGAGAACGGCGAGATCCAGTACCCGGTGGACGGCGTCACCATTGCCGGCAACCTGCGCGAGATGTTCAGCAGCATCGAGGCGGTCGGCAGCGACGTCGACCCGCGCTCGCACATCCGGACCGGCTCGATCCTGCTGGGGCGGATGACCATCGCGGGTAATGATTGATGGCGTTGATGGCGTAAGCTATGCCCGCCTGACGCAACCAGCTTGGTGCTGGTGGGTCAAGACCACCCAATGAAAAGGAGTTTTGTCGTGAGCGAATTCGATAACGTCCCGCCGCCGCCGGCAACCACGGGTGCCCCGGCCGACCAGCGCACCATGGCGCTGGCTGCGCACCTGCTGGGCATCTTCACCTGGTTCATCGGCGCCCTGATCATCTGGCTGATCAACAAGGATGACGCCAGCAAGGCTTTCGTGACCGACCAGGCCAAGGAAGCGCTGAACTTCCAGATCACCGTGACCATCGCGATGGTCATCAGCATCATCCTGATGGTGGTGATCATCGGCGGCATCCTGGCGCCGATCGTGGGCCTCGTCAACCTGGTGTTCTGCATCATTGCCGCAGTCAAGGCCAACAACGGCGAAGCCTATCGCTACCCGTTCACCCTGCGCCTGATCAAGTAAGACCGGCTGCATGCGGAACTGAAAACGCCCGGCATTGCCGGGCGTTTTCATGTGCGGGGAGCGACGGGGGGCCGGCGAGCGAGCAGCGATCAATGATCGCGTTCGACCGCCAGCGTGGCCAGCGCACGCAGTGCATCGGCCTCTTCCCCGTATCCGGCCAGGATCGCCTGCATGCGCGCTGCGAGCTCGTGCAGCTGGGCCTTCGTACCGTCCATGCCAAGCAGCGCGGGGAAGGTGCTCTTGTCCTGCGCCTGGTCCTTGCCGGCGGTCTTGCCCAGCTGTTCGGAACTGGCTTCGACATCGAGGATGTCATCGCGGACCTGGAAGGCCAGGCCGAGTGCATCGGCGAAACTGTCGAGCTGGGCCAGCTGCGGTTCGTGGGCCTGGCCGCACAGCGCACCCATGCGCACCGCCGCGCGGATCAGTGCGCCGGTCTTCAGTGCATGCATGCGGGTCAGTGCCGCCAGGGTCTGCTGCTGGCCGGTGGCATCGATGTCCAGCGCCTGGCCGCCACACATGCCCGAGGGGCCGGACGCGTGGGCCAGGGTCTGCAGGCACGCCACGCGCAGCGTGGCCGGCAGTGGCGCGTCGGCTAGCAGGCCGAAGGCGCGGGCCTGCAACGCATCGCCGGCCAGGATGGCGGTCGCTTCGTCGAAGGCGACATGGGTGGTCGGCTTGCCGCGGCGCAGGGCGTCATCGTCCATCGCCGGCAGGTCGTCATGCACCAGCGAATAGGCGTGGATGAGCTCGACGGCCATCGCCGCCGCGTCCAGGTGTTCCGGTTGCGCGCCGAACAGGTGGCCACTGGCGTACACCAGCAGCGGGCGCATGCGCTTGCCGCCGCCCAGCACCGAATAGCGCATTGCCTGGTGCAGGCGCTGCGGTGCTTCGGCAGGCGAGGGCAGGGCGGCGTCGAGCTGGCTTTCGATACGGTCGCGCCAGCGCGCGAACAGAACCTCAGCCGTCATGGCTGGGCGGATCGAAAGGCTCGGATGCTTCCGGCTGCGCCGGATCGCTGAGCAGGCGCACGCGCAGTTCGGCCTGCTCCAGCGCCTGCTGGCACTGGCGATACAGACCGACGCCACGTTCGTAAGCACTGAGCGAGGCTTCCAGGCTCAGCTCGCCGGTTTCCATCTGCTCCACCAGCTGTTCCAGCGATTCGAGCGATTGCTCGAACTGGGCGACCGGGGAGGCGTTTTCGGGGGACTTCTTGGCCATGCGGCAAGTGTGGACGGGCCGCGCGCGGGGGTCAATTCACCAGCCGCCGGGACGCCACAGCAGCTGCGCGCCATGGGCCTGCAACCAGACCTGCAGCGGCGCGCCGATGACCACATCGGCGGCGGCCAGCAGCTGTGGTCCATCGAAGAGCAGCGGCAGCTGGGCGCGCCGCCAGGGGGCAAGGTGTTCGCGTTGCAGGCAGTCCTTCAGCGCATGCGAATGCGGGCGACCGGGCAGCAGGATGCGCTCACCGCCCACGCGTGCCCGGACCTGCAGTGGCCGTTCGAAGCCGGCGGCGCCCTGCAGTCGCAGTTGGCCGCCATCAGGCAACGCCAGGGGGGCATGCCCATCCCAGTCGGCCTGCCACCGGCGGGGCAGCGCCGGCAGCTGCGCGGGCAGCAGATAGGCATGGTCGCGCCATTGCCGGATGGCATGATCGCGCCAGCGCAGCCGGGCCTGGCGATCGTTGCCGGCCGGCAGCAGTTCGTCCAGTCCCTGCTGCAGCACCTTCGCCGGCAGTGGGGCGGCGCCGTGGCCGACCACCCAGGCACGCAGCACCCGCGCGGCGCGCCCGGGCGAGACCTGGC
Organism: Stenotrophomonas sp. PI_27; assembly: GCF_027854495.1. Lineage (NCBI taxonomy): Bacteria > Pseudomonadati > Pseudomonadota > Gammaproteobacteria > Lysobacterales > Lysobacteraceae > Stenotrophomonas > Stenotrophomonas sp. PI_27. The sequence continues at coordinate 111,993 of NZ_JAJNOF010000001.1, forward strand.
GCAGCAATGGCAGCGACAGCACGCGCGGTGCCACTTCCAGGTGCGCGATCAGCTCGGCGTCCTCCTCATCGAGCAGCTGGCGGGTCTGCCCGCAGTGCGCCGCGCTGCCCGCCAGCGCCGCAGCGGCATGCGGCCAGCGCTGGCGCAGCAGCGGCAGCACCTGCAGGCGCAGGAAGTTGCGATCGGCGTGGTCGTCGCCATTGCTGGGGTCTTCGATCCACGGCAGCGCGTGCTGGCGCGCGTAGTCGAGCAGTGCACTGCGCGGGACCGCCAGCAGCGGCCGCCATAGCGGATGCTGGCCAAGGTGGCTGTGTGCCGACATCGCGGCCAGGCCATCGACGCCGGACCCCCGCAGCGCACGCAGCAGGAAAGTCTCGGCCTGGTCGTCCTGGTGCTGTGCCAGTGTCAGCGTTTCGCCGTCGCGCAACTCGGCCGCGAACGCCGCACGCCGGGCCTGCCGCGCTGCGCCCTCAAGGCCGAGGCCTGCGCGGTTGTCGACCTGCACGCGATGCACGGCCAGTTCGATGCCCAGTGCTGCGCATTGCTGCTCGCAATGCAGGACCCAGTCATCGGCGGCCGGTTGCAGGCCATGGTGCACGTGCACCGCACGCAGTGCCGTGCCGGAAAGCTGTGCGCAGTGCCACAGCCAGTGCAGCAGCACGGTCGAGTCGACACCGCCGCTGTAGCCCACCAGCAGCGGCACATCCAGCGCAACAGGGGCGGGGAAGGCAGTCACGGCGGCAAGTATAGGGTGGGGTTTACTTGGCAGGGCTGCGCCCTGCACCCGCTACGGGCCAGAGCAACAGCAACAGCAACGGCAGAAGCTGGTTTCCTGAAGGTTGGCGGGGTGGGTCCGGTTGCGGGAGACGCCGTAAACCCATCCATGGGGGCTTGGCCGCGGCATCCATGCCGCGGACACTCCCGCAACCGGACCCACCCCGCCTTCGACAGTTTCCTGCGAACTGTCGGGTTGCTCATGGGGTCAGATCCGTTTTCCTGCGGAAAACGGATCTGACCCCGGATTCAATTCGATATCTGACAGATTCGATCCACGCAAAGCGTGGATGGTCCACCCGTCACCGGAAATCTGTCGGGGGTGGGGCGGTGTGGGTGGGCAGGACCGTTGGCGCCATGGATGGCGCCATCGAGCCCCCATGGACGGGTTTACGGCGTGTCCTGACCACCCACACCGCTCCGCCCAACTCACAGAAAACCAGAGCCGCTTTTGATCTTGATTTGGCTTCGGCTTCGGCTTCGGCAGGTGCAGGGCGCAGCCCTGCCGAAAAAACTACTTCACCCGGCGGCCCGAGCGGTCGATGCGGAACCACTCTCCGCCTTCCATCGGCGTGTGGCCATCGGCATCCGGCGTGCCACGACGGCAGCCGTTGCAGACCTCGGCCACGCCCTCCTGGAACGGCCAACCGAAATCGAACGTGCCGGGTACCACCTGGCGGAACGTCAGGTCGAAGTAGCCGATGCGCTTGCCGATGCGGCCGCGCAGCAGGCCTTCCTGCGGTGTTTCCGGGCCGTTGTCCCAGGTGAGCACCGGCAGGCTTCGGCCCTTGCGGTCGACGTAGTGGAAGCCGTGGTCGGCGTACACCACGGCCAGGCCGTGGTCGTCGTAGTTCAGGTCTTTCAACGTGCCGGCGCTGATCTTCGGCCGATGATCGACCACCTCGCAGCCGGGCAGCGGCCACAACCCGTGTTCGTCGGTCAGCAGCTGGCATGCCGGTGCCTGTGCCGCTGCATTGGTACTGACCAGCACGCCAAGCAGGGCCAACGACCGCGCGAAGCGGCCGCTGGCAGGGGCAGGGCGGGCCTGCCGCACGATCACTTGGCCTCGGCCTTGCGTTCGAATGCCGTCGGCACCGGCAGCTGTACCGGCACGCCCTTGTCATCGCAGGTGCCGGCCTGGCACAGGCGCTCGCGCAGGGCCGGGGTGGCCTGTACGATCATGTGGTAGATCGCGTTCTGTTCCAGCGTGCCGCGGATCGCCTTGCTGCCCGGGCCGCGCGCCCAGATGCCGACGTCCTCGCCGCCATGCGACTCGGACTTCATCGGCACCAGCGCCTCCTGCATGTAGTCCGGATGCTCGGTGTCGACCTCGCGCAGGTTCGGGCGGCCGTTGGCCGGTTCGAAGCTGCTCGGGTTGTGCGGGTAGCGCTTCGGGCCGGCCGGCTGTTGGTTGCTGCTGCCGGTGTGGCCCGGGCCATTGGCGTAGCTCAGCGTGGTGTACGGCTGGCCGGTGCCATCCAGCGCGTAGTCCAGCTTGCCGGCGCCATCTTCGCCGCCCTTGTCCTTCACCTTGCCCAGGATCGGGTTGCCGCGCGCCGGGTAGCCGACGAAGTTCAGCGTGTGCGAGTGGTCGGCGGTAACGATGATCAGGGTGTCGTCGGCCGAGGTCAGCTCGTTGGCCACGCGCACCGCGTCGGACAGCGCCACGGTCTCGGTCAGTGCACGGTAGGCGTTGCCGCTGTGGTTGGCGTGGTCGATGCGCGCGCCTTCGATCATCAGCACGTAGCCTTCCGGATGCTTCGACAGATTCCTGATCGCTGCCGCCGTCAGTTCGGCCAGGCTCGGCTCGCCGCCCGGATCCTGGGGGCGCTCGTATTCGTAGCGCATGTGGTCCGGCTCGAACAGGCCGAGGATGGCCGGTGCATTGGCGGCGGCGGCCAGCTGCTTGCTGTTCCACACGTAGGCGCCCTGCGGGTGCGCCTGCTGCCATTCCTGCACCAGGCTGCGACCATCCAGGCGCTGGCCGACCTTGTCGTCGTACTCCGGATCGCGCTCTTCGACGGTGGTGAACTCACCGCGGCCGCCCCCCAGGGCAACCAGCGGGCCCCGGCCGTAGCGCGAGGTCGACAGCAGCTGCTGGGCGATGTCCTTGCAGCCCGCGGCCTTGGCCGCCTCGGTCAGGTCGGTGTCGTTTTCCCAGTTGCGCTCCGGCGAGTGCGCGTAGGTGGCGGCCGGGGTCGCATGGGTCAGCCGCGCGGTGGATACCACGCCGGTGGCCAGGCCAGCGCTGTCGGCCAGCTGCAGCCAGGTCAGCAGGCCCTTGGACAGGCTGTCGGCGCAGTCGGTACGGCTGCCGGCGCTGACACCGATTGCGCCCATGTGGGTCTTCACGCCGGTCGTGATGGCGGTCATGGTGCCGGCCGAATCCGGGGTCTGCGAATCGGTGTTGTAGGTCTTGCTGAACGCCGTGGCCGGGAAGCGCTCCCACGACAGCAGGTTCTCTTCGCCCGAGCCGCCCTTCTGCTGGCCCTCGTAGATGCGCGAGGCGGCCACGGTGGTCAGGCTCATGCCGTCGCCGAGGAACAGGATGACGTTCCTGGCCTTGCCGGACATCGCGCCGTTGGCGGCGGCCTGGGCGGCGCCGCTGCGGTACCACCACTGCGGGGTTTCGCCGGCCGGGTGGGCGACCGGGTCGACGGCGACCTTCAGGCCGGCCGGGGCGGAGGCAGGGGAGGTGCTGGCGCAGGCGCCGAGCAGCAGGGTGGTGGCGCAGGCGGCCAACAGGGAGACAGAACGGCGCATGGACGCTGGGATCTCACAAACTGTAACGGGACATTCATTATGCCCGCCCTCGCAAGGCACGCCGATGACACACTGATTTGCCGGTCGGGCGGTCGTTCCGCAGGCCGCGTTGGGCTATCGTGCCAGCATCCCTTCCTTCCTTCTGGATTGCCTATGAAGCTGGTCTCTGCCTGGTTGCGGATTCCATTCTGGCAGCGCGTGGTCGGTGGCTTCGTGCTCGGTGCGCTGGCTGGCTGGGCGCTCGGCCCCGCCGCGGAAACGTGGTTCGGCCCGCTCGGCGAGCTGTACGTCACCCTGATCAAGATGATCGCCGTGCCGCTGGTGTTCTTCGCGGTCATCAACGCGATCTCGTCGCTGCACGGGCAGAAGTCGGTAGCCGCGCTCAGTGGCCGTACCTTCCTGTGGTTCGTGATCACCGCCGCATTGGCGGTGTGCGTCGGGCTGGGCGTGGGCACCGTGCTGCAGCCCGGCGCCGGTGGCCTGCAGCTGACGATGGCCAGCAACTACGTGCCGCGTGAAGTGCCCAGCGTGGTGCAGGTGCTGCTGGACGTGGTGCCGGCCAATGTCTTCTACGCGCTGTCCGGCATCGGCACCAAGGTCAACGCGGCCGGTGAGACCGTGCTGGCGGCCGGTCGTGGCTCGATCCTGCCGGTGATCTTCTTCGCCGGGCTGGTCGGCTTTGCCATCGTCAAGCTCGGCGAGAAGGTGACCGAGGCGCGCAAGCTGGTCGGGCAGATGAGCGACATCATGATCCAGGTGACCCGCTTCGTGCTGGAAGTCACCCCGATCGGCACCTTCGGCCTGATCGCCGGCCTGGTCGGCAGCTATGGCTTCGAGAAGCTGCTGCCGCTGGGCCATTTCGTGCTGGCCCTGTACGTGGCCTGCGCCCTGCACATCGTGGTGGTCTACAGCGCGCTGCTGCTGGCGCACGGCCTGAACCCACTGAAGTTCTTCCGCGGCGCGGCGCCGGGCATGCAGGTGGCCTTCGTCAGCTCGTCCAGCTTCGCCGCGATGCCGGTGGCACTGCGTTCGATCACCCACAACCTGGGCGTCAACAAGGACTACGGTTCGTTCGCGGTGCCGCTGGGCGCCAGCATCAAGATGGACGGCTGCGGCGCGATCTATCCGGCGCTGTGCGCGGTGTTCATCGCGCAGTACAGCGGTGTGCCGCTGACCCCGGAGCAGTACGTGGTGGTGCTGATCGCTTCGGTGCTGGGCAGCTTCGGTACGGCCGGCGTGCCGGGGACCGCAGTGATCATGGCCACGGTGGTGCTGAGCGCAGCGAACCTGCCGCTGGAGACCATCGGCTACCTGTACGCCATCGACCGCATCCTGGACATGATGCGCACGATGACGAACGTGACGGGCCAGATGCTGGTGCCGGTGATCGTGGCCAAGGAGACCGGGCTGCTGGACCAGGCGGTGTATGACAACCCGTCCAGCAACGTGGGCGTGGACGACCCCGACCCGACACCACCACGCGGCTGAGGTTGCGTGGAGATGAAAGGCCCGCCGTAAACCGGCGGGCTTCTTGTCTGGGAGCTGGCTGGCGCGGTGGCGGTCAAGCCGGGCCTGATAGATCCACGCCATGCGTGGATGGAGGCGGTGCCGACCAAGGCCGGCACCCACCAAAGGTCAGCCCCCACCAGAGGTCAGTAGATTCACGCCATGCGTGGATGAGGGCGGTGCCGACCCAGGTCGGCAGCGACCCACCATTACGCGGGCCCAACAAAAAAGCCGCTGCGGGGCAGCGGCTGTGCTTTGCGTATCAGGCGGCGCCGTGGCGCCAGCCGGTCAGAGGTCGACCCGGCGGGCCTGCATGAACTTGTTGCCCCAGTAGCCACTGAGCAGGGTGTCCACGCGCACGTCCTTGCCCGAGCTCGGTGCGTGCAGGAAGCGGCCGTCGCCCACGTAGATGCCGACGTGGTCGACGCGGCCCTTGCGGCCGAAGAAGACCAGGTCACCGGCCGCCAGCGCGGTGCGGTCGTTGATCAGCTCGGCGTTGTCATCGTGCGCCATCTCGCGCGAGACACGCGGCAGCTCGATGCCCAGGGCCGAGCGGAACACGTAGCCGACCAGGCCGCTGCAGTCGAAGCCGCTGTCCGGATTGCTGCCACCCCACCGGTAGGGGGTACCCAGCAGGGTCATCGCGCGGCGCAGCAGCGACTGCACCTTGCCGTTGTCCGCGGCGGTGCCGACGACGCTGCCATTGGCGGCGCTGCTGGTGTCGTAATTGGCGAGCAGGCGGCTGAGGTCACCGGCCACCACGGCCGAGCGGTCCATCAGCGGAATGGTGTCGTTGGCGGCCAGGTGCGGCAGCAGCGCGGCCAGCGTGGCGCTGGCGGCGGCATCGACGCGGCTGCGCTGGGGAGCGGCAGCCTCGGCCTTGGCGGCCGGTCGGGCGGTGCTCTCGGCCACCGGGGCCGCGGGTGCATCGGAACGGTTCGGAACCGTCTGCGACCAGGCCGGAAGGCTGGTCAGGCACAGTGCCAGGCCAAGCAGCAGCGGGCGGGCACCACGTGAAGATACGGAAGTCTGGCCTTCGCTTTTCAGGTCGTCAGTCGTCACGCGTCGGTCACAGGAAAAAAACGATGGGGCATCATGCCCTGTAAAAGCGCGGATAAGTTAAAAATTCCGTTAGTAATTCGTTAGTTGCATGGTGATTCTCGTCACAGTTTTGAACATATCGCCTGTTCATTTTAGCGAAGGACGCGTTTCGCCCCTGTGTAGTGGTCCTTCCAGTAAGGTCCACTGAGCGAGTCCAGGCGCACCGTGCCGCCGGTACTCGGCGCGTGCACGAAGCGTCCTTCACCCACATAGATGCCGACGTGGGTGACGCTGCCGCGGCTGCCGAAGAACACCAGGTCGCCGGTGGCCAGGCGCTGCGGATCGATCTTCGGGCCCTGTACCGCGGCGAGGTCGCGCGAGGTGCGCGGCAGCCGCAGGTCCAGCATCTCGCGGTAGACATAGGCGACCAGGCCGCTGCAGTCGAAGCCCGAGTCCGGGGTATTGCCGCCATAGCGGTAGGGCGTGCCGACCAGGCTGATGGCGCGCATCAGCACCGAGTTGGCGGCCTCGGGGTTGTCCGGCACGGTCTTTGGCCAGTTCGCCGTCGGCGGCGGCGGCGCCGGGCGGGTGGCCTTGCCGCCGCCGCAGGCGGTCATCAGCAGGGGCAGGGCCAGCAGCAGGGCCGGGGCAAGGAACCGGCGCGGGCCGGACGAAACTGGCGTGATGTGCATGATCTCCGGATAATGCGCCACCTTGGATTGGCCGTCATGATGGCGGCGTCCCCGTCGGGCGACAACCCGCCCCAACCCGCCTGCCTCCGGCAGATCCAGACAGAGTTGCGCATGAAGATCGAAAAAGACCGCGTTGTCCGCTTCCACTACACCGTTTCCGAAGTCGGCCAGGAGCCGATCGAATCGTCCAAGGACCGCGGCGAGCCGCTGGCGATCCTGATCGGCCACGGCAACATCATCCCGGGCCTGGAAAACGCCATGATGGACAAGGAAGCCGGCGCGACGTTCAACGTCGACGTCAAGGCGGCCGACGCCTACGGCGAGCGCCGTGAGGGCCTGTCCCAGCGCGTGCCGAAGAAGCACTTCGGCAACACCAAGCTGGCTCCGGGCCAGCAGGTGGTGCTGCAGACCAACTTCGGCCCGCGTGCGGTGACCGTGCAGAAGGTCGGCATGAGCGTCGTCGACGTCGACCTGAACCACCCGATGGCCGGCAAGGACCTGCACTTCGACGTCGAAATCGTCGACGTGCGCGAAGCCGGCAAGGAAGAGCTGGACCACGGCCACGTCCATGGCGATGGTGGTCACCAGCACTGATCGCAGCGCGATCGTGATGGCAGCGACGGCCCGCTTCGGCGGGCCGTTGTGTTTCCGGGCCACGACGCGGGCGTCCATGCCGCGCGGGCCGGCGGCATAATGGCGGACCTGCCCGACGGACGCCCCGTGAACGCTGTTTCTCCTTCCCTGCAGCCGATGGCCTCCGGCGAACGCATCGCGGTGCTGGACGTACTGCGCGGCGCGGCACTGCTGGGCATCCTGCTGATGAACATCGAGGCCTTCAGCGGCCCGCTGGACCTGGCCTTCACCGGCATCGACACGCACTGGCAGGGCATCGACTCCTGGGCCGATGCGTTGGTCTATGTGTTCGTACAGGGCAAGTTCTTCACCCTGTTCTCGCTGCTGTTCGGCGCCGGCTTCGCAGTGATGGCGCAGCGCGCCGAGGTGGCCGGGCGCGCGTTCACGCCGTTCTACCTGCGCCGCAGCGCTGGCCTGCTGCTGATCGGCCTGTGCCACGCGCTGCTGGTCTGGTCCGGCGACATCCTGGTGATGTACGCGTTGGTCTCGTTGCCGCTGCTGGCCTGCCGCGAGGCGCCGCGCAGCTGGCTGCCGTGGATGGGCGTGACGGTCTACCTGGGCGGCGTGGCGATGATGCTGCTGGTGGGCGCGATGGTGTCGATGGCTTCGGCGGAGGATGTGCAGAAGATGCTCGCCGAAGCACAGCAGGCCATCGCGCAGCAGCGCCTGGTCTACGGCCACGGCAGCTGGATGCAGGCCACCACGCAGCGCCTGCACGAGTTCGGATCGTCGATGGGCGCGCTGCTGATCACCGGTCCGGAAGTGCTGGGCATGTTCCTGATCGGCAGCTGGTTCACCGCCAGCGGCGCACTGGCTTCACCCGAGCGCTTCCCACGGCTGTACGCGCTGCTGCGTTGGGTGGCACTGCCGCTGGGCCTGGCGGTCACGCTGCTCGGCGTTGCCTGGAAGCCGTATCTGGCACCGGGCGCCTACGACCTGCCGGTGACCGCAGCGATGGCACTGGTGACCATCGGCGGGCTGCCGATGTGCCTGGGTTACCTGGCGTGGATCGTGCATTGGCGCGCGCGGCTGGGATGGCTGGCGCCGGTCGGGCGCATGGCATTGACCCACTACCTGGCCCAGTCGTTGCTGTGTACCTGGCTGTTCTACCACTATGGCCTGGGTGGGTTCGAGCGGATGCCGCGCAGCGTGCAGTTGCTGTTCGCGTTGCTGGTGTTCGCAGCGCAGGTGGCTGTTTCGCACGCGTGGCTGGCGCGCTTCCGCTTTGGTCCGATGGAATGGCTGTGGCGCGCGATGACCTACCGGCAGTGGCCACCGATGCGGCGCAGGGCGGAGCAGGGCTGAGCGATGGGCGCGCATGCGCTGTGCTGATCGGTCGCGGCCCCGTGCGTCCTCACGCCAGGCTTGCCGCGGGGCATGGCATGCTCGGCATCAGCATGAGCACCGGTGGTGGCCAGCGGATCGCCGATCACGTCCTGCGGCCGCGCGCTGGTGATCGATCCTGCCCCTACCGACCGAGCGATTCCGATGAGCACTGCACCCTATGATTACGACCTGATCGTCCTTGGCGGCGGCTCCGCCGGCCTGGCCGGTGCGATCCGCGCGGCCCAGCATGGCCGGCGCGTGGCGCTGCTGGAGCCGGGTGAACTGGGCGGCACCTGCGTCAACGTCGGCTGCGTGCCGAAGAAGGCGATGTGGCTGGCGGCCGACCTGCACGAGCGCATCGGCCTGGCCAACGCGATGGGCTTCGATGTCGAGGCACGCCCGGCGCTGTCGTGGAAGGAACTGGTGATCCATCGGCAGGCCTACATCAGCAACATCCACACCAGCTACCACAAGCGCCTGGATGAAACCGGCGTGGTACGGATTCCGGCGCGCGGCCATCTGCTCGACGCGCATACCGTGGCCTGCAGCGACGGCGTGCGCTACAGCGCCGAGCACATCCTGATCGCCACCGGCGCGCACCCGCTGCGCCCGGATATTCCCGGCGCGGAACTGGGCCTGGTCTCCGATGATTTCTTCGATCTGCGCGCGGCACCGGCCGAGGTCGCGATCATCGGTGGCGGTTACATCGCGGTGGAACTGGCCGGGCTGCTGCAGGCACTGGGCAGCCGGGTAAGCCTGCTGGTACGGGGGCAGCGCCTGCTGGAGCGCTTCGATTACGAGCTGACCGATCAGCTGGCCGAGAACCTGAAACAGCAGGGCGTGCGGATCCACTTCGGCTATCGCCTGCGCGAACTGCAGCGCGATGGCGAGCGCGTGCGTGCGTTCGGCCATGACGGCCCGATGGACAGTGTGTTCGATGCGGTGTTCTTCGCTGCCGGCCGCCGCGGCAACAGCCGGGGGCTGGGTCTGGAAGCGCTCGGCATCGGCATTGGCGAGCATGAGCAGGTGCAGGTGGACGAGTGGCAGACCACCGGTGTGCCGAGCGTGCACGCGGTCGGCGACATCGCCGGCAAGGTCGGCCTGACCCCGGTGGCGGTGGCCGCGTCGCGGCGGCTGATGGATCGGCTGTTCGGGGGCCGCCCGCAGTCGAAGATGGATTACGAGAACGTGGCCAGCGTGGTGTTCTCGCATCCGCCGCTGGGCGCGGTGGGCATGAGCGAGGAAGAAGCGCGCCGGCGTTTCGACCAGGTGAGCGTCTACCACAGCCGCTTCCGCCCGATGCTGCAGGCGCTGGCCAACGGCACCCAGCGCAGCCTGTTCAAGATGGTCTGTGCCGGCCCGGAAGAACGCGTGGTGGGCATCCACCTGCTGGGCGAAGCGGCCGACGAGATCCTGCAGGGCTTTGCCGTGGCGGTGAAGATGGGCGCGACCAAGGCCCAGTTCGACGACACCGTGGCGATCCACCCGACCTCGGCCGAGGAAGTGGTGCTGATGCGCTGAGCCGGGCCGTTGTGGCTTTACAGGGCAGCGGGCGCCCCCATGCGACAATGGGCGTCCCCACGCCTTACCGGGCCGCCCTGCGCGGCCCGCCGTCGTCCTGATGTCCACTCCCGCTTCCCGCATCGCCACTGCTTCCCCGCGCATTGCGCTGGGCGGCATCGGCCTCGCCGCGATCGGCGCCATTGCCGCGTCGGGCAAGGCGATCATCGTCAAGCTCGGCCTGCGCCATGGCGTCGATGCCACCACGCTGCTCGCGCTGCGCATGCTGATGGCGCTGCCGCTGTTCGCGCTGATGGCCCTGTGGGCCGCGCGCCGGGCCGAGCCGCTGTCCTGGGCCGACCGTGCCCGCGTGCTGTGGCTGGGCTTTACCGGCTACTACCTGTCCAGCCTGCTCGACTTCCAGGGCCTGCAGTACATCAGCGTGACCCTGGAGCGGCTGATCCTGTACTTGAACCCGACCCTGGTACTGCTGATCAACGTACTGCTGGCGCGCCAGCGGCCGGGCCGCTGGCAGATCGGTGCGCTGGTGCTGAGTTACCTCGGCGTGCTGCTGGCCTTCGGGCACGACCTGCAGCGCGAAGGCGGCCAGATCATCGTCGGCAGCCTGCTGGTGCTGGGCAGTGCGCTCAGCTATGCGCTGTACCTGTTCGGCAGCGGGCAGGTGGTCGCGCGCATCGGTGCGGTGCGGCTGACCGCCTATGCCAGCTGCGTGGCCAGCGTGCTGGTGCTGCTGCATTTCGCAGTGACCCATCCGCTGCCGTTGCTGTGGCAGGCACCGGCGCCGGTACAGTGGCTGTCGCTGGTCAACGCCACGGTGTGCACGGTGCTGCCGGTGCTGGCGATCATGCTGGCGGTGCAGCGCGTGGGTTCGTCGCTGGCCGCACAGGTCGGTATGCTGGGCCCTGTTTCCACCATCGTGATGAGCCTATGGCTGCTCGACGAACCGATGGGGCCGGCGCAGATCGCCGGCACCGTGCTGGTGCTGATCGGCGTGCTGCTGGTGACCCGGCTGCGGCGCTGACCCCGGAGCAGGCGCGTGCGCGCATCCTGGCGGTGATCCGCGCGATCCCGGCGGGGCAGGTGATGGGCTATGGCCAGGTCGCGATGCGCGCTGGCCTGCCCGGGCGTGCGCGCCTGACCGCGCGCATCCTGGGCCAGAACGACGATCCCGACCTGCCTTGGCACCGTGTGCTGCGCTCGGATGGGCGCATCGCCATGGCGGAAGGGTCGGCCGGCTGGCGCGAGCAGTCGCAGCGCTTGCGTGCCGAGGGCGTGCAGGTGGAAAACGGCCGGGTGCGGATGCCGGCGGCCGATCCGGCGGCGGCGCTGGATGCTGCTGTGTGGGGGCCCGGCTGAGCATCGCTGGCGACTGAACAGGGCATCCCGGGGGCGCGCCAACATCACACGGTGCTGCGGCTATGATGGAGGCCGTTCCATGCCGGTGCTCCCATGTTCCCGCGACTGCCAACCGTCACCAAGGCCCTGCTGATCGCCAACGCGATCCTGTTCCTGCTGCAGCAGCCGTTCCTGCTCGGCATGCAGACCTTCGAGCCGTTCATGCTGCAACCGCTGCAGCAGGGCTTCGACGCGTTCTCCCCCGGCGGCAACTTCCAGCCGTGGCAGCTGCTGACCTATGGCTTCCTGCATGGCAGCTTCGGCCACCTGTTCTTCAACATGCTGGCGGTCTTCATGTTCGGCGCGCCGCTGGAGCAGACCTGGGGCGAGAAGCGCTTCCTGCTGTACTACCTGGTCTGCGTGGCCGGTGCCGGTGTCTGCCAGCTGCTGGTGGGTACGCTGCTGGAAAACCCTGCCACGGTGCTGGGCGCTTCCGGCGGCGTGTTCGGCCTGCTGCTGGCTTACGGCATGCTGTTCCCGAACCAGCGGGTGATGCTGCTGTTCCCGCCGATCCCGATGAAGGCGCGCACCTTCGTGATCCTGTTTGGCGTGGGCGAACTGGTGCTGGGCATGACCGGCTGGCAGCCGGGCGTGGCCCACTTCGCGCACCTGGGCGGCATGCTGTTCGGCTGGTTGCTGATCCGTTACTGGCGTGGGCAGCCGCCGTTCAAGCGCCGCCCGCCCGGCCCACCGAAGCGCCCCAACCATCTGCGCAGCGTCAAATGATCGGAAGGATCATTTGACGTTGTAGGCGCCGACCGTTGGTCGGCACGCCTTCTCCCACGCGGGTAGGTGCCGACCGTCGGTCGGCACGTCTCTACAGATCCTGCAGCACCACCTGCGCCGCGTTGTGTCCCGGCGCACCGGTGACGCCACCGCCGGGGTGTGTGCCCGAACCGCACAGGTACAGCCCCGGCAGGGCGCCGCGATAGCCGGCCTGGCCGACCATCGGCCGTGCCGAGAACAGCTGGTTGGCGCTCAGTGCGCCGTGGAAGATGTCACCGCCGACCAGGCCGAACGTGCGTTCCAGGTCCAGCGGCGACAGCACCTGTCGGCCAAGCACGCTGTCGGCGAAGCCCGGTGCATACCGGTCGACGGTCGCGATCATCAGATCGGCTACGGTGTCGCGGTGATCATCCCAGTGACGTCCATCGGGCAGCACCGGTGCCACGTGCTGGCAGAACAGACTGGCCACATGCCGGCCGACCGGCGCCAGCGAAGCGTCCAGCGTGCTGGGAATCAGCATCTCCACGATCGGTTCGCGCGACCAGCCGTCGCGGCGCGCATCCAGCCAGGCGCGGTCCATGTAGTCCAGGCTGGGTGCCATGATGATGCCGGCGCTGAGGTGATCGCCGGGGCCGGGCAGGGCGCGGAAGTCCGGCAGCCGCGACAGCGCCACGTTCATCCGGAACGTGCCGGAACCGCAGCGCCAGTTCGCCATGCGTTCGCGGGTCGCGTCCGGTACCTGTGCCGGGGCCAGCATCTGCTCGTACAACAGCTTCGGATTGACGTTGGCGATCACCGCGCGTGCACGCAGGATTTCACCGTTGGCCAGTTCCACTCCCACGGCACTGCCGTGTTCAACCAGTACGCGTCGCACGCCGGCGTCCACCTGCAGTTCCGCGCCAGCCGCGCGTGCAGCGGCGGCGATGGCCTGGCTGATTGCGCCCATGCCGCCGATCGCATGGCCCCACGCACCCTTCAGGCCATTGCACTGGCCGAACACATGGTGCAGCAGGACATAGGCGCTGCCCGGTGTATACGGGCTTGCATAGTTGCCGACAATGCCATCGAAGCCGAACAGGGCCTTGATCGGCTCGCTCTCGAACCAGCGGTCCAGGTACTCGGCCGCCGACAGCGTGAACAGGTCCAGCAGTTCCTGCCGCAGCGATGGATCCAGCACCGCCAGCTCGCGGCCGAGGCGGCCCATCTGCCACAGTGCGGGCAGGGCACGCCAACCCCCGGCCACGCCCAGATCCGGCGGTGCACGCAGGGCCCATGCGCGGAGCACGTCGGCGAACATCTCCAGGCGCGCTTCGTAGGCGGGCAGGCGCTGCGCATCCCGCTCGGAAAATCTGGCGACTTCGGCCTGGGTGCGGCCCGGTGCCGACAGCAGGTAGCGGTCGTCGGGCAATGGCAGGAAGTTGTTGGCCGGGCGATTGATGATGCGCAGCCCATGCGCATGCAACTGCAGGTCGTCGATCACCTTCGGTTGCAGCAGCGACACGGTGTATGACGCCACCGAGTTGCGGAAGCCTGGATGAAACTCCTCGGTGACCGCAGCACCGCCGAGAACGCCACGACGCTCCAGCACCCGCACCTTCTTTCCGGCGCGTGCCAGGTAGGCCGCGCAGACCAGGCCATTGTGGCCACCGCCGATGATGATCGCATCCCAGGACATCAGCACCTCAAAAAAGGGGACGGAGGGGATTAAGTCGCAATTCGCACGGGGTCAGCAGCGGTGGGGAGAAACGACTTAATCCCCTCCGTCCCCTTTTTGGATGGCGGCCTGGAGGGTGGCGATGTCGATCTTCCTCATCGGCATCATCGCGTTGAAGGCGCGCTTGGCCAGCGCCTTGTCCGGGCTGGTCACCGCTTCGATCAGGATGCGTGGGCTGATCTGCCACGAGATGCCCCAGCGGTCCTTGCACCAGCCGCATTGGCTCTCCTGTCCGCCATTGCCGACGATCGCATCCCACAGGCGGTCGGTCTCGGCCTGGTCGTAGGTCTGGATCTGGAACGAGAACGCTTCGCTGTGCTTGAACGCAGGTCCGCCGTTGAGCCCGACGCAGGGGATGCCGCAGACCGTGAATTCAACGGTCAGCACGTCGCCTTCCTTGCCGTCCGGATAGTCGCCCGGGGCATGATGCACGGCCGTCACCGCGCTGTCGGGCAGGTTGCCGGCATAGAAGGTGGCGGCCTCGAGCGCGTCGTTGTCGTACCAGAGGCAGATCGTGTTCTTGTGTGCCATGTCGGGGCTCCGCGATGGACGAAGCCGCAGCGATAGCATGCCCGGTGTTAACCCGGGATCGTGCTGCACCCGCAAAAAAAAGGGCGCCCGAAGGCGCCCTTTGCGTTACCACGGCCGCTGAAGGCTCAGCGCCAGACCTTGATCTGCTCGGCTTCGCTGCGCTGCATCGGCTGGCCGGCCTTGCAGCTGAAGGTGGCGCCGAACGCCGGCAGGTTGGCCAGCGTGCCATTGCTGCGCCACAGGCCCGGCGCGCGGATGTCGGCGGTCAAGCGGCGCGCGGCCTCGTTCGGCGACAGCTGCTGCGCCCACAACGCCGACCAGGCGCGGAAGAAGCCCTGCTGCTGTGCCGGCTTGGCCTTCGGCTCCTGCGCGGTGTATGCGGCCCAGGCCAGTTCCAGCCCGGCGATGTCGGCCAGGTTCTCTTCCTGGGTGAGCGTGCCGTTGACCTTGGCACCCTTCACGCCCGGGAAATCGTAGGCGCTGTACTGCGCGGCGACGCGGTTGCCGAGCAGGGTCCAGGCGGTCTTGTCGGCCGGCGTCCACCAGCTGCGCAGTTCGCCCTTGGCATCGACCAGTGCGCCCTTGGCATCGATCGCACGGGTCAGCTCATGGCCGACCAGGCCACCGAAACTGCCGAACTTGTCGGCGGCATCGGCCTTGGCGTTGAACACCGGGCCCTGCAGGATCGCCGCGGTGACGATCAGGCGGTTCTGCGCCAGATCGTAGGCCAGCGACGGCTGCTGCGGCAGCACGTCCCAGCGGCGGTCGGCGTTGCCCTTGCCGATGCGCTTCATTTCCTCGCGGTGGCGCCAGGTCGACGCGATCAGCATGTTGCCGCCGAACGAACCGCGGCCCATCGGCTGCACGCTGTAGTCGAGATCACGCAGCGGGGTGCCGATCTCGATCTTCAGCGCGGCCAGCTTGGCCTGCGCTTCGGTCTTGGCTTCGGCACTCATCCAGCTGCTGTTCTTGACCGCCTCGATCTGCACTTCGCGCACCTTGTCGACGATCCATGCGGCCTGGCGACGGTCTTCGGCCGACAGGTAACGGGCCGCGTATTCGCGGCCGAGCATCGGACCGGCAGCCACGTTGATCGCCTCCAGCACATCTTCCCAACGCGGCGGCGGCAGCGTTTCGCCACGCAGCACGCGGCCACGGAACTCAAACTCCGCGTCGCGGTAGGCCTTGGACAGGTAGGGCGCCATCGAGTCGCCCACGCGCCAGCGCAGGTAGGCCTTCCACTGGTCCGGCTTGAGCTTGGTGACCATGCCATCGAGCTGCTTGAACAGGCCCGGGTCGGCCAGCGAAACCAGGTCGTCGTCCACGCCCTGGGCCTTCAGGAACGCGTCCAGCTGCAGGTTGCGGTAGCGGCTGTTGAGCTCCTTGGTGGAGATCGGCGCGTAGTTGTTGAACGGGTTGTTGATCCCGGCCAGCGACTGCGCGTTGCGCGCCAGCTCGGTCTCCAGTGCGATCACCGACTGCGACTCGGCATCGAGCTCGGCCGCCGGCGTGCCGGTCAGTGCCAGGATCTGCTTCACGTAGGTGCGGTAGCGGCCCATCAGGGCCACGGTGTCGGCGTCGGTGCGGGTATAGAACGCCGGATCCGGCAGGCCCATGCCACCCTGCATGAAGTAGCCGATGTGACGATCGAGTGCCTTCAGATCGACGTCCGGGCCGAAGTTGAAGGCCACCGGGATGCCGACCTGGTGCAGCGCGGCGATCGACGCCGGCACATCCTTGGCCTTCTTGATGGCATTGATGCGGGTCAGCAGCGGCGCGATCGGGTTGGAGCCGTCCGCTTCCACCGCTGCCTCGTCCAGGCCGCTGGCCCAGAAGTCGCCCAGCAGCTTCTGCACGTTGCCCTGCGGCGACTTCATCGCGGCGTCGAGCAGTTCACGCTGCTGCTGGCGGCTGCGCTCGACCAGCTGGCCGAGCGCGGTGGTGGCGCCGGTCTGCGGCACCGGGTTGGCCTTCAGCCAGCCTGCATTGGTGGCGTCGTAGAAGTCGCTGCACTGGGCGCTGACGGCCGGGGCGCGAGCGGCCTTCTTCTTGGCGGCAGCAAACGCATCGTGGGTCGGGACCAGGGTCGCCAGGCTGATGCCCAGGGCGATGGCAAGCGGACGGAAATTGGGCATGTGGAACGAATCCGTGATGGATTGAGGGCGCGCGCACTATAGCAAGCCGGGCATGGGCGCGGCATGCACACATCACGCGCCGTCTGCCGGGCATCGCGCGGCGCTGCCACCGGGCGCGGGGAGGCGCGCGACATGCACGCGTCACGGCGTGGTCGGCAGGGGTGCCACGCCTTGCGTGGACGGCGGGCATCGCAAAAAAGCAAAGGCCCGGGAAGTCCCGGGCCCTTGCAGGTCTGCCGCAGCGTCAGCCGTGGCTTACCAGATCACCACCTGCTGCTCGCCGGTGCGGGCCATCGGCGAACCGGCCTTGCACTGGAACGCGGCAGCGAAGGTCGGCAGGTTCGACGGCGCACCCATGGCGCGGAACTGCGCCGGGGCGTGCGGGTCGGTGGCCAGGCGGACCTTGGCGTTTTCCGGGGTGTACTTGGTGCGCCACACGGTGGCCCAGTTGAAGAAGAAGCGCTGGTCGCGGGTGAAGCCGTCGACCTTGGCATCTTCCTTGCCGGCGGTGGCCTTCTGCAGGGCGTCGTAGGCGGTGGCCAGGCCGCCCAGGTCGGCGATGTTCTCGCCCAGGGTCAGGTGGCCGTTCACCGCCTGGCCGTCGACCTTGTACTGGTCGAACTGCTTGACCAGCTTGCCGGTCAGGCCTTCGAAGTTCTTCTTGTCGGCCGGGGTCCACCAGTCTTCCATGTTGCCGGTCGGCCCGAAGCGCGCACCCTGGTCGTCGTAACCGTGAGTCATCTCATGGCCGATCACCGCACCGATGCCGCCGTAGTTCAGCGCGTCGTCGGCCTTGGGGTCGAAGAACGGCGGCTGCAGGATGGCGGCCGGGAACACGATCTCGTTCTGCAGCGGGTTGTAGTAGGCGTTGACGGTCTGCGGGGTCATGCCCCACTCGGTCTTGTCCACCGGCTTGCCGATCTTGGACAGGTTGAACTTGTAGTTGAACTCGTTGGCCGCGCGCACGTTGCCCAGGAAGCTGTCGCGCTGGGTCTGCAGGCCCGACCAGTCACGCCACTTGTCCGGGTAACCGATCTTCGGGGTGAAGGTTTCCCACTTGGCGATGGCCTTGGCCTTGGTTTCCTCGCTCATCCAGCTCAGACCCTGGATGCGGTCCTTCAGCGAGGCAGCCAGGTTCTTCACCAGCTCTTCCATCTTCGCCTTGGCTTCCGGCGAGAAGGCCACCTTCACGTACAGCTGGCCGAAGGCTTCGCCGGCGTCATTCTCGATGGTGCCCAGCACGCGCTTCCAGCGCGGCTTCTGTTCCTTCTGGCCGTTGAGGGTCTTGCCGTAGAACTCGTAGTTCTCCTGCACGAACGCGTCGGCCAGGTACGGCGAGGCGCTGTCCACGGTGTGGAAGCGCAGGTAGGCGCGCCACACCGACGGATCGGTGTCGCCCAGCGCCTTGCTCACTTCCTCATGGAAGGCCGGCATGGCCAGCGAGAACTTCTCCGGTGCGGCCACGCCCTGCGACTTGAAGAATTCGGTCCAGCTGAAGTTCGGGGTCAGCTTGTCGGCGTCGGCCAGGGTGACCGGGTTGTAGTACAGCTCGACATTGCGCGACAGCTCGACGCGCGACTTGGAGGCCTTGGCCAGGCGGGTCTCGAACTTGACGACCTCTTCCGCCTGCTTGGCGGCATCGGCAGCGGCGACGCCGGACAGTTCCAGCACCTTGGCCACGTGCGCCTGATAGGCCTTCAGCTTGTCGGCGTTCTTGGCGTCGGTGTAGTAGGTGGTATCCGGCAGGCCCAGGCCGCCCTGGCTGGCGTAGGCCATGTTCACGGCCGAGTTCTTGAAGTCGGCTTCGGCACCGAAGCCGAACAGGAGGTTGTCGCCCTTGGCGGCACTGGTGCGCAGGTAGTCGGCGATGGCCGCCTTGTCCTGCAGGCCGTCGATCGCGGTCAGGTCGGCCTTCAGCGGCTCGATGCCCTGTGCGTTGATCTTGGCTTCGTCCATGCCGGTGGCCCACAGGTCGCCGACAATCTTCTCGATGTGGTTCGGGTTCTTGACCTGCGCGACCTGTTCGGCCAGCTGGTGCTGCACGGCCACCGAGCGCTCGTCGAGGATGGTGAACGCGCCCCAGCTGGTGCGGTCGCCCGGGATTTCATTGGCGGCCAGCCACTTGCTGTTGACGTAGTCGCCGAAGGCGGTGCAGGCGTCCTTGGTGGTGTCCAGGTCGCTCGGCTGGAAGGCGTTGTAGGCCGGCAGCTTGCTCTCGTCCAGCTTATAGGTGGTGGCTTCGGCCGTGGCCGGGGCGGAGGCGGCGGCGTCCTTGGCCGGGGCTTCAGTCTTGCCGCAGCCGACCAGCGCGGCCGAAACGGCCAGGGTCAGCAGCACGATCTTGGGAGTACGGGTCACTTGAATGGCCTCCGGGCCGAGTGAGTCAGGGAGTGGCCGCAGGTGCGGCCGTGGGCCGAACGATACGCCGCCGGCCAGACCTGCAAGGGTGTCGAAGGTCATGGTCAATGGCAAGCCGGCCTGCCCTGGCGGTGGTCGGTCGCCAGCAGGCAGGATCGGCATGGTCCGTTGGGGGCGGCGGTGCGCCCTCAGCGCAGGCCAGGGGTCGGCTGGGGCGGTTCGTCCCCGGTCACCGGCTCGGGGGCGTCAACCTGTGGAGCAACATCGGGGATTCGGCTACGCGCCTGGTTTTCGGTGGAAACCGGGGCCACGTTGCCAATCTCCACGCGTCCCACCCGCGGTGTCGACCAGATGCTGTCCTGCCATTGCCGGTACAGCTGCGGGTCCCAGTAACGGGTGTCGTAGAACTTGCTGCCATCAATCTGTTCAGTGGTGCCATTCGGGCCCGGCACGAGAATCTTGACGTTGCCCGCAAAGCCGGTGCGGCTGCCGGTCATGCGCTTCTGTTCACGCCGCATTGCCAATGCGAGGCGTGGCTCGGCGGCAGCGTCACCAAACCGTGCATACACCGCTTCGCCCTGGCCGATGGCCTGGTTGCGTTGGTGTTCATCCAGCGCGGCCCAGTAGCGTTCGCGCAGTTCGACGAAGCCCTTGTAGCCACGCTCGGCAGCCAGGTCCATCCAGACGTAGGCCAGCGGGCGGTCGACCTCCGTGCCAGTGCCGTTCCACAGCATTTCAGCGACCCTTGCCTGCGAGACCTTGTCCCCGTAGAAACCGGCGCGCTGGAAGAACGCAAATGCAGCGGGCAGGTCGTTGGCGCGCTGTTTTTCCATGCCCAGCATGCGGAAGCGCAGGTCGGGATGACCGTTCAGGAAGCCCGCGCTGATCATCAGCGGATCATCGGTTGGATCGCTGGGCAGCGGGGCCCTGGGAGGCGCTGGAGGCGCCGCCGCCAGCATGGCCGGCGAGGCCAACGCGACCAGGAGAGGGAGTGGCGAAAGCCAATGCAGTTTCATGTTCATCAATCCGTGATGGCAGCAAGGGGACCGCGTGCCCCCAATCATCGGCCGGAGCGCGCTTCGGGACATGCGGCGTAGGTCATTGTGCCAAAGGAAACACGGGGCAGGCGTGCTGCCCCGGTTCGTTCAGCGTGCGGGCGTGCCGATATGCCGGCCGAAGAAGTCGAGCATCTTCGAGTACAGATTTACCCGGGCCGGAACGTCGTAGAAGCCATGCATTTCACCGGACTGGATGATCACGCCTTCCGGAGGGTTGCCGGCATCGGTGAGTGCCTTGGCCATCAGCTCGGTCTGCTCGGGCACGGCGCGCATGTCGCGGGCACCTGCGGCCAGGAATACCGGAATCCTGACCTCACCGGCCCGGCGGGCGGGCGAGACCTTGTTCCATTCGGCCACGTCGGTGCCATGAGTGCGGCGCAGATAGCGCTGACCGGACTCGCGCTGCGGGATATCGCCCTTCTTGAACAGCATGTCCACGTCGTATACCCCGACGTAGCCGAAAGCACACTTGAACAGGCCTGGCTCACGGATGGGCGCCATCAGTGCAGAGTAGCCACCGAAGCTGCCGCCATAGATGCACAGGCGGTCCTTGTCAGCCACCCCCTGGTCGATGGCCCAATGCGTGGCATCGAGGATGTCGTTCTGGATGCCGTCGGCCCATTGCCGGTGACCCGCGTTCTCGAAGGCCTTGCCATAGCCGCCAGAGCCACGGAAGTTGACCTGCAGGACGGCATAGCCACGGCTCGCCAGCAGCTGCGCCTCGGGATTGAAGCCCCAGTTGTCGCGCGGGCCGATCGGGCCGCCGTGCGGGTTGACGATCATTGGCAGGCGCTTGCCCTGCGCCCCCTGCGGGACGGTCAGGTAACCATGCAGCAGCTGGCCGTCCCGTGCCTTGACGGTGAACGGGGTGACGCTGGCCATGCGCTTGGGATCAAGCCAGTCGCGGCCCTGCAGCAGGAAACGGGCCTGGCCGGTCTTGCGGTCGAACAGGTACAGCTCCCCTGGATTGGTGTCGCTGTAAACCGACACCAGGATGCGGTTGCCATCTTCGGTGGAACTGGAGAACTGCACCATCTGCCCGGGAAATGCCTGGGCCAGCGACTGGTACAGCGCGGCATCGGGGTGATCCTCATCCAGCAGGGTGACCTTGGGGCTGCCGGCCTGGTTGACCACGCCGATCAGGCGCTTGTCATCAGTGCTCCACATCATCTGCGAGACTTCGCTGACAGGATCCTGGAACAGCTTCTGGAACTGGCCACTGCCGGTGTCCAGCGTGCCGATTGCCGATGGGACCTTGCCATCATCCTGTTCGGCGTAGACGGTACCGTCGGCGCTGGTGCGCAGCACGCGCAGATGCTGGCCGTCGGACTTGGAGGCGTTGATCAACGTCCAGGTGGTGCCGTCGCGGCGGTACAGCTCGCTGCGCTCATCATATTCGCCGCTCTCATCGCGGCTGGAACTGCAGACCGCGAAGCGCGGTTCCTTGGCGCCATCCAGTGCGATGTCGCAGTTCTCTTTGGGTGCGCGCGCCAAGGGCGTGCGCCTGCCGCTGATGGTGTCCACGCTCACCACCTGGGTGCCTGCGCCTTCGGAAGAGCGCGGGTAGCGGACCTGCATGATCACGTTCTGGTCATCGCCGCGCAGCGTGTCCAGCAACGAATAGGATTCGTTGCCCACGCTCTTGCTGCGCTGGGTGGCATCGCGGGTGCCGTAGAAGATCACCGGGCGGGCCTGGCTGCCGTCGGCGTTGACCGCGAACCATTCCCCGGTGGGGAAGGGCTGGGCGTAGCCGCCCTGCTTTTTCACCGCGTTGAACATCAGCCGTTCCGGCGATATCCAGTGGAAGCTGCCCACGCTCTTCTTGTCCGGCAGCTGGTTGACCTTGAGTACCTTCAGGTCACTGGTGCGCAGGATGGTCAGCACGTCCTGGTCGCCCAGATCGACACTGATAGCCAGGTAGGCGCCGCTCGGTGAGATTCTGGCCGAGCTGTAGCTGGCGTGCCTGGCGAAGTCTTCGATCGAATAGGGCGTCGCCGCGCCCGCAGCGGCGGCCGGCAAGGCAGCGGGGAGGGCGGCGGCGAGCGCCAGGGCCAACGGCGTCAACAGCGAGGTCTTCTTCATGATCAGGGGTCCTTGTCCTGGCCAGCGGTAGCTGCGGCCGGTTCAAAAAAGGAAAGCCCGGTTCAGACCCGGGCTTTCCCATGCGTTCCTACCTCATGCAGCGAGGATCAGAACTTGTACTGCAGGCTCACGTAGAAGCGACGGCCCAGCGGGTCTGCGCCGATGAACGGGTTGTAGAACGGGTACGTCGTGTTGCTGTTGTCCTTGCGATACTGGTTGTCGAACACATTGACGACCTGGAAGGTGGCCAGCACGTTCTCGCCGAACTTCTTGCCCACACTCAGGTTCCACAGGAAGTACGGCGCCAGGCGACGCGAGTAGGCACCGCCCGCGCTGTTGGTGCCATCAGCTTCGGCATAGCTGAAGGCCGAGCCGTAGCGGGTGCCGAACACGGTGGTGGCCCAGTCGCCCTTGGTCCAGGTCAGGCTGCCGCGGGCGCGGCTGCGCTCGGGGTTGAAGTACTCCGGCGGCAGGTCGCGGTAATCGATCAGGTCGTCGTCGGCGGTCTGCTTGTACTTGTTGGTCAGCGTCAGCGAGTAACCCAGGTCGACGTTGAAACGGCCCCAGCGGTCGGTGTCCAGCGCGTACTTGTAGGTTGCATCGATACCGCTGGTGTCCTGCAGTGCGGTGTTGATGTAGGCGTTGTTGATGCGCTGGATACGGCCATCGTCCGGCGAGCCGGGCAGGTTGGTGCGCGTGATCAGGCCCAGCACGTTCTGGCAGACCGAAGCACTGGGGACCGCGCGACCGTCGCTGGCGGTGCCCAGGCGGCAGGCCGCCTCAGCGCGCAGCAGGTAGTCGTTGCTCAGCTGGGCGGCGGCGTCCTCCAGGCGGATGCGGTAGTAGTCGACCGTCAGCGACATGCCATCCGTAACGTCCCACACAAAGCCTGCGCCCCACGACTTGCCCTTTTCCTCGGTCAGGTTCGGGTTGCCGGCCACCAGGGTCTGCACCGAGTACTTGGTCGGGTCACTCGTCGGCGTGTTGCACTGGGTGCGGGTACGCGGGCCCTGGGCAGCGCCCGGACCGGTACCGGAGCGGCAGGAGTATTCGTCCAGTTCGGTCGTGTAGGACGCGGCACCGCCGGCGTAGATCAGCTGCATGTCTGGCGCGCGGAAGCTGGTGGCATAGCTGCCGCGGAGCAGCAGGTTGCTGAACGGGCGGAATTCCAGGCCGAGGTTGTAAGTGGTGGATGCATCAACCGACGAGATGTCGTCGTACTTGTCATAGCGCGCCGCAGCGTTGACGCTCAGGTTGCTGAAGATCGGCACGCGGAACTCGGCGCCGACGGCGTAGCGGTCGCGGGTGCCGTGGGTCTCACCGGAGCTGGTGAGGTTGTAGATGGTCTGGCCGTCGATCGGACGCAGCTGGTCGGTGCGTGGGTCGCTCACCATGTCCATCTTCTGGCGGTTCCATTCCAGCACGCTGGCGAAGCCAACAGCGCCGGCCGGCAGTTCGAACAGGTCGCCGCTGACGTTGAAGGCGGCATTCGCCACGCTGGTTTCGGAGCGGTTGATCACGCGGGTCGCGAAGGACTGGTAGATCTCCGGGGTGATCGGCGAGGACCAGCGATCCAGGTTCAGGCGGTGGATCGGGTAGACGCCTGCACCGGTGCCGGTGGCGTTGCTGTAGCCCAGCACCGGTCCCAGGAAGTAGTCATGCACCGACTTCGCGAGCAGGCGCGGGCGGTCCATCTTGTAGTTGTAGTAGCCGTAGCCACCGGTGGCTTCCCAGTCGAAGCGGTCGGCGAAGGTGCCACGCACGCCGGCAGCGAAGTCGTAGGTGTATTCGTCGTACTTGGTGCTGGCCGCTTCATTGCCACCCAGTTCGGCGGCGGTGAAGACACGCTGCAACTGCACGATGTCGCGCAGGCCGGCATCGTAGTAGTACGCGCTGGTGGTGCCATTGGACAGGATGTTGAACTTGTCGCCCGAGGTGCCCCAGAACTCCGTGCCGGCGCTGGCCTTGGCGCTGGTGGTGTAATAGTTGACGCTGGCCCAGCCCTGGGTGGTGTCGGTGAAGTCGAAGGTGCCGTAGCCGTAGGCCGAGTAGAACTGGCGCTGGTTGGAGATCGAGCGCGCCGCGTTGCTGTCGTACGAACCGCAGTAGGTGCCACGGGCGGCGGTGGTCACCGTGGTGAAGCCCAGTGCATCGCACTTGGCCTGGCCCGGATAGTAGGCGTTCTGGTTGACCCGGCCATTGGCCGAGGCCAGGCCGCGGATCGCGATCAGCGACAGGCCCGGGGTTGCGGTCGAACCCAGCGGGCCCTCACGCAGATCCGACAGGAACTTGCGCTGGTTGGCGTAGACAGCCTCGCGATCGCTGTACTGCAGGGCCCAAACCGCGCTCCAGCGATCGCCGGTACGGCCGCCGGTCAGTTCCAGGTTGACCGTGTCGCCGCCGCCTTCTGCGGTGGTGCCGGTGGTCAGGCGGACCAGGTTGCCGTCGTAATGCTCGCGCAGCACGATGTTGACCACGCCGGCCACGGCGTCAGAGCCGTAAATGGCCGAGGCGCCGCCGGTCAGGACTTCCACGCGCTCGACGATGCTGCTCGGGATCGAGTTGATGTTGGCGACATTGTTGTCGCGGTTGTACGGCTGCGGGTACTGCGCCGGGCGACGGCCGTTCACCAGGGTCAGCGTGTAGCCGGGGCCCAGGTTGCGGAGGTTGACCACCTGTGCGTTCGGAGTGAAGCCGGTCACCGCCAGGTCGCCGGTGAAGGACGAGGTGGTGTTCTGGGTCAACGTCTGCAGCATGTCGCCAACGGTCTGGAAACCTTCACGGTCGATATCCGTGCGGGTGATCACCGTGACCGGTGCCGGGCCCTCGACGTCGGCGCGCTTGATGCGCGAGCCAACGACCGAGACGCGATCAAGATTGGTGGCACTGCTGTTCTTGCCGCCTGCCTCGTTGCCGGCTTCCTGGGCGAACGCGGGGGCGATGCCGGTTGCCAGGAGGGCCGTGGTGAGCGCAAAGCTCAGCGGGTGGCGGATGAGTGCCTTGCGGATGGTCATATGTGGATCCCCTGATGAATCAAACCTCGGTCGGCGCCTGTCGCAGCCGCCGCCGTCCCTGGTGGGCGTTGCCCACGTCTCACCGGCTTCACAAGCCGACGATCCAACGTTAACACAGACTTAACTTGGCCTGTCAACCATTCATGCTCTCGTCATAATGGCGGATTCGGCAAACCCGGGTTGAGTATCAGCCTTTTGCCATGTCATTGATTTCTTATGTTTTTTTCTCATATGGGGCGGTGAGGTCCGTCCCCGGCGCTCCGGGAGGTGCATTAGCCATGCATTCAGGCTGGAGTGGTCGGCGACGGGCGGTGCTCCGCTGCATCGCGCGCGGCCGGCCAAAAAAAAGGCCCCGCCGAAGCGGGGCCTGGTCCAGACACGCAGTCCGGAATACGACGGGATCAGAAGTCGTACTTGACCTGGGCCGAGATCTGACGGCCGTAGACGCTGTAGAAGCCGTCGTTGAACGGGGTCGATTCGTTGCCCGGGTAGTTGTAGCGCTGGCCTTCCGGCAGCTTGTTGAACACGTTGTTGACCATCAGCGACAGGGTCAGATCGTCCTGCGCCTGGTAGTTCAGGCTCATGTTGTAGGTGGTGTACGAGCCCCACTTGCCGGCCTTGGCGCCGGAGGCGTGGACGTAGTCATAGCTGCGGCCGGTGTAGGCCAGGTAGTTCGGGGTGCTGCCGACGTAGTTGGCGTACACGGTGGTGGTGAACTTGGAGATGGCCCAGCCCACCGACACATCGCCGCGCACCTTGGCGAAGTTGTCGTAGTACCACATGTTGTACGGATCGCTCAGCAGATCCAGCTTCTGCGCGCCGGGCAGCGGCACCACTTCACGCTTCAGCATGTTGGTGTAGTTGCCCGAGAACATCAGCGAACCGAAGCGGCCCAGGTCCTGCTGGTACTTGGCACCGACGGTCACCGCTTCCAGGTTCTGGCTGGCCACGTTGAGCTTCGGGGTGTACACGCGGGTCAGGTTGCCACCGGCGTCGCGGGACACCCAGTCGGTCACGTTCTGGCAGCTGGCCGAGGTGTTGTTCGGCAGGCCGTTGCGGCACTGGTACTCGGCCAGCAGCAGCTGGTCGGTGCTCAGCGTCTTGACCTCGTTCTTGATCTTCCAGTTGTAGTAGTCGACCGACAGCGAGAAGTTGCTCACCGGGGCCCACACCACGCCCGCGCTCCACACGTCGGCGGTGATCGGCTTCAGGTCCGGGTTGCCGGACTTTTCGCTGTACACCGAGGTGGTCTTGTAGAACGAGCAGGCTTCGTCACGCAGCGCGTAACCCATCTGGCTGCAGCGGTAGTAGTCGTTCTGGCCGGAGGCGAACGAGCCGCTCATGCCCTGGAAGGCATCGGACAGGGTCGGCGCGCGGAATGCGGTGCCGTACTTGCCGCGCAGCAGCAGGCTTTCAACCGGGCGGTATTCCAGGCCGATGCTGTAGGTGGCCTTGTCGACGGTCTTGTCGGCGATCTTGAAGGCGTCGTAGCGGCCCGAGGCGCTGATGGTCAGCGATTCGAACACCGGCATGCGCAGTTCGCTGGTCACCGCGTAGTTGCTGCGGTGGCCGGCACCGGCCACGGCGGTGGCGCCCCAGGCGTTGCCATCGACGAAGGCCTGGTCGGGCGAGTAGTCCCAACCTTCGCTGCCGCCTTCCAGCACCACGGCCAGGCCGGCGTCGCCGCCCGGCAGGGAGAACAGCGAACCGTTGGTCACCTGCACGCGACCCAGGTTCTGCCAGGTCTTGCTGCGATGGGTGCCATAGCCGGTGAAGCTGGCGAACTGGTCCGGGGTGATCGGCGAGTAGAACGCGGTGTAGTCCGGGTTGTAGATGCCGAAGCCATCAGCGGTGGTGCCCAGGCGCGGGCCCAGCACGGTGTCGCCGAAGAAGCCTTCGATCTTGTCCTTCCAGCGTGCGAAGCGGTTCTGGTCCAGGCGGTATTCGCCGCGGGTGAAGCTGGCGCTGTAGTCCCAATCGCCGACCATGCCCTTGCCGCCCAGGGTGACCTGGTAGGAACGGCTCTCATCGGAGTTCAGGATGTTGTTGTAGTGGCCCGGGCCGATTTCTTCCGGCGCGAAGGCGCGCTGCAGGTTCACGACCTTGCCCAGGCCCTGGTCGTAGAAGCCGCCCATCACCGACTTGGTGCCCCACCACAGGGCGCTGGAGCCGGAGGTGAACTCGGTCTTCTCCTTGCTGTACAGCACATCGGCGAACAGCTGGAAGTTGTCGTTCACGTCGAAGGTCATCGACGAGTAGAACTGGCCGCTGTTCTTGCCGTTCTTCAGGGTCTTGTAGCCGGCGCTGTACACCGAGCCGCACGATTCGCCCGATGCACGCTTGCCGACGGTGGTGGTGCCGTCGTACAGGCCTGCGACGTTGCCGCAGCGGGTCGGGTCCATCATGTACAGCTTGTTGTCGGCGTTGCCGATGACGGCAAAGTCGTTCGACGGCAGCTGCGCGGTGTAGCCGACCGGGTTGTTCTGCTTGGTGATGTCACGCTGGTAGCCCCAGATCGGGCTGCCGTTTTCGATCTGCACGTTGACCAGCGCGTGGAAGCGGTCGTCGAATGCGTTGAAGCCCTTGGCGGCGCTGAAGCGGATGTTGCTGCCACCACCTTCGGTGTAGGTGCCGCCACGGATCGACATCGTGCCGCCGTCCATGCGTTCCTTCAGGATGATGTTGACCACGCCGGCGATCGCGTCCGAGCCGTACAGCGACGACTGGCCGCCCGGCAGGACCTCGATGCGCTCGACGATGTCGATCGGAATGCCGCTGATGTTGTTGAACGACTCGCTGCCGTTGTACAGCGCCGGATACGAAAGCATCGGGCGGCCGTTGATCAGGTACTTGGTGTAGCCCGGGTTCAGGCCGAACATGCCGGCCGCTTCGGCGCCCTGGGTGAACGCACCCGAGGTCTGGCCACCCTGCAGGCCGCCCGTGGTCAGCGACGACTGCTGCAGCACTTCAGCAACACTGCTGAAGCCGCGGGTCTGGATGTCTTCGGCGGTGATGGACATCACCGGGGTCTGGGTTTCGATCTGCGTCTGCGGGATCAGCGAGCCGGTGACGGTGATCTTGTCCAGGTTGGTCGCCTTGTCCTGGGCCATTGCCGGGGCGGCGGCCATCAGAGCGGAAATCAGGGCGACGGCGAGCGTGTTGCGACGTGCGGTATTGCTGACGTGTTTCATGAAGTTCCAATGGAGAGCAAAAACAAAAACGGCACTGCGCATGCGCCATCGCGCGGGCCGGAACAGCGGGCTCCGCAGCTCAAAAACAGTGCTCATCGAACGTAACATGAACTTAACAATCTGTGCACGAATCCGTCGCAATCCTGAATTTCAGTCAGGTTGCGTCCAGCTTGTATGATGTTGGGTTATCCCCTTGACCCTGCCGGTGCTCGTTGTGAACAGTTCCCCCCGCCGTCCCCATGCCAGCCAGGTCCAGAAGGGACTTACGCCGCATGCCCGCATCCGCAATGTCATCGCGGTCGGTTCGGGCAAGGGCGGCGTCGGCAAGTCCACCACCGCGGTGAACCTGGCCGTGGCGCTGCAGCAGCTTGGCGCGCGCGTGGGCGTGCTCGACGCAGACATCTACGGCCCCAGCGTGCCGGCCATGCTGGGCCTGTCCGGTCGCCCGGAAAGCCCGGACAACAAGAGCATCGAGCCGCTGCGCGCGTTCGGCGTGGACACCATGTCGATCGGCTACCTGATCGAAGAGGACACGCCGATGATCTGGCGTGGGCCAATGGCCACCTCGGCGATGACCCAGCTGTTCAATGACACCCTGTGGGATGACCTGGATTTCCTGCTGATCGACCTGCCGCCGGGCACCGGTGACATCCAGCTGACCCTGACCCAGAAGATTCCGCTGGCCGGAGCGGTGATCGTCACCACGCCGCAGGACATCGCCACGCTGGACGCCAGGAAGGCGCTGAAGATGTTCGAGAAGGTCGAGGTGCCGGTGCTGGGCATCGTCGAGAACATGGCCGTGCACACCTGCAGCAACTGCGGGCACATCGAGCACCTGTTCGGCGAAGGCGGTGGCGAGCGCATGGCCGCGCAGTACGGCGTGCCGCTGCTGGGGTCGCTGCCGCTGCAGATCGGCATCCGCGAACAGGGCGACGCAGGCACCCCGATCACGGTGGCCCAGCCGGATTCGGCGCCGGCCCAGGCCTACCGCCACGCCGCGCAGCGCCTGATCGAGGAGGTCGGCAAGCGTCCGCGGGCCTCGATCCCGATCCTGTCGTCGCTGCTGTAAGCGCCGGGGCAGGGGCCGCCGGCCGAGGCCGGGCCCCTGCTAGAATCCTCGCGCCCCCTCGTACCCCAGGACAAAGCATGAGCATCAAGAGTGACCGTTGGATCCGCCGCATGTCCGAGCAGCACGGCATGATCGAGCCGTTCGAGGCCGGGCAGGTCAAGCAGGCCAACGGCCAGCGCATCGTCAGCTATGGCACGTCCAGCTATGGCTACGACGTGCGCTGCTCGCGCGAGTTCAAGGTGTTCACCAACATCAACTCGACGATTGTCGACCCCAAGCATTTCGACTCGGGCAGCTTCGTCGACATCACCGCCGACGAGTGCATCATCCCGCCGAACAGCTTCGCGCTGGCGCGCACGGTGGAGTACTTCCGCATCCCGCGCGACACCCTGGTGGTGTGCCTGGGCAAAAGCACCTACGCGCGCTGCGGCATCATCGTCAACGTGACCCCGCTGGAACCGGAATGGGAAGGCCACGTCACCCTGGAATTCAGCAACACCACGCCGCTGCCGGCGCGCATCTATGCCAATGAAGGCGTGGCGCAGATGCTGTTCTTCCAGGCGGCCGCCGATGACGTCTGCGAGACCTCGTACCGCGATCGAGGCGGCAAGTACCAGGGCCAGACCGGCGTGACCCTGCCGCGGACCTGATCGGTTATGGAGCCGAGCCATGCTCGGCTTCCTGGCAGGGCAGAGGGCGGCGCTTGCGCCGCCTTTGCTTATTTGCCGCGACCGAACAGCATCGCGATGCCGACGCCCACCAGTGCCACCGGCCACCAGGTCAGCAGCAGCTTGGACAGGTTCAGATGCGTCCAGCCGAGGTTGCTGGCGAGCATGAACAGGCCGATTAGGATCAGCAGGACGGCGGCAACGAGGTTGAATCGCATCGGGTCGGCAAACGCTCAGGACTGGGCCGGATATCCTAGCCGTTCCTTCCAGTAGGCGACATGCTGGTCCAGCGCCGCCGGCTCGTAGCGATGCGCCGGGCCGCTGCCCCAGACCGGGCCCGGCCACGCCGGATCGCCGTCATGGCGGCCGATCACATGGAAGTGCAGCTGGCGCACGATGTTGCCCAGCGCCCCGATGTTGATCTTCTCCACGCCGTCGGAGCCTTTCAGGGCCTTGCAGGCGCGGTTGAGCTCGGTGCGCAGCTTGTCCTGCTGCTCGCCATCCAGCTCGATCCACTCGGTCACCCCGGCCAGGCGCGGTACCAGCACCAGCCAGGGGAATCGTTCGTCGTTCATCAGCCGCACTTGCGACAACGGTCCTTCCGCCACCAGCACGCTATCGGTGGCCAGGCGTGAATCGAGTTCGAATTCGCTCATCCAAGATGCTCCGAGAAGAAGTCCAGGGTGCGTTGCAGCGCCAGGGCGGCGCTGTCTGGATCATACGCATGTCCGACCTCCCGGTTGAAGGCGTGGTCGGCCGGATAGACGTAGGTGGCCATCTGCGGCAGTTTCTCACGGTGGGCCTGGACCGCTTCCGGCGGGATGCTGCGGTCCTGCGCACCGAAGTGGAAGATCACCGGGGCCTTGGGCGCTTCGTCGAGGAACTGCACGTTGCGCCCACCGTAATAGCTGACCGACGGCAACCCCAGGCGCAGTGCCGACAGCAACGCCACCGTGCCGCCCCAGCAGTAGCCGACCGTGCCGACCTTGCCATGAGGGGCCAGACGGGTTGCGGCGGCCCGGACCACTTCCAGCGCCCGCTCCATGCCCAGTGCGCCGACCCGTTCCAGGCCCTGCTTCACGCCCTCGGCGTCGTACGGCAGGGCGTCCGGATCGGCGTCGGTGCCGTCCAGCAGGTCGAAGAACGCAGGCGCCAGCACCGCATAGCCTTCGGCCGCGAAGCGCTCGGCCACGCTGCGGATGTGCGGATTGGCGCCGAAGATTTCCTGCACCACCACCAGGCCGCCACGCGCGGTGCCGTCCGGCAGGGCCTGCCAGGCCCGTACCGGGCCGTGATGCGTATCCAGGGTGATCCACTCGGCCATCGTCATCTTCCTCGTTGCTGGGAACAGAGCTGCATTGTCGGTGCTGTGCCGGTTAGCACGATGTCAGCGGCTGTGCGTGATCGGGCGGCTGGCCGTTCAGAGCATGGCCGCCAACCCCGGTATACTGGCGCCCTTTCAGGCCCCGGCCCCCAGGAACCCCTGCCACGCCGGCAGGGGCCCAGGCCCCCAGAGTCCCGCGATTCCATGTCCCAGCTGAACCCCAAAGTCGGCTTCGTCAGCCTTGGCTGCCCGAAGGCCCTCGTCGATTCCGAGCGCATCCTCACCCAGCTGCGCTCGGAAGGTTACGACATCGTCCCGTCCTACGACTCGGCCGACGTGGTGGTGGTCAACACCTGCGGCTTCATCGATTCGGCGGTGACCGAGTCGCTGGATGCCATTGGCGAGGCGATGAACCAGAACGGCAAGGTCATCGTCACCGGTTGCCTGGGCAAGCGCCCGGAGCAGATCCGCGAGGCGTACCCGAACGTGCTGGCGGTGTCCGGTCCGCAGGATTACCAGAGCGTGATGGAGGCGGTGCATGAAGCACTGCCGCCCAAGCACGACCCGTTCGTGGACCTGGTGCCCGACTACGGCATCAAGCTGACCCCGCGCCATTACGCCTACCTGAAGATTTCCGAAGGCTGCAACCACACGTGCAGCTTCTGCATCATTCCGTCGATGCGCGGCAAGCTGGTCTCGCGCCCGGTGGATGAGGTGCTGCGTGAAGCCGAGCGCCTGGTGCGTGGCGGCGTGCGTGAGCTGCTGGTGGTGTCGCAGGACACCTCGGCCTATGGCGTGGACGTGAAGTACGCCGAGAAGATGTGGCGCAACAAGGCCTACCAGACCCGCCTGAAGGCGCTGTGCGAAGGCCTGTCCGAACTCGATGCATGGGTGCGCATGCACTACGTCTACCCGTACCCGCACGTGGACGAGATCGTGCCGCTGATGGCCGAGAACCGGATCCTGCCGTACCTGGACATCCCGTTCCAGCATGCCAGCCCGCGCATCCTGCGCCTGATGAAGCGCCCCGGCGCGGTCGAGAAGACCCTGGAGCGCGTGCAGAACTGGCGCCGTATCGCGCCGGACATCACCGTGCGTTCGACCTTCATCGTCGGCTTCCCGGGCGAGACCGAGGCCGAGTTCGAAGAACTGCTGTCGTTCCTCGACGCAGCGCAGCTGGATCGCGTCGGCGCGTTCGCCTATTCGCCGGTCGAGGGGGCCACCGCCAACGATCTGCCCGATGCGGTGCCGGAGGAAGTGAAGCAGGAGCGTCTGGCCCGCTTCATGGAGAAGCAGGCGCAGATCTCCGCCGCACGCCTGGAGGCCAGGATCGGCACCGTGCAGCAGTGCCTGGTCGATGCCATCGAAGGCGATATCGCCGTGGCCCGTTCCAGGGCCGATGCGCCGGAGATCGATGGCCTGGTGCACATCCAGAACGCCGACCAGGTGCCGCTGCGCGTGGGCGAGTTCGTCGACGTGGAAATCACCGAGAGCGACGAGCACGACCTGTACGGTGACGCGCTGCCCGCCGCTACCCGCCCGGCATTCGACCTCAAGGTGCTGTGACCCTCGCGCCGACCGCCACCGGTGACGGCGGCGGTTCACGGCGCTTCGTCCCGCCGCCACGTGCGGCGGTGGCGGCACGGCGTTTCGAGCATCCGCTGTTCGCCGGCTTGCAGGGCTTCCGTGACCTGCTGGACGCCACTGCATGGCCATCCGTCGCGGCGCTGGATGCACGCCTGGCCGTGCCGGGCACGCGCCTGGTCGAACAGGATGCCGCGCTGCTGGCCGATGGGCTGCACTACGAAACCCGCATCGCGCGGGGGCGCATCGCCACCCGCGCCGACAACTGGCACGACCTGTTCAATGCGCTGGTGTGGGCTGCCTACCCGCAGCTGAAACGTGCGCTCAACGTGCAGCAGTGCCGGCATATCGAGGCCATGCCACCCGGCCAGCGCAACCGTGCGCAGGCCGCCCTGACCCAGTTCGACGAGACCGGCGTGATCGTGCGTGTGCGCGATGGCACGATGCTGCGCGCATGGGATGGGCATGACTGGCCTGCAGTGTTCGAGCCGATGCGGTGGCACAGCGGCGACATCGCCATCGTGGCGGTGTTCGGGCATGCGCTGATGGAGCAGGCACTGCTGCCGGGGCGGTTGCTGGTGGGCAAGTGCGTGGTGGTGCAAAGCGATGCCGATGCGGCCTGTGTTGACGATGCGGCCTGTGTTGACGCGGTGACCGCGGCCATCGCCGAGGGCCGGGCAGTGACCGATCCCTTGCAGCTGCGTCCGCTGCCGTTGGCTGGAATCCCGGGCTGGCACGACGTGCAGGATTCCGCCTTCTATCGCAATGCCGACTACTTCCGCCCGCTGCGCGCGGGGCGCACGTACCCGCCACCATTGCACGGGGCCATCTAGAGTCGACTGTCAGTCGACTGCGCTTCGTTCCGAGGCCGTGAACGCCTGACAGGTGGTTCCGGCGAGTCATCAGCGGCGATGAGGATCGCGGTGCGTTTGCCGTCCGGCTGCGGAGGTCTGTGCCGCGCTTCGCGCGGTAGTCGACCGACAGTCGACTCTACAACGGCGCGTACTCCACCCCGATCACCGCAAACGTGAACTGGCCGCCGGGCAGTTCCACCGAGAATTCATCGTCCAGCCGCTTCTTCAGCAGTGCCCTGGCCAGGGGCGAATCGATGCTGATCCAGCCCAGGCCGGCATCGGTTTCATCCGGCCCGACGATGCGGTAGCGGCTGGTATCGCCGCTGTCCACGTTCTCCAGTTCCACCCACGCACCGAAGAACACCGCCTGTGGATCGGTTGGCGTGGTATCGACCACGCGCAGCGATTCCAGCCGCTTGGTCAGGTAGCGAACCCGGCGGTCGATCTCGCCCAGCTGTTTCTTGCGGTAGGTGTATTCGGCGTTCTCGGAACGGTCGCCTTCTGCGGCGGCGGCGGCCAACGCCTTCACCACCTCCGGGCGGCGCACGCGCCACAGCTCGTCCAGTTCGGCCTTCAGCCGCGCATGCCCGGAGGCGGTGATCAGGGCGGTGCTCTTTTCTGCGGGGGGGCGCCAACGCGACATGCAATACGACTTCTTTTCTGGATGACGAACGGGGAGCGGGATCAGAACCCTTTCCAGCGGAAAGGGCTCTGACCCCGGCCGTGGCAGATCAGCGCTTGCCGCCGAAGATGCCGCCGAGGATGCCGCGCACGATCTGGTTGCCCAGCTTGGTACCGACGGTGCGCGTGGTCTGTTTGGCCATGGTTTCGATCATGCCCTGGCGGCGCTTGGTGCCGAAGATCGCGTCCTTGATCGCCTGGCCGAACCCGCCTTCCTGTGCGTCGTCCTGCTCGCGGCTGCGCGCGGCCGGCGCCTGGGCCTGCTCGACGCTCTTCTGCGCGCGCTGGGCCAGCAGCTCGGCGGCCGATTCACGGTTGACCGCGGTGTCGTAGCGGCTGCCGACCGGGCTGCCGGCACGCACCTGGGCGCGCTCGGCCTCGGTGATCGGGCCCATCCTGCAGCGCGGCGGCGCGATCAGGGTCTGCTGCACCGGCATCGGGATGCCCTTGTCCTGCAGCGTGGAGACCAGTGCCTCACCGGTGCCGAGCTGGCTCAGCACCTTGGCCACGTCCAGCTTCGGGTTCGGCACGAACGTCTCGGCCGCGGTCTTCACCGCCTTCTGGTCACGCGGGGTGAACGCACGCAGCGCGTGCTGCACGCGGTTGCCGAGTTGGCCGAGGATGTTGCCCGGGACGTCGTCGGGGAACTGCGAGCAGAAGTACACGCCCACGCCCTTGGAACGGATCAGCCGCACCACCTGCTCGATGCGCTGCACCAGCGACGGCGGTGCATCATCGAACAGCAGGTGCGCCTCATCGAAGATGAAGACCAGCTTCGGCTTGTCCAGGTCGCCTACTTCCGGCAGCTGCTCGAACAGCTCCGACAGCAGCCACAGCAGGAAGGTGGAGTACAGCTTGGGCTTGA
Organism: Stenotrophomonas sp. PI_27; assembly: GCF_027854495.1. Classification (NCBI taxonomy): domain Bacteria; kingdom Pseudomonadati; phylum Pseudomonadota; class Gammaproteobacteria; order Lysobacterales; family Lysobacteraceae; genus Stenotrophomonas; species Stenotrophomonas sp. PI_27. Next base: position 147,498 of record NZ_JAJNOF010000001.1, read on the forward strand.
GTACCAGCTGGTCGGCGGCGAGGATGCCGATCACGCCGCGGCCGTCGTGGTTGACCCGCATGATGTCGGCCAGCTCCAGCGCCGGTTCGCCGAAGAAATGCTCGCCACCGTCCTGCGCCAGGCGCAGCACCGAACGCTGGATCGCGGCGATCGACTGCGCGCTGACCAGGCCGTACTCGGTGGAGATGTCCTTGCGCTCCTCGGCGACCAGGCCGAGCAGGGCGCGCAGGTCGTCCATGTCCAGCAGCAGCAGGCCGCGGTCGTCGGCCAGCTTGAACACGATATCGAGCACGCCGGCCTGGGTGTCGTTCAATTCGAGGATGCGCGCCAGCAGAGTCGGGCCCATCTCGCTGACCGTGGTGCGCACCGGATGGCCGAGCTTGCCGTACAAGTCCCAGAAGATGGCGGGGCTGGCGGCTGGCGCGTAGTCGGCCACGCCGATCTCGGCGGCACGCTGCAGCAGGTTCTCGGCGCCGCTGCCGGGCACCGCCAGGCCGGACACATCACCCTTCACATCGGCCAGGAACACCGGCACGCCCAGTCGCGAAAACCCCTCGGCCAGCGTCATCAGGGTCACCGTCTTGCCGGTGCCGGTGGCGCCGGCCACCAGGCCGTGGCGGTTGCCGAGTTTCGGCAGCAGGGTGACGGCAATATCGTCGGTAATGCCTTTGCCGAGCAGAATCGGATCCATGGTCCAGCCCTTGTGATGAATAGCCCAATGTTAACCGCCGGCAGTGACGGTCCGAAGGTCGGCTTGCCCGGACCTTGGCGGCGCCGCTACTCTGCCTGCCTGTTTCGCACACAGTGCCATCAATGCCCGTTCCTGTCCTGATTTCCCGCGGTTGGCCGCTGCTGGCCCTGGCCGGCCTGGTTTCCCTGGCGCCCGACGCCCACGCACAGCGGGTTTCGGCCCGGGACAAGGTGAAGGTGGATGCGCTGCAGCAGCGCATGACCGCCGCCGAGAAGCGCTACAGCGACGCCCTGCTGCTGGTCTCCAACGCCGATCCCAAGGGCAGCAACGAGGCCGATGCCGCGCTGGAGGACATGGAAGATGTCCTCAACGACTGCGTGAAGCAGAAGGGCTGCCAGATGGGCACCCTGCTGGCCAGCTACAAGCGCCTGCTCAAGCACGACGCCGATGCGGCCGCCAGCGATGAGGTGGCCGACGAGGGCGGTGACCGCCTGGAAGCCGACCCTGACCACATCGGCCCGCTCACCGCGGACGTGCCCGAGGCCGCGCGCGCTGCCGCGCTGCTGAACGACAAGCGGCACGCCTTCGACAGCATGGTCGAATACAACCCGGCGGTGCAGGCCGGCATCCGCCGCTGGCTGACCGACATGCGCCCGGCGCTGCTGACCAGCTACGAGAACTACCAGAACCTGCGCGCGGTGATGTGGCCGGAGTGGGAAAAGCGCGGCCTGCCCGAAGCACTGCTGTTCGGCATCATGGCCAAGGAATCCAACGGCCGCGTGCATGCGTCCTCGCGCGCCGGCGCCGCCGGCCTGATGCAGTTCATGCCGGCCACCGGCCGCCGCTTCGGCCTCGGCCCGGACGGCACCGGGTTCGACACCCGCTTCGATGCACGCAGTGCCGCCGAGGCCAGCGCCAGCTACCTCAACGAACGCCTGCGCGAACTGAACAACAACGTGGAAATGTCGGTGGCCGCCTACAACGGTGGCGAAGGCCGTGCCGCACGCGTGTTCAAGCAGAGCGCCGGCCAGAGCTTCTGGACCGACAGCGTCTACAACCAGTTCCCGGGCGAAACCAAGGACTATGTGCCGATGGTGATTGCCGCGGCCTGGATCTTCCTGCACCCGCAGCAGTATGGCGTGGAGTTCCCGAAGATCAGCGCGCAGCCGGCCACGCTGCGCCTGGCCAAGTCCACCACCATCTACGAATTGACCATCTGCCTGGGCAGCCACGGCACCCGCGACGGCTACATGCGCGCGCTGCGCAACCTCAACCCGCGCTATGAAGCCGATGGCTGGATCCCGGCCGGCACCCTGATCAACGCCACCACCCGCATCGCTGGCCTGTACCAGCGCAACTGCATCAGTGGCCCGCGTGCCGACCTGGCCCGCACCCTGATCACCGCCGATCTGAATGCTGCGATCAAGCGCCCGACGGCTGCCAGCTACACCGGCAGCGTGGCGGTGGGGGGCGTGGTGCCGGTGGCCGATGCGGCGGCCTCCACCAGCGTGCCGACCGCGCCGGTGGCGCCGGTGTCGACGCCACGCCCGGCACCGGCTGCGCGGCCAAAGCCGGTGCGCAGCCATAAGGTGGGCCGCGGTGAAACCCTGGGTGCCATCGCGGCGAAGTTCCAGTGCGACGTGCCGACGCTGGCCCGCGCCAATGGCCTGAAGGCCCCGGCCTACAGCCTGCGCCATGGCCAGACGCTGAAGCTGCAGGGCTGCGACAAGTAATCCCCCCGACCCCTGGAACCCGCATGGATCTCGAAGACACCCGCAACCTGTTCGCCAACCTCCGCGAAAACACCGACTGGGACATCAACGGCCCGTTGCTGTGGGGGTACTTCTTCGTGCACTCCACCGCTGAGCCGTTGCAGGCACTGGCCGGGCACCTGCAGGCGCAGGGCTACACCTTCGTGGAACTGTTCGAGCAGGAGCCGGAAGAGGGTGACGCGCCGTTCCACGTGCTGCACGTGGAGCGCGTGGAGATCCACGACGAAGCGTCGCTGGATCGCCGCAACCAGGAATTCGCAGCGCTGGCCAAGGAAAAGGGCGTGGAGGACTACGACGGCATGGACGTCGGCCCGGCCCCGGCCCTGCAGTAACGCGCGCACCGGTAGTGCCGGCCGCTGGCCGGCAATGCCCGACGCGTTGGATCAACGGAGATGCCGGCCAGCGGCCGGCACTCCCGAAGCCTCAGCGCAGCTTCGCCAGCGCCTGGCCCAGCTGCACCGGGCTTTCGGCGTCCAGGTGCGGGGCGAACTCGGCCACGCCCGGCGGCAGCAGCACGATCACCGTCGAGCCGTAGTTGAAGCGCGCCATCTCGGCGAAACGCTCCAGCCGGATGCCCTGGCCGCGGTAGTCCTTGCGGGTGATGCGATCGCCGTAGTGCGGAATCTCCTCGCCGCTCCAGACGGTTTCCACGCCGGACACCAGCAGCGCACCCACCATCACACTGGCCATCGGCCCGAAGCTGGTGTCGAAATGGCAGACCAGGCGCTCGTTGCGTGCGAACAGGCGAGGCACGCCGTTGACCGCCGCCGGGCCGACGCTGAACAGACGCCCCGGCACGTGCACGGTCTCGCGCAGGGTGCCGGTCCACGGCATGTGTACCCGGTGGTAGTCGCGCGGGGACAGGTACACGGTGGCGTACAGGCCATCGTTGTAAGGCTTGGCATCCTCGGCGCTGCCCAGCAGTTCGGCGGCAGTGAACGACTGGCCCTTGGCCTGGAAGATGCGGCCGGCCTCGATCCTGCCGAGCTGGCTGATCCTGCCGTCGGCCGGCATCACCAGGCTGCGCGGATCGGCGTCGGCCACGCGGGCGCCCGGCTTCAACGCGCGGGTGAAGAACTGGTTGAAGGTCGCATAGCTGCGCGGGTCCGGGTTGGCCGCTTCGTCCAGGTTCACGTTGAACTTGCGGGTGACCGTGTCGATCAGCCAGCGCGACACGCGCGGATCGTCCGAGTACGCCAGCGAACGCGCCATCGAAGACAGCAGGCGGTGGGGCAGGGCGTACGTCAGGGCGGTGGTGAGGCTCATGGGGCGGTTTTCTCGGTCAGCTTCTGCAGGTCGCGGGCGATCGCCGGCGCGTTGAACGGGGGGCGTACCAGGCCGGCAAGGCGGCCCTGCGGGTCGAGCACGGCCAGGCTGGCCGAATGCTCGACGGTGTAGTCCTCGGGGTTCTCGTCGAAATGCTTGCCCGGCACCTTCTGGAACACGAAGCCCAGCGAAGTGGCAAAGCGCTCCAGCGAGGGGATGTCAGCAGTGGCGGCCAGGGTGTCCTTGTGGAAGCCGTGCACGTATTCGCCGAGGCGGGTGGCGCTGTCGCGGTCCGGGTCGACGGAGATGAACAGCACGCGTGGGCGCAGGCTGTCGGGCAGGGCTTCCCACTGGTTCTGGGCGCCGGCCAGTTCGGCCAGGGTGGTCGGGCAGACGTCGGGGCAGAAGGTGAAGCCGAGGAACACCAGGGTCCAGTGGCCCTTCAGCTCGCCCGGGATCAGGCGGGTGCCGTCGGACTGGGCCAGGTTGAAGTCGGGCAGCTCTCGCGGCGTGGGGTACAGGGTGATGGCTTCGGTGGCCGGGGCGTTGGCCGGCGGCTTCGGCGCGAACACCTGCTGGGCGGCCAGCAGGCCCAGCCCCGCCGCCAGGGCGATCAGCAGGATGATGCCGGCGTTGCGATTGAACATGGGGGCTCCCGCGCGAAATGGGCTCCATCATACCGGGTGAGGCCGGATCGTTTCCGCCGCAACGGATGCCGCCGCCGGCGCCAGCCCCTATAATCGGGGGCCACTTTGCCCGCAGTACCGCCATGACCGCTGAAACGGCCGCCGAACTCCACACGATCATCGATCTGATCCGCTACGGCACCAGCCGTTTCAACGAAGCCGGGCTGACCTTCGGGCACAGCTATGACAACGCGCTGGACGAGGCGACCCAGCTGGTGCTGCACAGCCTGCACCTGCCGCACGATCTGGGCCCGGCCTACGGCCAGGCGCGCCTGCTGCAGGCCGAAAAGCTGCGCGTGCTGGAGCTGTTCCAGCGCCGCATCGATGAACGCATCCCGGCCGCCTACCTGACCGGTGAGGCCTGGTTTGCAGGATTGAGCTTCAAGAGCGACAAGCGCGCCCTGGTACCGCGCTCGCCGATCGCCGAACTGATCGAATGCGGCTTCGAGCCGTGGCTGGCCGGCCGCGATGTCAGCCGTGCGCTGGACCTGTGCACCGGTTCGGGCTGCATCGCCATCGCCATGGGCCACTACTACCCGAACTGGGAAGTGGACGGCGTCGACCTGAGCGACGATGCACTGTCGCTGGCCGAAGAAAACAAGGAGCGCCTGCAGGCGCACAACGTCACCCTGATCAAGTCGGACCTGTTCAACGGCCTGACCGGCCGCCACTACGACCTGATCGTCACCAATCCGCCGTACGTCACCAACGACGAGACCGATGCCCTGCCGCAGGAGTACTCCTACGAGCCGGAAATGGGCCTGCGTGCCGGCGACGATGGCCTGGACCTGGTGCTGAAGATCCTGCGTGACGCGCCGCTGCACCTGAGCGAAGACGGCCTGCTGATCTGCGAAGTGGGCGAATCCGAACAGCATCTGGTCAAGCTGCTGCCGGAAGTCGATTTCGCCTGGATCGAATTCAAGGTCGGCCAGATGGGCATCTTCGCGGTCGAATGCCGCGAGCTGATCGCCCACAGCGCACGCATCACCGAACTGGCGGCGCAGCGCCCGTGAGCTCCAATTCGTTCGGCAAGCTGTTCACCGTCACCACGTTCGGCGAGTCGCACGGGCCGGCCATCGGCTGCGTGGTCGATGGCTGCCCGCCGGGGCTGGCGCTGGACGCGGCCGAATTCGCCCACGACCTGCAGCGCCGCGCCACCGGCAAGAGCCGGCACACCTCGGCGCGGCGCGAGGCCGACGAGGTCGAGATCCTGTCGGGCGTGTACGAGGGCCTGACCACCGGCACCCCGATCGCGCTGCTGATCCGCAACACCGACCAGCGCAGCAAGGATTACGCCAGCATCGGCCAGCAGTTCCGCCCGGGCCATGCCGACTACAGCTACTGGCACAAGTACGGCATCCGCGACCCGCGCGGTGGTGGCCGTTCCTCGGCGCGCGAGACCACCATGCGCGTGGCCGCCGGCGTGATCGCCAAGAAGTGGCTGGCCGAGCGCTTCGGCGTCACCGTGCGTGGCTACCTGTCACAGCTGGGCGACATCACCCCGGCCGGTTTCGACTGGTCGGCCGTGGAAGACAATCCGTTCTTCTGGCCGCACGCCGAACAGGTGCCAGCGCTGGAGGCGTACATGGATGCGCTGCGCAAGTCCGGTGATTCGGTCGGTGCGCGCGTGGACGTGGTGGCCGACAACGTGCCGCCGGGCTGGGGCGAACCCATCTACGGCAAGCTTGACGGTGAGCTGGCTGCCGCGCTGATGAGCATCAACGCGGTGAAGGGCGTGGAGATCGGCGACGGTTTCGCCAGCGCCGCGCAGAAGGGCACCGAACACCGCGACCTGCTGACCCCGCAGGGCTTCGCCAGCAACCATGCCGGCGGCATCCTCGGTGGCATCTCCACCGGCCAGCCAGTGGTCGCCTCGATCGCGTTGAAGCCGACCTCCAGCCTGCGCCTGCCGGGCCCGTCGCTGGATACGTCTGGCAACGTGGTCGAGGTGGTCACCACCGGCCGCCACGACCCCTGCGTCGGCATCCGCGCCACCCCGATCGCCGAGGCCATGGTGGCGATGGTGCTGATGGACCAGGCATTGCGCCACCGCGCGCAGTGCGGCGATGTCGGCACGATCACCCCGCGCATTCCCGGGCAGATCGATGGCTGACACGCGGCCGACCGTGTGGGTGAGCCAGCCGCTGATCGACGCGGCCATCGCGCCGCTGCGCGATCGCGTGCAGCTGCGCGGCACCGACACCGTCACCGCCTGGTCGCCGGACCAGATCGCCGGACAGCTGGCCCGCGCCGACGGCGCGATCATCACCCTCAACGAGCGCATCGGTGCGGCCCAGGTGGCCGACGCCGCGCAGTTGCAGGTGATCGCCAATGTCGGCGTCGGCTACAACAACCTGGATGTCGACGCGCTCAGCGCGGCCGGCATCCTGGCCAGCAACACGCCCGATGTCCTGACAGAAACCACCGCCGATCTCGGCTTCGCGCTGCTGATGGCCACCGCGCGCCGCATCACTGAATCCGAGCGCTGGCTGCGCGACGGCCAGTGGCAGCAGTGGTCGTTCCAGACCATGCTCGGTGCCGATATCCACGGCAGCACGCTGGGCATCCTTGGCATGGGCCGCATCGGCCAGGGCATCGCCCGCCGCGGCGCACACGGTTTCGGCATGAAGGTGCTGTACCACAATCGTTCGCAGCTGCCGGCGGCGACCGAAGCGGAAGTGGGCGCGACCTATGTGGACCTGGACACGCTGCTGGCACAGTCCGACCACCTGCTGCTGGTGCTGCCCTATACCCCGGCCTCGCACCACCTGATCGATGCCGCCGCGCTGGCGAAGATGAAGCCGTCGGCAACGCTGGTGAACATCGCCCGCGGTGGCCTGGTCGATGAGATCGCGCTGGCCGACGCGCTGGCCAACGGGCGCCTGGCTGCCGCTGGCCTGGACGTGTACGAGGGCGAGCCGAAGGTGCGCCCGGAACTGCTGGCGCTGCGCAACGTGGTGCTGACCCCGCACATCGGCAGTGCCTCGCTGGCCACGCGCACGGCGATGGTACAGCTGGCCGTGGATAATCTGCTTGCCGGGCTCGGCCTGGACGGCGGCCCGTCGCGGATGCCGAGCGCGATCAACGCTGACGCGGCGATGGCCGCGCGCGTGACGCTGGGCAAAAAAACCGGGAAACGATAGGGAACCTCCGCGCGCCCCGCTTGAGGAGGTTCCCCGAACCCAGCTGTCGTGCGTGTTTTTCCCCATTCCCGTTTTCGTGAGAGTTCCCTCATGAGCAATGCACAGCGCAGTTTCCACGTCGCCGTCGTCGGTGCCACCGGCGCCGTTGGCGAGACCATGTTGTCGATCCTGGCCGAGCGTGATTTCCCGGTCGGTACCCTGAGCGTCCTGGCCTCCGAGCGTTCGGCCGGCGGCGAGATCGAGTTCAACGGCCAGAAGGTCAAGGTTCAGGACCTGGCTACCTTCGATCCGACCGGCGTCGAGATCGCGCTGTTCTCGGCCGGTGGCAGCGTGTCCAAGGAATACGCACCGAAGTTCGCCGCCGCCGGCGCGGTGGTGATCGACAACTCCTCGGCCTTCCGTTACGACGATGACGTGCCGCTGGTGGTGTCCGAGGTCAATCCGGAGCAGGTCGCCAACCGTCCGCGCGGCATCATCGCCAATCCGAACTGCTCGACCATGCAGATGCTGGTGGCGCTGGCGCCGCTGCACCGCAAGTACGGCATCGAGCGCATCAACGTCTCCACCTACCAGTCGGTGTCCGGCGGTGGTCGTTCGGCCACCGAGGAACTGGGCAAGCAGACCGGCCAGCTGCTGAGCTTCCAGGAGATCGATCCGCAGCGCTTCCCGGTGCAGATCGCCTTCAACCTGATCCCGCACATCGATGACTTCCAGGACAACGGCTTCACCAAGGAAGAAATGAAGCTGATCTGGGAGACCCGCAAGATCCTCGGCGATGACAGCATCCTGGTGAACCCGACCGCAGTGCGCGTGCCGGTGTTCTACGGCCACTCCGAGTCGGTGGCGATCGAGACCCGCGACAAGGTCACCGTGGCCGAAGCGCGCGCGCTGCTGGAGCAGTCGCCGGGCGTCGAAGTGGTGGATCGCCACGAGGCCGGTGGCTACCCGACCCCGGTCACCCATGCCTCGGGCACCGACGCGGTGTACGTCGGCCGCATCCGCGAGGACCTGTCGCACCCGCGCGGCCTCAACCTCTGGATCGTGTCGGACAACGTGCGCAAGGGCGCTGCCCTGAACGCGGTGCAGCTGGCCGAACTGGTCGCCGCCGAACAGCGTTGATCACAGCGGTTACCTCACCGGTAGTGCCGGCCGCTGGCCGGCATTGCCGTGATGGGGGCGTGCGTGTCTGCCGGCCAGCGGCCGGCACTACCGAAGGTCCCCCTCGATGGATGCGGACCGCGGTCCGCACGCTTTATAGTGTCGCCCATGAATAAACGGGCCAGGGGCGCAAAGCGCCCGCTCCTCTATCTATCCACTGCGCTGCTGGCCCTGGCCAGCAGTTCGGCGCTGGCCCTGGGCCTGGGCGACATCCGCGTCCTGTCCAAGCCGGGCCAGCCCCTGCTGGCCGAGATCCCGGTGGTCTCGGCCGATCCGTCCGAGCTGGAGAACCTGCGTGTCGCGCTGGCCTCTCCGGTCACCTTCGAACGCGTCGGCCTGCAGCGCCCGACCGGGCTGGTCAGCGAACTGCAGTTCGAGCTGACCCGCAACGCGCAGGGCAGGGCAGTGGTGCGGGTGACCTCGCAGACGCCGGTCGAGACGCCGTCGCTGAGCTTCCTGATCGAGGCCGACTGGGGCCAGGGCCGGCTGGTCCGCGAGTACTCGGCGCTGGTCGATGCACCCTCCAGTGCACTGGCGGTGGCCGAACCGGAAATCGTCGCGCCGGCCGGCAGCCTGTCCAACACCATCGCGCGCGAGCCGACCGCGGCGCCTGCCCCTGCGGACGACGCCCGCGCGCCTGCACCGTCCACCGCCGCTGCGCCGGTGCCCGCGCCGCGCCCCCGTGCAGCGGCTGCGCCGGTCACGGCGCCGGCGGCCGATGGCAGCGTCACCGTCCAGCGCGGGCAGACCCTGTCGCAGATCGCCAGCGCGGTGGCCCGTGGCAACCAGGTCAGCCGCGACCGCGCGATGATCGCCCTGCTGCGGGCCAACCCGGAAGCCTTCATCCGCGGCAACGTCAACCTGCTCAGACAGGGCGCCGTGCTGCGCATGCCCGGTAGCGATGCACTGGCGGCCGTCGATGCCGCCGAGGCCGCCGCGCTGGTGCGTGAGCATGCCGCACAGTGGCGGCAGGCGCGCACCGTGCCGCAACCGGCGGGCAGCGTCGCCCCGGCCGCCACGGCGGCGACCGCGAACGCTTCTTCCCCGGCTGCGGCCAATGGGGCACGACTTGAAATCGCTCCGGCGCTGGCCTCCGACGCCGCGCATGCGGGCACAACCACCGGCACTGCAGCCGGCAGCGAGGGTGACATGCTGGGCAACGAACAACTGCGCCAGGCACGCGAGGACATCGCGACCCGCGATGCCGAGATCGGCGAGCTCAAGCAGCGCGTGGCCGACCTGGAAAAACTCAAGGAACAGCAGCAGTCGCTGATCGCGATGAAGGACAACGACCTGGCCGCCGCGCAGCAGCGCCTGGCGCAGGCACCGGGTGCCCGCGATGCGGCAACACCGTGGTACTGGCTGGGGCTGCCGGTGCTGCTGTTGGCAGCCGGCGCGGCCTGGCTGCTGCGTCGAAGCAAGCCGTCGCCGCTGCCGCCACTGCGCGAAGAAGACGATGCCGCCGGCCTGGCCGCTGCGGTTCCGGCGGGCGCCGCGCTGGATACACTGGCCGAGCAGTCCTCATGGTCCTCGGTGGCGACCGAGGGGGGCCGCCAGGAGCCGGCGATGCCGGCCTGGGCGACCGAGCGCGCGGCGCAGGATGAAGTGGCTGCCGCCTCCGCTGCCGACCTGGACGCACAGGCGGACTGGCAGGCGCAGACGCTGCGCGATGACGAGGTGGTGGCGCTGCCCGAGGCAGTGACCGAGCTGCCGCGCTGGGATGAGCCGGCGGCCACGCAGGACGATTCCGTGCCGGCCGACGCCGTGCAGGATGAGCCGGTCGCGCACGCGGCCGCTGACGAGGTGGCCGTGCCGGACTACGCGCTGCACGCCGAGCAGCAGCCGCAGTTCCGCGGCGTGTTCGACCTGCCGGCCGAGCATCCTGGCAGCGAGGATGCGCCTGCGGTGCCGGAGGACGCGCCGGCCGCACCGGTGCATGAACAAGGCACTGCTGCATCGGCCGCTGATGCCGGCTGGGCACCGCGGGCCGGGCAGGAGCGCCTGGAACTGGCCATCGCCTATCTCGACCTGGGCGATGCCCAGACCGCGCGTACGCTGCTGCAGGAAGTCGCCGACGGCGGTGACCTGCACTGCCAGGCCCAGGCCCGCGAACTGCTGGCCCGGCTGCCGTGACCGATTCCGCCCACAAGGCCCCTGCCATGAGCCGCGAGCGCCGCATCGACTATGTTGAATTCGCCTCGACGGATCCTGCGGCCAGTCGCGCCTTTTTCGAGAAGGCGTTCGGCTGGTCGTTCGTCGACTACGGCAGCGACTACACCGCCTTCGACGACGGCCGCCTGCAGGGCGGCTTCTTCCGCGGCCAGCCACAGCGTGCCAGCGATAGCGGTGCGCCGCTGCTGGTGCTGTACGCCGACCAGCTTGCGCCGATCGAAGCGGCGGTGCGCGATGCTGGCGGTGAGATCGTGCGGCCGGTGTTTTCCTTCCCCGGGGGCAGCCGTTTCCAGTTCGTCGAGCCTGGTGGCAACGAACTGGCGGTCTGGTCCGAACGCGACCCGGCCTGAGCGCCGCCCCACCCGCAACATCGAGGTAGCACATGCGTTACGCGCTTGGCGTCGAGTACGACGGCAGCGATTTCAGGGGCTGGCAGAACCTGGGCGAGGGTGGCCCCAGCGTGCAGGCCAGCCTTGAGCAGGCGCTGTCGTCGGTCGCAGACGCGCCGCTACAGGTGGTGTGTGCCGGCCGCACCGACGCCGGCGTGCACGGCCAGTGCCAGGTCGTGCATTTCGATACGGACGTGGCGCGTGATCCGCGCGCCTGGATGCTGGGCACCACCACCCGCCTGCCACGCTCAGTCGCGGTGCGCTGGTGCGTGCCGGTGGCCGACGACTTCCATGCCCGTTTCTCGGCGCGTGCGCGCCGCTACCGCTACCGCCTGCTCAACCGCGAGGTGCGGCCGGCGCTGCAGCGGCAGACGCTCAGCTGGGAGCGCCGCGCGCTGGACGAGACGCTGATGCATACTGCCGGCCAGGCCCTGCTCGGCGAGAACGACTTCAGCGCGTTCCGCTCGGTGCAGTGCCAGGCGTTGCATGCGCGGCGCGAACTGCAGTCACTGCAGGTCACCCGCCAGGGCGAGGTGATCGAGGTCGCCGTGCAGGGCAATGCATTCCTTCATCACATGGTCCGCAATATCGTCGGATCGCTGATCCTGGTGGGCAGTGGCGAGAAGCCGGTGGAATGGATCGCCGAACTGCTGGCCGGGCGCGATCGCACCGTAGCCGGTCCCACCGCACCGCCGCAGGGCCTGGTGTTCCTTGGGCCCCTGTACCCCGACAACTGGCATCTGCCCGCCGAGGTCACGCTATGAGCCGCTCCTACTACCGCACGCGCATCAAGTTCTGTGGCATGACCCGGGCCGGCGACGTCCGCCTGGCCGGCGAACTGGGCGTGGACGCGGTGGGTTTCATCTTCGCCCGTGAAAGCAGCCGCCGGGTCGCCCCGGCCGAGGCACGCGCGATGCGCCAGGCGATCGCACCGATGGTCGACGTGGTGGCGCTGTTCCGCAACAACAGCAAGGAAGAGGTGCGCGAGGTGCTGCGCACGGTGCGCCCGACCCTGCTGCAGTTCCATGGCGAAGAAGACGAGAGCTTCTGCCGCAGCTTCAACATGCCCTACCTGAAGGCGATCGCCATGGGCGGGCGTGAAGAGATCAATGCCCGCACCCTGCAGCTGCGCTACCCCAGCGCCGCGGGCTTCCTGTTCGACAGCCACGCGCCGGGCGGCGGTGGCGGCACCGGCGTGGCGTTCGACTGGGGACGGATCCCGACCGGCCTGCATCGGCCGTTCCTGCTTGCCGGCGGCCTGAACCCGGAAAACGTCTACGACGCGGTGCTGGCCACCCTGCCGTGGGGCGTGGATGTCTCCAGTGGCATCGAGCTGGAGCCGGGGATCAAGGACGGCTACAGGATGCGCACCTTTGTCGAAGAAGTGCGTCGGGCCGATTGCGCGGTTCTGGAGTGATTGGCGTCACTATCTGTCGTGATTTGGACCTGGATTTGAGCCTGCACGCACTCTTCACATAGGATGGTCCCAAGCGCGCCTGCCATGAGGGCTGGCGCGGGGATCGACGGGACGCGCTCGGCGCGCCCCGAACGGGCGGCCGCCGCCCACAGCCCAGGAAGGCAAGCGATGCAGGAGTTTCTCACCGTCGTACTCGGTTACCCGACGCTGCCGTACAGCATTCTGCTGTTGGTGTCGGTGATGTATTGGGCGGTTGCGGCGTTCGGCCTGGTCGATGACGGTTTTGGCGATCTCGGCGCCGACGGCGCGCTCGAGGCGGGGACCGATCTCAGTGGCCTGTCGGCCATGCTGGCGCGTTGGGGCCTGGGTGGCGTCCCGATCATGGTGGTGGTCACCCTGCTGGGCCTGTTCGGCTGGCTCATCACCTATTTCATCCATCTGTTCGTACTGCTGCCGCTGCCGGACCTGCTGCGCTGGGGCCTGGGTACGCTCGTGGCGGTGCTGGCACCGCTGCCAGCGGTACCGCTCACCGCGCTGATCCTGCGCCCGGTCCGGCGCTTCCTGCTGCGCCTGCGGCCGGTGCCGCAGGCATCGCTGCTGGGCCGGGCCGGCGTGGTCGCATCGCCGAAGGTCGACGCACGCAGCGGTCATGCCACGGTCGATGATGGCGGCGCCGGGCTGGTGCTGCAGATCCGCAGCGACCTCGAACTGCAGCGTGGCGAGCGCATCGTGCTGGTCGAGCACGTGGCCGAACAACACTATTACCGGGTGGTCCGCGCCGATGCGATCGCCCTCGATTTCCAGGACAACCTGCTTCCGGGCAACAAGGAGACTCATCAATGACGTTGGCATCCCTCTTACCGTTCCTGGCCGTCGCCGGCGGCCTGCTCGTCCTGCTGCTGGGCGTGGCCGGGCTGTTCAAGGCCTTCTACCGCAAGGTCGACCAGGGCGTGGCCCTGATCGTCAACGACATGAGCTCCACGCCCAAGGTGCACTTCACCGGTGCGCTGATCATCCCGGTGCTGTACCGCGCCGAGCTGATGCGGATCAGCCTGATCACCCTGCAGATCGACCGCCGTGGCAAGGAAGGCCTGATCTGCCGCGACAACATGCGTGCCGACATCGCCGTGGCCTTCTACCTGCGGGTGAACGAGACCCAGGCCGACGTGCTGCGCGTGGCCAAGGCCATCGGTGCCGACCGTGCGTCGGACAAGCATGCTGTCGATGAGCTGTTCAACGCCAAGTTCTCCGAAGCGTTGAAGACGGTCGGCAAGAAGTTCGACTTCACCGAACTGTTCGAGAAGCGCCAGGAGTTCCGCGACGAGATCATCGCGGTGATCGGCAACGACCTCAACGGCTATGTGCTGGAAGACGTGGCGATCGATTACCTGGAGCAGACCCCGAAGGCGCTGCTGGACCAGTTCAACATCCTTGACGCGCAGGGTATCCGCAAGATCACCGAGCTGACCGCCGCGCAGAACGTGGTGACCAACGAGCTGGAGCAGAACGAGAAGCTCGCCATCACCAAGAAGAACGTGGAAGCGCGTGAAGCGCTGCTGGCGCTGGAACGCCAGCAGGCCGAAGCCGAAGCACGCCAGAAGCGCGAGATCGAGACCATCCGCGCGCGCGAGGAGGCCGAGACCGCCAAGGTGCAGGAAGAGCAGCGCCAGCTGTCCGAGAACGCCCGCATCGAAGCACAGCAGCTGATCGAGATCCGCGACCAGAACCGCCTGCGCGAAGTGGAAGTGGCCGAGCAGAACCGCCAGCGTGCCGTGGCCATCGAGGCCGAGCGCGTGGAGCGCGCACGCCAGCTTGAGCAGGTCACCACCGACCGCGAAGTGCAGCTGCAGGGCGTGGAGCGCGACAAGGTGGTCGAGCAGGGCAAGATGGACGTGGCCAACATCACCCGCGAACGCATCTCCATCGACAAGACCGTGGCGCAGGAGGAAGAGCGCATCAAGGAAGTGCGCGAGGTCTCCGAGGCCGACCGCCAGAAGCAGGTGCTGATCCTGGAAGCCGAGGCCAAGGCACAGGAATCGCTGGTGCGCGAAGTGAAGGAAGCGCAGGCGCGCGAAACCGCCTCCAAGCACCGCGCAGTGGAACTGACCACGCTGGCCCAGGCCGAACACGAAGCGGCCGGCAAGCAGGCCGAAGCCAAGCGCCTGCTGGCCGACGCGCTGCGCGCCGAGCAGGCTGCGCCGGGCCTGGCCGAAGCGCAGGTGCGTGAAGCTTCGGCACTGGCCATCGAGAAGGTCGGCATCGCCGAGGCCCGCGTGATCGAAGCCAAGGCCGAAGCCAGCCTGAAGCAGGGCAGCAACGAAGCCCGCGTGCTGGCCGAGACCCTGCAGGCGCAGGCGCAGGGTGAGGAGAAGATGGGCCTGGCCCGTGCCACCGCCACCGAATCGCTGGGCAACGCCGAGGCCGGCGTGGTGCAGAAGAAGCTGCTGGCCGAGGCCGAAGGCCTGGTGCGCAAGTTCGAAGCCATCGCTTCGCTGAGCGACCAGGCACGTGGCCACGAAGAGTTCCGCATGATGCTGGACAACAGCCTGAAGCAGGCGCTGGCCTCGATCGAAGCCGGCAAGGAAGTCTCGCGCGAGAACGCCAACGTCATCGCCAGCGCGCTGCGCAACGCCGATATCGATCTGGTCGGTGGCGACGGCGGCATGTTCGAGAACCTGGTCAAGGCGGTGTCGCTGGGCAAGTCGATCGAAGGCTTTGCCGGCAAGAGCCCGATCGTGCAGGAGCTGATGCAGCGCTACCTGGGCGTGGCCGTGGCCGAACCGGCACCGCGCCAGATCGCCGAGGATGCCGACGCGGTGCCGACCGTGTCGGCCACGGTGGTCGACAGCGCCCGTTGATGCATCGGGCGGTGGCCGCTGCGGCCACCGCCCGCCCGCGCCGGCCGCAACCGCGGCCGTCCGCCCGTGAGCCGGAAGCCTGCTGATGTCTGAAACCCATCCGTCCGCCGAATCCACCGCGCCGGAGGCCGGCGGCAACACCGTCGACCAGGCCGTTGCCCAGGGTGGCGCCTATGAAGTCCTGCGGCGTCGCCTGGCCGAGCAGGGCCAGCGCCTGCAGGGCCTGGCCGAGACGCTCAACCGCCAGCGCCTGGCCGAGTTCGGCGACAGCCGCCTGGAAGTGGTCGGGCGTTTCCGTATCCGCAGCGAGAACAACTGCGTCGGCCGTGACATCGTGCAGGTGGGCCCGGACCGCCTGCTGTTCGGCTACAACGTATTCATCGGGCTGAAGACCCAGACCCGCATCGAAGATGTGTTCGGCCTGTACCGGCTGGTGCAGGGCAGCGACGGCTACGACGTCGCTGCCCTGGAGCTGAAGGGCAGCTTCCTCGACCAGCCGGGCTTCGTGCACGATTTCAACGAGCTGTATGCCTACTACAAGCACGCACGCCTGCTGCAGCTGATCGTGGTGGGCGACAAGCTGCTGGCCTCGTTCCAGATCGGCGAGCGCAGCAGCGACGTGCGCGTGTTCCGCTGGGCGCTGTCGCGCGATGGCGAACTGACCTATCTGGATGCGCGCGGCGAGCGCGATATCGCACTGCCGCCGCCGTTCGACTTCGAATGGACCCGAGCGACCCGCGACCTCGCGGTCAACGGCCGCCATTCGCACCTGAACATCCTCGACACCCTGTTCGTGGAGACCACCGGCGGCGACCTCACCATCAAGGTCGAGAACAATACCGAGACCGGGCAGGGCATCTACAGCGAACCGGTCGAGGACAGCACGCAGTCGCTGGACGATGCCCAGTTCGAGTTCGCCCGGGTCGGTTCGCTGGTGCTGTTGAAGGTGCTGCCATACCGCGAGACAGAGTGGCGCGGCCTGATCTACAACACGCTGACCGGCGGCATCGTGCGCAACGATGCGATCGTGCAGGCCTGCGTGCAGCTGCCCGAAGACCACGGCGTGATCTTCCCGGGTGGCTATTACCTGCAGGGCGGCGAGCACAAGGCATTCGACGCCTCGATGGCCGGGATGCAGTTCAAGCGCAGCATCCGTTCACCGAATGGCGAGGACGTGCTGTACATCTTCTATGAGCGCGAAGGTGGGCGCTCGGCGCTGTTCGTCTACAACACCATCCAGCGCGTGCTGCAGAACCCGGTGTTCGGCCATGGCTACGCCTTGATGCAGGACGGGCGCATGGTGCTGTTCCATGCCGAAGGCAGCGAACCGACCCGCATCCATCCGATGCAGGTCTGGCAGACCCCGTTCAGCAGTGATGAGTTTGCCGCCAGCCGACCGCCCGGCAACACCTTCATGGGCCGCATCGGCAACGCCGAACTGGTGCGCGGCATTTCCAACCTGTTCAACCTGGCGCGCGAGATTGATGGCCAGGACGTGTCGGTGCAGCGCTACCAGCGCCTGGTGGCCGACACCCGGCGCCTGTTCGATGCCCACCACTGGTTGGGTGACGCGGCCTGCGATGGCGCCGAGGCGCTGCTGCGGCAGATCAGCGCCACCGGCGAATCGGTGCTGGACGAGTACGAGAAGGTGCAGTCGATCCGCCAGCAGTCGGCGCAGGCGATGGTCGAGGCAGAGGCCGCGCACAAGGCGCTGCTGGGCCGGCTGCAGCCGCAGAACTGGAACGAGGTGCAGGCCTTCGTCGAGGCCCTCAATGCGATCACCGCATTGCGCGGACGGCTGCTGACCATCCGCGAGCTGCGCTACATCGACACCGCGCGTATCGAGACGATGACGGCCGAGCTGGTGGAGGCGCAGGATCATGTCGGCGCCGCCACGGGTGACTTCCTCGCCGGCGATGCCGCGCTGATGCCGCTGACCACGCGCCTGCAGGCCCTGGATGAAGCTGCGCAGCAGGCGCAGAGTGCCCGCCAGCTGGATGAGCAGCTGGAAGGGCTGCGCGGGATGGCGGCCGATCTGGATATGCTGTCCGAACTGATGGCCGGCCTGAAGGTGGACGATGCCACCGCCCGCACCCGCGTGGTCGAGTCCATTTCGGTGCTGTACGGTCGCCTCAACCAGGCCCGCGCGCGTGCCGATCAGCGCCGCAGGTCGCTCGGTTCGGCCGAGGCCGTGGCGCAGTTCGCCGCGCAGTTCGCGCTGTTCTCGCAGTCGATCACCAGCGCGCTGGCGCTGGCCACGGATCCGGAGCGTGCCGACGAGCAGCTGTCTCGCCTGCTGGTGCAGCTGGAGGAGCTGGAGAGCCAGTTCGGCGAACACGAGCAGTTCCTCGGCGACATCCTGAGCAAGCGCGAAGAGCTGGTTGAAGCCTTCGAAACGCACAAGCAGGCACTGCTGGATGACCGCCAGCGCAAGGCACGTTCGGTGCTGGATGCAGCCAGCCGCATCCTCGATGGCCTGGCCAAGCGCACCGAGCGCTTCGCCACCGCCGATGAGCTCAATGCGTTCTTTGCCGGCGATCCGCTGATCCTCAAGCTGCGTGAGCTGGCCGAACGCCTGCGCGCGTTGCATGACAACGTCAAGGCCGACGACATCGAAGCACGCCTGAAGGGTGTGCGTGACCAGGCGGTGCGTCAGCTGCGTGACCGCAGTGATCTGTACGAAGCAGGCGGCAACGTGGTGCGGCTGGGGCCGCGTCATCGCTTCAGCGTCAACACCCAGGCACTGGACCTGACCCTGCTGCCGCGTGGTGACACGCTGGCGATCCATCTGACCGGCACCGACTTCCTGGAGACCCTGCACGATCCGGAGCTGGATGCGCTGAAGCCGTTCTGGCCGGTCACCCTGGACTCCGAATCACCTGCACTGTATCGCGGCGAGTATCTGGCCGGCAGCCTGTTGATGGCCGCGCAGGAGGGGAGCGACGGCCTTGATCTGGCCACGCTGCAGCACGACGTCGCCACGCCCGAAGCACTGGACCAGCGCGTGCGTGCGTTCGCCGCACCGCGCTACCGCGAAGGCTACGAGCGCGGCATCCATGACCATGATGCCGCGCTGATCCTGCGTGCGTTGCTGCCGTTGCAGCAGGCGGCCGGCAGCCTGCGCCATGCACCGCGGGTGCGTGCGCTGGCGGTACTGTTCTGGGCTGCCGAGCAGCGGCACGAAGCGGTGGCGCAATGGCCGGCCCGCCAGATGGGGGCTGAAGCGCTGGCACGGCTGCTGGGGTCCGACGAAGGGCGCCTGGCGTTGCGTGCGGAAATGGCCGAGGCACTGCTGGCGTATGCGCAATCCCACGCGTTGCCGTTCGATGCCGATGCCGCAGAGGCCGCGGCCGCCTATCTGGGCGAGGAACTGGCGGCCGGCGAGCCGGTGTTCAGCAGCAGCCGCCATGCGGTAGCGCTGCTGGAGGCACTGGCTCGGCAGCTGGAACAGGCCGGGCAACGCGAGGCGGTCGAACGCGCCCTGCAGCGCAGCCAGGATCCGCTGGCCACGCGCTGGGCGCTGGCCGGGCAGTGGCTGCGGGCGCTGGCGCGGATGCCGGCGCATGCCCCGCATGCCGGCTATGTCGACGAGGCTGCAGCACTGCTGCTGGTGCAGCGTCAACTGCGCACCCGTGCCAGCGACGCCGCGCTGCAGGCGGAGGTCAGTGGCCTGCTGGGTGAACACGCCCGCATCAGCAACGGCACGCTGGTGGTATCGCTGGATGATTTCCTGGCGCGCCTGAAGCAGCACCTGCGTCATTTCGTGCCAGCGTTCCATGCCTATCAGGCGCTGCGCCAGGGCATCATCGGCCGCGAGCGCGAGACCCTGCGGCTTTCCGAGTTCAAGGCGCGGCCGCTGTCCTCGTTCGTACGCAACAAGCTGATCAACGATGTCTACCTGGGCGTGATCGGTGACAACCTGGCCAAGCAGATGGGTACGGTCGGCGAGAACAAGCGCAGCGACCTGATGGGCCTGCTGATGATGATTTCGCCGCCCGGCTACGGCAAGACCACGCTGATGGAATACGTGGCGCACCGCCTGGGCCTGGTCTTCATGAAGATCAACGGCCCGGCGCTGGGTCACGAGGTGCGCTCGCTGGACCCGGCCCAGGCACCGGACGCGACCTCGCGGCAGGAGCTGGAGAAACTCAACCTGGCGCTGGAAATGGGCAACAACACCATGCTGTATGTAGACGACATCCAGCACACCCATCCCGAGTTCCTGCAGAAGTTCATCTCGCTGTGCGATGGCACCCGCCGTATCGAGGGTGTGTGGCGCGGTCGCACCCGTACGTACGACATGCGTGGCAAGAAGTTCTGCGTGGTGATGGCCGGCAACCCGTACACCGAGTCCGGCGAGGTGTTCAAGATCCCGGACATGCTGGCCAACCGTGCCGACATCTACAACCTGGGTGATGTGCTCGGTGGCATGGAGGCGGCCTTTACCCTCAGCTACATCGAGAACAGCCTGACCTCCAACCCGGTGCTGGCGCCGCTGGCTACGCGCGACATGGCTGACCTGTACACGCTGGTCGACCGGGCGATGGGCAAGGAGGTCTCGACCAACGGCCTCAGCCACGCCTACAGCAGCGCGGAGATCAACGAAATCACCGCCACGCTGCAGCGCATGCTGCGCGTGCGCGACGTGGTCTACCGCGTCAACCAGCAGTACATCGCCAGTGCCGCGCAGGACGACCGCTACCGCACCGAGCCGCCGTTCCGGCTGCAGGGGAGCTACCGCAACATGAACAAGCTGGCCGAGAAGATCTCGCCGGTGATGAACGAGGACGAGCTGCAGCAGTTGATCTCCGACCACTACCTGGGCGAGGCACAGCTGCTGACTACCGGCGCCGAAGAAAACCTGTTGAAGCTGGCCGAACTGCGCGGCGTGCTGGACGACACGCAGGCGCAACGCTGGGCGCAGATCAAGCGCGACTTCCTGCGCAACAAGGCCATGGGGGCCGACGACAGCGATGTCGGCGGGCGCGTGGTCGCGCAGCTGGCCGACATCGCCACCGCCCTGCAGCTTCCACCGTCGGCGCCGGAAGCGATTGCCGTTGCCGACCCGGCACCGTGGCCGGCGTTGCTGGAGGCCCTGCATCGTCTTTCTGAAACACGTCCGGCCGCCGCGCCGGTGCCGGTCGCGGCAGCCGCCAGTGTGCCGACGACGGTCCTGGCCGACGACCTGCAGGCTGGCCTGGCACCGTTGGTGGAACTGTTGGCGGCATCGCAGGCGCAGCAGGCACAGGTGTCGCAGACCCTGGCCGCGTTCGCCGGCTGGGCGCGGCAGCAGGTCGAGCGTGGGGTGCCGAACAGTGCGGTGGCGCAGCGTGCGCGTGTGCGCCGTGCCACGACGCCGGAGGAGCGCGCGCTGGATGAGGCCCTGATGCGTCACTTCTACGGCGAGTCGTTGCCGCCGGACGACAGTGAGGGGATTCCAGCACCGACACCGAAGCCGCCGCCGCTGCCGTGACCATGCAGGCGCCACTGCCGCCACCGAGCTTGCCGGACACGGCCGATGTCGCCGTGCTGGCCACCTATGGTGCGCCGTTGCTGCAGGCGCTGGCGCGGCGCGAAACACCGTTGCCGCCGGGCGCGGGCGCAGGCCTGGTGGCCGCACTGGCACGCATCGCGCTGGCCCTGCAGGCCGATAACCCGGCGCAGATCCGGCGGCAGGCGGGCTGGTGGGGCCGCCTGCTGGGGCGCGATGTCGATCGCGAGGCGGAAGCACGTGCGCTGCAGTCGCAACTGGGCGTGCTGGCCCTGCAGGCGCGCGAGCAGGCCCAGCAGCTGCAGCGGCAGCTGCAGCTGCGGGCCATGGCCATTGCCGGACATTCAGCGGCGGCCGCAGCGCTGGACGCCTGGGTCGAGCTGGCAGCGCTGCGGCTGGCGTCGCTGGATATCGCCGGCCAGGCCGCGCTGTCGCAACGGCTCGATCATCTGCGCCGGCTGGCCACGCTGCGCCGTCTCGAGGCCGGCCAGTGGCAGCTCCTGCAGGACCAGGACAATGTGCTGCTGCAACGCTTCGCGCGCATCCATGACGTCCTGTTGCCAGCCTGGCGGCAGGCCGCCGCGGCGGGCCAGGCCGCGGCCGGCGCCACATTGGCGGCGAAGGCCGCCACGCTGCACGCACAGATCGATGACGAGGTCGCGGCGGCTCAGGCTAGACTGCCTTGAGCCGGCCGCCGCTGCCGCTTACCCAACTGCAAGGAGACTGCCCGATGACCCAGGACAGCCAGACCCCCGGTGCCCTCGTGCCCGGCACGACCACCGCCGCTCCGCTCGATGAAGGCGTATTGCAGGCGCTTGGCCTGGTCCGCGAGGATCTGCCGCGCATCGCCGAGATCCGTCTGGAGCTGGATGACCTGCGCCCGGGCAACCTGCAGGTCTTCGGTCGCGAAGCGGCCACGCGCACCGCAGCGTTTTCCAGCCAGTTGCTGGACCAGGTGCGCAATCGTGACCTCGATGCCAGCGGCGAGAAACTGGGCGAAGTGGTGCGCATCGCGCGCAGCCTGAAGCTGGACGGCTTCGCGCAGCGGTCGAAGGTGCCGGTGATCGGTGGCCTGATCGACCGCCTGCGCGTATCCAAGGGCGAGCTGGTGCAGAAGTTCAGCGACACCAATGCGCAGATCGAGCAGCTGCTGGGTGATGTCGGTGTGCAGCAGGCGTTGATGGGCAAGCGCGTGGGCGAGTTCGACCGCATGCACGACATCGTCCGCGAAGAACGCCATGCGCTGGGCCTGTATGCTGCGGCCGGCAAGCAGCGTCTGGCCGAACTGCAGGCCGAGCAACAGGCCGGGCAGGGCAGTGAGGATCCGCAGCAGCGCATCCGCCAGGGCGAAGTCGACAACGCGATCCGCCTCCTCGAAAAGCGCGTGTCCGACCTGCAGCTGATGCAGCATGCGGCCGACCAGTCGCTGCCGATGATCCGCCTGATCCAGGCCAACGCGCTGCAGCTGATCGAGAAGTTCAACACGGTGCGCGAGATCACCATCCCGTCGTGGAAGCGCCAGTTTGCCATCCAGCTTTCGCTGGGTGAGCAGAAGGCCGCGGTCGAGCTGTCCACCGCCATCGACGATGCCACCAACGAGCTGATGCGCCGCAACGCCGACCTGCTGCGCCAGGCCTCGGTCGATACCGCACGCAGCAACCAGCGCGGCGTGATCGACGTGGCCACGCTGCGCCACGTGCACGACCAGTTGATCGCCACGGTCGAGGAAGTGCGCAGCATCCATCGCGAAGGAATGCAGCAGCGGCAGCAGGCCGAAGTCGAGCTGTCGCGTCTGCGCGAAGACCTGCAGCAGCGACTGGCCACCCCGACTGCCAGCTGAAAAAAGGGGACGGAGGGAATTAAGTCGTTTGTGCCACTTGCGACTTAATCCCCTCCGTCCCCTTTTTGTTGTCAGCGCAGTTGCGCGGCCACCCAGTCGGCCAGCGCGTCCACGCGCGCATCTGCCGGTCCATCCGGCCGTGCCAGCACCCAGAAGCCACCGGTGGCGGAAAATCCCCACGGGGCAATCAGTCGGCCCGCCGCCAGGTCCTCGGCCACCAGTGGCTCGGGCGCGATCGCCGGGCCCAACCCGGCCACGGCGGCTTCCAGCAGGTAGTAGAGATGTTCGAACGCGCTGCCCAACTGCAGCTTCGACACGTCCAGACCCTGTGCCTGCGCCCACGCTGGCCACGCCTGCGGTCGTGAGCTGGTGTGCAGCAGCGTCTCCTGCAGCAGTGCCGAGGGCGGTACATGTCGCAGGCGCTGCGCAGCCGGATGCGATGGCGCCACCACCACGCCAACCCGTTCCGGCGCCAGCTCACGCACCTGCCAACCGCGCGGCCACGGCCCCTGGGCCAGCAGCAGCACCGCATCCAGCGCTGCCTGCGCCTCGGTGAAGCTGCCATCCAGTGCCGACCACTGCAGGCGCACGCCGGGCAGGGCGGCCTGCAGCGCGGGCAGGCGCGGGATCATCCAGCGGGCCAGCACGCTGCCACTGCAGCCCAGCACCAGCGCCGGGGCCGCCGCCGGTCGCCGCAGTTCCCGCACGCAGTCTTCGATGCCGCCGAACGCGTCGCTGCACGCTGCCTGCAGGCGCGTGCCCGCAGCGGTCAGGCGCAGGCCACGACCGGCGCGCTGGAACAGTGCCAGGCCGAGGTGGTCTTCCAGCAGTTTCAGCTGCCGGCTGACCGCGCCGTGGGTGACATGCAGGTCCTGCGCGGCGCGGCCAACGCCGCCGAGACGGGCGGTGGCCTCGAACGCGCGCAGCGCATTGAGCGGTGGCAGCAGGGAACGGCTCATGTGAGATTTCCTGACGGTATGCGCCAGATAATATCCATTTTCCGGTCATGAACCGTGCGCTAGAGTATCCACCTGTCTCGAACCAGCGGTCGCTTCCATGTCTGCCTCCCCCATTGCCGACTACCACGCCTTCCCGGATGCCCAGGGCCATTTCGGCCGCTACGGTGGCAGCTTCGTCGCCGAAACCCTGGTCGGCCCGCTGCAGGAACTGGCCCAGGCCTATGACCAGGCCCGCCAGGACCCGGCGTTCCAGGCAGCCTACGACCGCGACCTGGCCCACTACGTGGGCCGGCCGAGCCCGATCTACCACGCCCAGCGCCTGAGCGACCATGTGGGCGGTGCGCAGATCCTGCTCAAGCGCGAAGACCTGAACCACACCGGCGCGCACAAGATCAACAACACCATCGGCCAGGCGCTGCTGGCGGCGCGGATGGGCAAGAAGCGCATCATCGCCGAGACCGGTGCCGGCCAGCACGGCGTGGCCAGCGCCACCGTTGCCGCGCGGCTGGGCCTGGAGTGCGTGGTGTACATGGGCGCCACCGACATCGAGCGGCAGAAGATCAACGTCTACCGCATGAAGCTGCTCGGCGCGACGGTGGTGCCGGTCACTTCCGGTTCGGCCACGTTGAAGGATGCGCTCAACGAAGCGATGCGCGACTGGGTGACCAACGTGCAGGACACCTTCTACATCATCGGTACGGTCGCCGGCCCGGATCCCTATCCGCGCATGGTGCGCGACTTCAATGCCATCGTCGGCCGCGAAGCACGCGAGCAGATGCTGGCCGAGTATGGCCGCCTGCCCGATGCGATCACCGCCTGCGTCGGTGGCGGCAGCAATGCCATCGGCCTGTTCCATGCCTTCCTCAACGACCGCCAGGTCGAGATCGTCGGTGCCGAGGCCGCCGGTGACGGCATCAGCACCGGGCGCCACGCCGCATCGATCGCTGCCGGTCGCCCGGGCGTGCTGCATGGCAACCGCACCTATGTGCTGTGCGACGACGACGGCCAGATCATCGAAACCCACTCGGTGTCGGCCGGCCTGGACTATCCGGGCGTCGGCCCGGAGCACGCGTTCCTGGCCGACACCGGCCGCGCCCGCTATCTCGGCATCACCGATGACGAAGCGCTGCAGGCGTTCCACCTGCTGGCGCATACCGAGGGCATCCTGCCGGCACTGGAGTCCAGCCATGCGCTGGCACAGGCGATCAAGCTGGCGCGCGAGCGTCCGCGTGACCAGATCGTGCTGTGCAATCTGTCCGGCCGTGGCGACAAGGACGTGCACACCATCGCCGCGCGCGAAGGGCTGGTGCTGTGAGCGCGTTGCTGCGCAACAGTGGCGTGCTGCTGCTGGCGCTGGGGTTGGCCGCGTGCCAGCCGCCGGAACCGCCAGTGCTGGCGCCGGCCGCCAGGGCCACCACGCAGCCGGCACAGCAGCCGGCCGCCAACGACGACCTCGACCCGATCGCACGCACGCCGATTGTCGATCCGCCACCGGTGGAAGGCACGGACGGCGATGATGCGCCCGCGGTGGCCTCAGTGGCGCTGGACCATGCCGGCGAGGTGCTGATCGGCCAGCACATGAGCGATCTGCAGGCCGTCGGGCCGTGGACGGCACAGGGCGCCGTCGAAGCCATGGGCGGCAGTTGCGAGTACTACGACGGCAAGGGGCTGCCGCCTGGCGTGTCGATGATGACCGATGAAGATCGCGTCGTCCGTTTCGACCTCGGACGGGATCCGGAGAGCGGCGCGCCCACGCCGCAGCCCGGTCCGTTCGGCCTGCGCGTCGGCATGACCCGCGCCCAGGCCATGGCCCAGTTCCCGAAGCCGCCGGTATCCAGCCCGCATGCCTACGACGGTGACCAGGGCGAGTACCTCACCTGGCAGGACCCCGGTTCGGACCTGGGTATCCGCGTGGAACTGTTTGAAGGGAAGGTTACCCGGATGTACTGGGGAACCAGCGATGCGATTGAACTGATTGAAGGATGTGCCTGAAATGTCCGTAGCCCGACTCGATGCCTGTTTCCAGCGTCTGCGCGAACAGCAGCGCAAGGCGCTGATCCCCTTCGTCACGGCCGGTGATCCCTCGCTGGAGGCCACCGTGCCGGTCATGCACGCACTGGTCGAGGCCGGCGCCGACGTGATTGAACTGGGCGTGCCGTTCTCCGACCCGATGGCCGACGGCCCGACCATCCAGCGCAGCTCCGAGCGCGCGCTGGCCCGCGGTGCAGGCAGCCGCTACGTCCTGCAGGCCGTGGCGCAGTTCCGCGAGCGCGATGCGCAGACCCCGGTGGTGCTGATGGGCTACCTGAACCCGGTGGAGATCCACGGCTACGCGGCCTTCGCCAAGGCCGCCGTCGACGCCGGCGTCGACGGCGTGCTGCTGGTCGACCTGCCGCCGGAAGAGGCGGGCGACGCACAGCAGGCGTTCGACGCCGCCGGCCTTGCGCTGGTCCTGCTGGCGTCGCCGACCACCAGCGAGGCACGAGCCGACAAGCTGCTGGCGCTGGCCCGTGGCTATCTCTACTACGTCAGCTTTGCCGGTGTCACCGGCGCGTCCGAGCGCCTGGACAGTGATGCCGCCAGTGCCCGCCTGCAGGCGTTGCGCGCGCGTGCGTCGGTGCCGGTGGTGGCGGGCTTTGGCATCAAGGATGCCGCCAGTGCCGCAGCCATGGCCCGGCAGGCGGACGGCGTGGTGGTGGGCAGCGCGCTGGTGGCGGCGCTGGCCGAAGCGGGCTCGGCTGAAGAGGCCGCGCAGCGTGCCCGTTCTTTCCTGGCCCCGCTGCGGCAGGCGCTGGACGCGTAATGGTCGTGCCGGCCGCCGGCCGGCATCCTCCTGAGGGCGCGCGTGCAAGGGCTGCCGGCCAGCGGCCGGCACTACCCATCGGTCTGCACGCAAGGGCTGCCGGCCAGCGGCGGGCACCGCCCAGCACCTAAACGTACGTCCCAGCATGGTTTTTTCCGGCTGCCCCGCCGCTGGCAAGGGGGTGCACGGGCGGGGAAAGCGGAGCTAGACTGTCCGCCTTTGCGGCCCCTGGGCCGCCCTGAACGGAAGTGTCCTCCCGCATGAGTTGGCTCAGCAAGTTGATGCCGTCCGGCATCCGCACCGACAACACCCCCAGCAAGAAGCGCAGCGTCCCCGAGGGCCTGTGGGAAAAGTGCAGCAACTGCGGCAGCGCGTTGTACCGTCCGGAACTGGAAGAGAACCTGGAAGTCTGCCCGAAGTGCGGCCATCACATGGCGATCCGTGCGCGCGCGCGCCTGGCCGCCCTGTTCGACGCCGACAGCACCACCGAGATCGGTGCGCGCCTGGGGCCGACCGACCTGCTCAAGTTCAAGGACCAGAAGAAGTACAGCGAGCGCATCAAGATCGCGCAGAAGAACACCGGCGAGTACGACGCGCTGATCGCCATGCGCGGCCTGCTCAAGGGCCGCGCGCTGGTGGCATCGTCCTTCGACTTCGCCTTCATGGGCGGCTCGATGGGCTCGGTGGTCGGCGAGCGCTTCGCACTGGCTGCCGAAACCGCAGTCGAGATCGGTGCGCCGTACGTGTGCTTCTCGCAGAGCGGCGGCGCCCGCATGCAGGAAGGCCTGTTCTCGCTGATGCAGATGGCCAAGACCTCGGCCGCGCTGGGCAA
The DNA here is from genome assembly GCF_027854495.1 of Stenotrophomonas sp. PI_27. Taxonomy (NCBI): domain Bacteria; kingdom Pseudomonadati; phylum Pseudomonadota; class Gammaproteobacteria; order Lysobacterales; family Lysobacteraceae; genus Stenotrophomonas; species Stenotrophomonas sp. PI_27. Next base: position 174,975 of record NZ_JAJNOF010000001.1, read on the forward strand.
GCTGCGTGAAGCCGGCCTGCCGTACATTTCGGTGCTGACCCATCCGACCACCGGTGGCGTCTCGGCCTCCTTCGCGATGCTGGGCGACATCAACATCGCCGAGCCGCAGGCGCTGATCGGCTTCGCCGGCCCGCGCGTGATCGAGCAGACCGTGCGCGAGAAGCTGCCGGAGGGCTTCCAGCGCTCGGAGTTCCTGCTCGAACACGGTGCCATCGACCAGATCTGCGACCGCCGCGAAATGCGCGACCGCCTGTCCGACCTGCTGGCGATGCTGGGTCGCCAGCCGGCGCCGGAGGTGGCTTGATGGGAGGCCGCAAGTACTTCGGTACTGATGGCATCCGAGGCCGGGTCGGCCAGGGCGTGATCTCGGCCGACTTCGTGCTGCGCCTGGGCAACGCCCTGGGTCGCGTCCTGGTCGCCCAGCGCGGCCAGGATGGGCGGCGGCCGATCGTGGTGATCGGCAAGGACACCCGCATTTCCGGTTACATGTTCGAGGCGGCGCTGGAAGCCGGCCTGGTCGCCGCCGGTGCCGACGTGCAGCTGCTGGGGCCGATGCCGACCCCGGCGGTGGCATTCCTGACCCGTACGCTCGGCGTGGATGCCGGCATCGTCATCAGCGCCTCGCACAACCCGCATTACGACAACGGCATCAAGTTCTTTTCCGCCCAGGGCGAGAAGCTCGACGATGCCACCGAGCTGGCCCTGGAAGCGGCGCTGGACGTTCCGTTCACCACCGCCGAATCGGAAAAGCTGGGCAAGGCCGCGCGCGCGCGCGAGGCGGTCGGCCGCTACATCGAGTTCTGCAAGGCCAGCGTACCGCGCGCGTTCGACCTGCGCGGCGTGCGCCTGGTGCTGGACTGCGCGCACGGTGCCACTTACCAGATCGCACCGCTGCTGTTCCGCGAACTGGGCGCCGAGGTGATCGGCATTGGTGCCGAGCCCAATGGCGTCAACATCAATGCCGGCGTGGGCTCGACCCATATCGACAACCTCGCGGCCAAGGTCCGCGAAACCCGCGCGGATCTCGGCATCGCCTTCGATGGCGACGGCGACCGCGTGCTGATGGCCGACGACCAGGGCAATCCGGTCGACGGCGATGACCTGCTGTACATCCTGGCCCGTGCCTGGAAGGACGAAGGCCGCCTGCGCGGCCCGGTGGTCGGCACGCTGATGAGCAACTATGGCATCGAGAAGGCGTTCGCCGACCTGCAGATTCCGTTCGTGCGCAGCAATGTCGGTGATCGCTACGTGCACCAGGCGCTGATCGAAGGCGGTGGCGTGCTCGGCGGGGAGGCCTCCGGCCACCTGCTGTGCCTGGACCGCGCCACCACCGGTGACGGTATCGTCAGCGCGCTGCAGGTGCTGGTGGCGTTGCGCAACAGCGGCCAGACCCTGCGCCAGGCGCTGAAGGGGCTGGTGCGGGTGCCGCAGAAGACGGTCAACGTGCGGCTGGGCAATGTCTCGGCCAAGGCCACGGTGCAGGCCGACAGCGTGCAGGCCGCACTGGTCGTCGCGCAGCAGTCGGTGGCCGGTCGCGGCCGTGCGTTCCTGCGCCCGTCCGGCACCGAGCCGGTGGTGCGGGTCACGGTCGAGGCCGATGACGCAGCGCTGATGCAGGACACGCTGGATCGCCTGTCCGCAGCGGTGCGTGAAGCCGCAGCCTGAGGTGGCCGCACCTTCAGCCAACGGAAAACGCCCCGCAAAGCCGGGGCGTTTTTCGTTCAAGCGACAGGGCAGCGTAACGCTTACGGGCCCGGCACCATCTTCTTCTGGCGTGCCTTGAAGCCATTGAACAGCGGCGCGATCAGAGGGTTGTAGCTCTGCGCGATGCGCTTGCGCAGCCAGCTGGCCGGGCGGTTGCGGATCGCGAAGCGGTAGATGCGTTCCGGGTCGCCGCCCACCACGTTGCGACCGAACGGGTGGGTGGTGTGCAGGTAGCGGAAGCCCTGCTCGCGGGCCACCTCGATGTGATCCTGGTCGAAATCGCCGTAGGGCCAGCACAGCGTGTCCGACACCTCGCCCAGCTTTTCCTTCAGGACCTCGCGCGAGACTGCCAGGTCCCGGCTGAGGCCGGCACGGCGCTGCGCGCGGTCCAGGTCGTCGCGGCGCAGCCAGCGGGTGTGGGTATGGGTGTGGCAATGCACTTCGAAAGTGCCAGCGGCAATGGCCGCGCGCGCTTCGCTCCAGCGCATCATCACGTCGTCGCTGCGGTTCTGCTCGTAGATCGCCGCTTCGCAGCCGCGGTGGTCGGGCGTGGGGGGCAGCGTTGCGCCGGCCATCCCCGCATGCGGCCGCTGCGGGCCTTCGCCCATCCAGCCGGTGACCACGAACACCACCGCGTGCATCCCGTACTTCTGCAGGATCGGGTGCGCATACACCCAGTTGTCCAGGTAGCCATCGTCGAAGGTGATCACGATCGACTTGCGCGGCACCGGCCGGCCGGCCAGGAAACCGGCGTACTGGTCCAGTGTCAGCGAAGTCCAGCCGTTGCCGGCCAGCCAGGCGATCTGGCTTTCGAAATTCTCCGGCGACACGGTGATCATGCCCGGCGACGGGCTGACGTGGTGGTGCATCAGCACCGGTACGGTTCGGGCATCAGCCATGTCCCAGCTCCTTCAGCCACTGGTGGTAATAGTGTTCGGTGGTCTCGCCGTGGCCGTCGGGGGTGAAGCGGTGCGCGCTGCGCATCCAGTCCCACCCGGCGCGGCCCATCTGCCGGCGCCGTTCCGGATCGTCCACCAACAGGCGCAGGGCACCGGTCAGGGCTGCATTGTCGCCCAGCCGGGTGAGGATCGCATTGCTGCCATCGACCACCATCTCCGGCACGCCTCCAACGCGGGTGGCCACGATCGGCACGCCGACATAGGCCGCTTCCAGGAACACGGTACCGGCCGCTTCCTTGTGCGACGCCAGCGCGAAGATGTCGAAACCGGCCATCAGCCGGCAGGCGCCATCGCGGTAGCCCAGCAGATGCACCTGTTGCTGCAGCCCGTGTTCGTCGCGCATCGCCTGCAGCCGATCCATGACCGGCTGGCCATCGCCGATCACCACCAGGTGCAGGTTCGGATGCGTCCTGCACAGCGGCACCATGGCCTGCAGCAGGTCGGCGTGGCCCTTGGGCTCGCGCAGCACCGCCACGCAGCCGACCACGATGTCCTGTTCGCCGAAGCCGAGTTCGGCACGCACGTCTGCGCGCACCTCCTGCAGGCACTGCCAGGGATCGGCCTTGCGGATCTCGCTCCAGCGCGGCGGCACGGCGATGGGCGGCACGATACCGATGCGCTCGGCCGGAATGCCGCGCTCGGTCAGCAGCTGCTTGACGAAGCTGCTGACGGTCAGCACCCGGTGCGGCAGGCCGGTATAGGTCAGCAGCGAATTGACCGGGCTCATCAGGTGGCGCGAGCGCACCACCAGCGGCGTGCCGCCCAGGCGGGCGCCGGCGGCAGCGATCAGCGCGTCACGACGGCTGGTGGTGTTGACCACGTCGTAGCGCTCGCGGCGCACCAGCCGCGAGACCGACCAGATGCCACGCAGCAGGCGCAGCAGGCCGCCCATGCGCAGGGTGTGGACAGTGAAGCCATCATCGCGGGCCAGCGTAGCCAGGCGGGCTTCGGGCTGGCACAGCAGGGCCACCTCGTGGCCGCGCGCGCGCATCACCTGCATGTGGCGGAAGATGTAGATCTCCTGCCCGCCCATTCCCTTGGCGGCTTCGGTGTGCAGGATGCGCAATGGACGGTTCATGCGGGATCGATCCTTGAAGGTCAACGATTGCGGAAGCGGGTCAGCGCTTCCCATGCGGTACGTACGGCGGCGGCATCGGGCACCTGCTGCGGCAGCGGGCGATAGTGCAGGTCCAGGGCGGTGGCGTTGCCGAACTTGTCGAACACATAGATCGCATCGCCATGGCGTACCGCGCGCTGCGACCAGCTTTCGACCACCAGCGCACGCTGGCCCTGTGGCTCGGCCAGCAGGTCCTGTCCGGTGCTGTAGTCGGCCAGTGCGTTCTCGCAGCCCAGCGCGTGGCGCATCAGTGTTGGCACCCAGTCTTCGTGCGAGCTGGTGCGTGCGTCGTGGCCAGCGGCCTTGCCCGGCCAATGCAGCACGAACGGCACCTGCAGCTGGTAGTCGGAGAAGTTGCCGTTGTGGCCCCAGTAGTTCAGCCCGAGGTCGTTGAACTCTTCGGCATGGTCACCGGTGACCAGCACGATGGTGTCCTCGGCCAGGCCCTGCGCGCGCAGGTCGTCCAGCAGCGATCCGATCAGGCTGTCGGCATAGTGCACGGCGGTGCGGTAGCGGTTGAGCTCCGGCGTCGGGTCATGCTCCGGGCCGAACTTGAGGAAGTCGATGTCGGCGGCCATCGGTGTGGCCACCGGCGGATAGCCCTCGGGCATGTGGTAGGGCGCGTGGGTGGAGTCGAGGAACACGAACCCGAACCACGGGTGGTCTGCCGCCTGGCTGGCGCGGATGTCCTGCTGCAGCGCGCCGACGATCGCGCGGTCGCGACCGTCGGACTTCAGCGCCGATGGCCCCTGGTGCAGCTGGTCGCGCACATCGGCAAACACGGTGCGATCGAATTCCGGGCTGTACATCGGCGCGCTGCCGTACAGGTGCAGGTCGTAGCCCTGCTGGCCCAGCACCTGGAACAGCTGCGAACCACGCTGCTCGTCCAGCATGCTCGGCCAGTAGCCGCCGGGCAGGCCGTAGAGCAGCCCGAACAGGCCGTAGCGGGTGGCATTGCCGGTACTGAAGTGGTGGTCGAACACGCGCGCGTCCTGCGCCAGCGCCGACGTATGGGGCATCAGCTGTGGTGTCAGCGCATCGTGGCGCAGCGATTCCAGGACCACCATCAGCACGTTCGGGCGATGTGGGCTCTGGCAGCGCAGCGGATGCAGCGGGTACAGCAGCTGCGCGTGGCGCGGGTCGGGCAGGCCGGCCTGCTGCTGGCTGACCACGCCCAGGCGCCGCATGAAACTCTTGGCCGTGATCGGCTGTGCCCACGGCAGGTAGTTCCACTGTGCGATCACATCGCGGTCGCCGCGCGCGTCGTAGTAGGCCGTGGCCAGCTGGCCACCGCCCATCAGCAGCGCGACCGCCGCCCAGGCCTGCAGCACCCGGCGCCGATGCGATGCCGCCGGCAGCAGCTTCCAGCATGCCCAGGCCAGCAGGCCTTCGGCGGTGAAGACCGCGCCGACCAGCAGCGCGACCTGCAGCCAGGTCTTCCAGGACAGGGCGACCTGGTCCTGCAGGGCGCCGCCGAACACCATGTTCACGACCATGGCATTGAGGTGGAAGCGGTACAGGGTGAAGACCTTGGCGTCGACCAGCAGCAGGCACAGCCACAGCCCCTGCAGCAGTACGGCGCTGACGCTCAACGTGCGCGCCCGGCGCGGCCACAGGCCCAGCAGCAGTGGCAGCAGGCCGGCCAGCGCGCCGAACGCGAGCAGGTGGCCGGGCAGGGCGATCGCCAGATAGGCCAGGCCCGTGGCACCGCCCGGATTGTCACGCAGTGGCACGTTGCCCAGCGCGATCACCGCTGCCAGGACCGCATTGCCGGCGATGAACAGCGACCACCAGGCCAGCCGGCGCCAGCGCTGGGCAGGACCTTCGACGGCAGGGGCGGCGGAGACAGCGGCGGGCATGGCGGGGCGGGTTCGGGGAGCGCGGGAACGGGGAGCGGCGGCAACGTGATGGCCGCGTTGCGCCACGCGCGGGTCGCGCATTGTATCGGTTTGTTTCTTCGTATCGAAGTGGCGTCCTCCGGGCGATCTGTCACAATGTTCAGGCGGGCCATGAATGCGCTGGCCCCCCAGACCCAACGACAAGCCAGGAACCGCTGTGAGCCAGATCCCCACCCTCGACATCACCCGTTTTGACAGCGACCGCGAGGCCTTCGTGGCCGAGCTGGGCGCGGCCTACCGCCAATGGGGATTCGCGGGCATCCGCAACCACGGCATTCCGCAGGCCGACATCGACGCGGCCTACGATGCCTTCAAGGCCTTCTTCGCCCTGCCGGAAGAGGTCAAGCGCAAGTACCACGTCGCTGGCAGCGGTGGCGCCCGCGGCTACACCCCGTTCGGCGTGGAAACCGCCAAGGGCTCCAAGCATTTCGACCTGAAGGAGTTCTGGCACATCGGTCGCGAGATCGCCGACGACTCCAAGTACCGTGACGTGATGGCGCCGAACCTGTGGCCGACCGAGGTCGAGGGGTTCCGTGAGCGCGGTTACGGCCTGTACCAGGCGCTGGACAACCTGGGTTCGCGCGTGCTGTCGGCGCTGGCCCTGCACATCGGCCTGCCGGAGAACTTCTTCGCCGACAAGACCAACTTCGGCAACTCGATCCTGCGCCCGATCCACTACCCGCCGATCACCACCGACGACATTCCGAACGTGCGCGCCGGCGCCCATGGCGACATCAATTTCATCACCCTGCTGGTCGGCGCCAGTGCCGCCGGCCTGGAGGTGCAGTCGCATGATGGCGAGTGGGTGCCGTTCACCTCGGACGCGGACACCATCGTGGTCAACATCGGCGACATGCTGCAGCGCCTGACCAACCACGTGTATCCGTCGACCATCCACCGCGTGGTCAACCCCCCGGGCGAACTGGCGCGCCAGCCGCGCTACTCGGTGCCGTTCTTCCTGCACCCGAACCCGGACTTCCTGATCGACGTGCTGCCCTCGTGCATCACCCCGGAGAACCCGAGCCGGTATCCGGAGCCGATCACCGCCCACGGCTTCCTCGAGGAACGCCTGCGCGAGATCAAGCTGAAGTAATGAGACGCGAGGCCGCCGAAAGGCGGCCTTTGTCTTTGCAGGGCGGCGCCCTGCAGCCGCGGTAGTGCCGGCCGCTGGCCGGCAAGTCCACGGCCAGAACGGACGGGTTACGGCGTCCCCCGCCATCCCCACCCGCCCGGCCAAGCCCACCCATCCAACCGGGCTTTCCGCGACCATCCCAACCAAACCCCCGCCACGAGGGGCTGCGCCGTTGGCTGAAAATCGATGTAACCGCTTACACGGAAACGGATTTTTGCCGTAACGGGTATCATGATCGGCTGACTTCACACAGGAGCCACCCGCTCATGCGCCGCAAGATCGTCGCCGGAAACTGGAAGCTGCATGGCAGCCGTCAATTCGCCAATGAACTGCTGGGGCAGGTGGCTGCCGGGCTGCCGGTGGATGGGGTGGATGTGGTGATCCTGCCGCCGCTGCCGTACCTGGGCGAGCTGGTCGAGGACTTCGGCCAGACCGGCCTGGCCTTTGGCGCGCAGGACGTGAGCAGCAACGAGAAGGGCGCCTACACCGGTGAGGTCTGCGCCGCCATGCTGGTCGAGGTGGGGGCCCGCTATGGCCTGGTCGGTCATTCCGAACGCCGCCAGTACCATCATGAGAGCAGCGAACTGGTCGCGCGCAAGTTCGCCGCGGCCCTGCACGCTGGGCTGGTGCCGGTGCTGTGCGTGGGGGAAACCCTCGAGCAGCGCGAGGCCGGGCAGACCGAAGCGGTCATCGCCAGCCAGCTGGCGCCGGTGCTGGAACTGACCGGCGCGGCCGGCTTCGCCCAGGCCGTGGTCGCCTATGAGCCGGTGTGGGCCATCGGTACCGGGCGTACCGCCAGCAAGGAGCAGGCGCAGCAGGTGCACGCGTTCATCCGTGGCGAAGTCGCGCGCATCGATGCTAGAATTGCGGATTCACTGCCCATTGTTTACGGCGGTAGCGTGAAGCCCGACAATGCCGGGGAACTGTTCGCGCAGCCGGATGTCGATGGTGGGCTGGTCGGCGGTGCCTCCCTGGTGGCCGCGGACTTCCTGGCCATCGCACGGGCGGCGGCCGCGAACTAATCCTAGAAGTATTGTCCGAGGGCGGTTTCCAATGCTGATGTTGATCCTCAATGTCGTCTACGTGCTGGTCGCTGTGGCCATGATCGCGCTGATCCTGATGCAGCGTGGCTCGGGTGCGGCGGCGGGTTCGGGCTTTGGTGCCGGCGCCTCGGGCACGGTGTTCGGTGCGCGTGGCGCCTCGAACTTCCTGTCCAAGTCGACCAAGTGGCTGGCAGTCGTGTTCTTCGGCATCAGTCTCTTCATGGCCTGGTATGCCGGTCACGGCACCCGTCCGGCGGCCGACCAGGACCTGGGCCTGATGTCCGCCCCGGCGGCCAGCGCGCCGGCGGCTCCGGCGGGCGAACTGCCGGCCGTTCCGAAGGCCGATCCGGTCCCGGCCGCCCCGGTTCCGGCGGCGAATGTGCCGGCTCAGGCGGAATCTTCGGTTTCTGGTGAAGAAAAGCCTTCGGAAGGCTCCCAGAAACACTGAAGCCGGTTACAATACGCGGCGCATCGGGAAGATAGTCTGATGTGATCGTTTGCCCAGGTGGCGGAATTGGTAGACGCACTACCTTGAGGTGGTAGCGACGCAAGTCGTAGGGGTTCGAGTCCCCTCTTGGGCACCATTTGTAAGTAAAGCGGGTTCGTCTGGCGCGCAAGGCGCCAGGCAGGTTCCCGTCCACTCCCCCATGCCAAAGCGCCTGCAGGCGCGGCGGCAGAGGCAAGAGAGAATCGCTGTGCTGGCCGAATATTTGCCTTCTCTGCTGTTTCTGATCGTTGCCACCGGTATCGGCGTTACGCTGATGCTGGTTGGTCGATTCCTCGGTCCCCGCCGCCCCGATCTGGAAAAGCTCTCGCCGTACGAGTGCGGCTTCGAGGCCTTCGAAGACGCGCGCATGAAGTTCGATGTGCGCTACTACCTGATCGCGATCCAGTTCATCGTCTTCGACCTGGAAATCATCTTCATCGTGCCGTGGACCCAGGTCTTCATGGAGCTGGGCGCCCGTTCGCTGGTCACCATGGGCCTGTTCGTCGGCATGCTGTTCCTCGGTTTCATTTACGTCTGGAAGAAGGGAGCGCTGGAATGGGAGTGATTCAGACTCTCGATGGCCTCATGAACAACCCGTCGCCGGAAGGCCGGGTTGATGACATCCTGCGGCCGGAAGGCGACAACCCGCTGCTGGAAAAGGGCTTTGTCACCACCAGCGTCGACGCACTGCTGAACTGGGCGCGCACCGGCTCGATGTGGCCGATGACCTTCGGCCTGGCCTGCTGCGCGGTCGAGATGATGCACGCCGGCGCCGCGCGCCTGGACCTTGACCGCTACGGCGTGGTGTTCCGCCCGTCGCCGCGCCAGTCCGACGTGATGATCGTGGCCGGTACCCTGGTCAACAAGATGGCCCCGGCGCTGCGCAAGGTCTACGACCAGATGCCGGACCCGAAGTGGGTCATCTCGATGGGCAGCTGCGCCAACGGCGGTGGCTACTACCACTACTCCTATTCTGTCGTGCGCGGCTGTGATCGCGTGGTGCCGGTGGACGTCTACGTCCCGGGCTGCCCGCCGACCGCCGAGGCGCTGGTGTACGGGATCCTGCAGCTGCAGAAGAAGATCTGGCGTACACAGACCATCGCCCGCTGACCCCTTCACCTGACAAGAGCGCGCCAAGCCCCCATGGCAGAGCAAGCATCCTTCATCGACCGACTCTCCGCACGTTTCGCTGGTGCGAAGGTCATCGTGGTCGAACCCCGCGGCGAAGTGACGCTGGAAGTGCCTGCCGCCGAGTGGCACGCCACCGCCCTGGCGCTGCGTGACGAGTTTGGTTTCGAGCAGGCCGTGGATCTGTGCGGCGTCGACTACCTCGGTTATGGCTCCGACGAATGGGACACCGCCGACGTGTCCTCGCAGGGCTTCAGCCGTGGCGTCGAAGGCAAGGCCCAGGGCCGCTTCGCGTGGGGCGAGTTCCCCACCGAGGAAAACGGTGCCGACGGTGCCCGCCCGCAGCACATGCCGACCCAGCGTTTCGCCGTGGTCGCCCAGCTGCGTTCGTACCAGCACAACCTGATGATGCACCTGCGCTGCTTCGCCCCTGACGAAGCGCTGCCGGTGGTGTCCTCGCTGACCAGCGTGTGGCCGGGCCTGAACTGGTTCGAGCGCGAAGCGTTCGACCTGTACGGCGTGATCTTCGAAGGCCACCCGGACCTGCGCCGGATCCTGACCGACTACGGTTTCGTCGGCCATCCGTTCCGCAAGGACTTCCCGCTGATCGGCAATGTCGAAGTCCGCTACGACGAAGAAAAGAAGCGCGTGATCTACGAACCGGTCACCTCGGTGGAGCCGCGTGTCGGCGTGCCGCGCGTGATCCGTGACGACGCCCGTCTGCAGACCGCAGCCGGTGAGCGCGCGCAGGAGGCAGTGAAGTGAGCCACGTACACCAGGCCGGCGAAGCGTTCGCCAGCAACGCCGCCGAAAGCCGGCAGGAAATCCGCAACTACACCATGAACTTCGGCCCGCAGCACCCGGCCGCTCACGGTGTGCTGCGCCTGATCCTGGAAATGGACGGCGAAACCATCATGCGTGCCGACCCGCACGTGGGTCTGCTGCACCGTGGCACCGAGAAGCTGGCCGAGTCCAAGCCGTTCAACCAGTCGATCGGCTACATGGATCGCCTCGACTACGTGTCGATGATGTGCAACGAGCACGCCTACGTGCGCGCGATCGAGACCCTGATGGGCATCGAAGCGCCGGAGCGTGCGCAGTACATCCGCACCATGTATGACGAAATCACCCGCATCCTCAACCACCTGATGTGGCTGGGCTCCAACGCGCTCGACCTGGGTGCGATGGCGGTGATGCTGTATGCCTTCCGCGAGCGCGAAGAACTGATGGACTGCTATGAAGCGGTCTCCGGCGCGCGCATGCATGCGGCGTACTACCGTCCGGGCGGCGTCTACCGCGACCTGCCGGACCACATGCCGAAGTACAAGGAATCACGCTGGCACAAGGGCAAGGCGCTGAAGCAGCTGAATGCTTCGCGCGAAGGCTCGCTGCTCGACTTCCTGGAAAACTTCACCGTCGAGTTCCCCAAGCGCGTCGACGAATACGAAACCTTGCTGACCGACAACCGCATCTGGAAGCAGCGTACCGTCGGCATCGGCGTGGTCACTCCGGAACTGGCCCACCAGTGGGGCATGACCGGCGTGATGCTGCGTGGCTCGGGCATCGCCTGGGACCTGCGGAAGAAGCGCCCGTATGCCAAGTACGATGCCGTCGATTTCGACATCCCGCTGGGCAAGGAAGGCGACTGCTACGACCGCTACCTGGTCCGCGTCGCCGAAATGCGCGAATCCAACCGCATCATCAAGCAGTGCGTGGCGTGGCTGAAGGCCAACCCCGGCCCGGTCATGGTCAAGAACTTCAAGGTCGCTCCGCCCAAGCGCGAGGACATGAAGGACGACATGGAAGCGCTGATCCACCACTTCAAGCTGTTCAGCGAAGGCTATTGCGTGCCGGCGGGTGAAACCTATGCGGCCGTGGAAGCGCCCAAGGGCGAATTCGGCTGCTACCTGGTCTCCGATGGCGCCAACAAGCCGTTCCGCGTGCACCTGCGCGCACCGGGCTTCGCCCACCTGTCCTCGATCGATTCGATCGTACGCGGTCACATGCTGGCCGACGTGGTGGCGATGATCGGTACCTACGACCTGGTGTTCGGCGAGGTTGACCGGTAATGCCGTCCGCCACGCCAACGCCCGCTGCAGGCAGCCGGCGCAAGCCGGCGCCGCAGTTTCTGGAATTTCACGTTATGCATTTCGCTGAGGTCGGCCGATGAAGGCGACAGGTAATTTCGAGGCGGCGCGCGACGTCGACCCGATGGTGGTGCTGAGCGACAAGACCCGCGCTCACATCGATCACTGGCTGTCCAAGTTCCCGCCGGACCGCAAGCGCTCTGCCGTGCTGCAGGGCCTGCATGCGGCCCAGGAGCAGAACCAGGGCTGGCTGACCGACGAGCTGATCGCCGCCGTCGCCAAGTACCTCGACCTGCCGCCGGTGTGGGCCTACGAGGTCGCCAGCTTCTACTCGATGTTCGAGACCGAGAAGGTGGGCCGCAACAACGTGGCCATCTGCACCAACATTAGCTGCTGGCTCAATGGCGCCGAGGACATCGTCCGCCATTGCGAGAAGAAGCTGGGCATCAAGCACGGTGAATCGACCCCGGACGGCCGCGTCTACCTCAAGCGCGAGGAAGAGTGCCTGGCCGGTTGTGGCGGCGCGCCGATGATGGTCATCAACGGTCACTACCATGAGCGTCTGACCCTGGAAAAGGTCGACGAGCTGCTGGACGGGCTGGAGTAAGGGCATGGCACATCACCACGAATCCAAGGGTCCGGTCGGCCCGGCGCCGCTGCCGCACCAGGTGGTCTACACCACCCTGCATTACGACACCCCGTGGTCGTACGAAAGCTACCTGAAGACCGGTGGCTACGCCGCCCTGCGCAAGATCCTCGAAGAGAAGATCCCGCCGGAGCAGGTCATCGAGATGGTCAAGGCCTCGGGCCTGCGCGGCCGCGGTGGCGCAGGCTTCCCGACCGGCCTGAAGTGGTCCTTCATGCCCAAGGGCAACATGCAGAAGTACATCCTCTGCAACTCGGACGAATCCGAGCCGGGCACCTGCAAGGACCGCGACATCCTGCGCTACAACCCGCACTCGGTGGTGGAGGGCATGGCGATCGCCTGCTACGCCACCGGTTCGACCGTGGGGTACAACTACCTGCGCGGTGAATTCCACCACGAGCCGTTCGAGCACTTCGAGCAGGCCCTGGCCGACGCCTATGCGAACGGCTGGCTGGGCAAGAACATCCTCGGCAGCGGCGTGGACATCGACATCTACGGCGCGCTGGGCGCCGGCGCCTACATCTGCGGCGAAGAAACCGCGCTGATGGAATCGCTGGAAGGCAAGAAGGGCCAGCCGCGCTACAAGCCGCCGTTCCCGGCCAACTTCGGCCTGTACGGCAAGCCGTCGACGATCAACAACACCGAAACCTACGGTTCGGTTCCGGCGATCATCCGCAACGGTCCGGAGTGGTTCAAGGGCCTGAGCCTGACCGCCAATGGCGGCCCGAAGTGCTTCTCGGTGTCCGGCTGCGTGCAGAACGGCGGCAACTTCGAAGTGCCGCTGGGCACCACCTTCGACGACCTGCTGGAAATGGCCGGTGGCCTGCGTCCGGGCCGCAAGCTCAAGGGCGCGATCCCGGGCGGCGTTTCGATGCCGGTGCTGACCGCGGCCGAGCTGAAGGGCCTGCCGATGGACTACGACACCATTCGTGCGCTGGGCTCCGGCCTGGGCTCGGGTGCGATCGTGGTGCTCGACGACAGCGTGTGCTGCGTCAAGTTCGCCTGCCGCATCAGCCAGTTCTTCCACAAGGAATCCTGTGGCCAGTGCACCCCGTGCCGTGAAGGCACCGGCTGGATGCACCGCGTGCTGGAGCGCATCGTCGCCGGCAAGGCCACGATGGAGGACCTGCACCAGCTGAAGGCGGTGGCCGGGCAGATCGAAGGCCACACCATCTGTGCGTTCGGTGAAGCGGCTGCATGGCCCATCCAGGGCTTCCTGCGCCAGTTCTGGGACGAATTCGAGTACTACATCGTCAACGGTCATTCGATGGTTGACGGCAAGAAGGTGGAGGCAGCCGCCGCATGAGCGCGCAACCCGTAAACCCGAACGTGCCACCGGATCACGTGACCATCGAGATCGATGGCAAGTCGCTGGTCGTGCCCAAGGGTTCGATGATCATCCAGGCGGCCGACAAGGCCGGCATTCCGATTCCGCGCTTCTGCTACCACGAGAAGCTGCCGATCGCCGCCAACTGCCGCATGTGCCTGGTGGACGTGGAAAAGTCGCCGAAGCCGGCGCCGGCCTGCGCCACCCCGGTGATGGACGGCATGAAGGTCGCCACCCGCAGCGAGAAGGCACTGAAGTTCCAGCGCTCGGTGATGGAGTTCCTGCTCATCAACCATCCGCTGGACTGCCCGATCTGCGATCAGGGCGGCGAGTGCGAGCTGCAGGACGTTTCGCTGGGCTATGGCCGTTCGGTCAGCCGCTTCAACGAGCGCAAGCGCGTGGTGCCGGACGAGGACATGGGCCCGCTGGTCGCCACCGAGATGACCCGCTGCATCCAGTGCACCCGCTGCGTCCGCTTCACCGCCGACGTTGCCGGTACCTATGAACTGGGTGGCATGTACCGCGGCGAGAACCTGCAGATCGGTACCTTCGACGGCAAGCCGCTGACCACCGAGCTGTCCGGCAACGTCGTCGACGTCTGCCCGGTCGGCGCGCTGACCAACAAGGTGTTCCAGTTCCGCGCCCGCCCGTGGGAACTGACCGCGCGCGAATCGCTGGGCTACCACGATGCGATGGGGTCGAACCTGTTCCTGCACGTGCGTCGCGGCGAAGTGCTGCGCACCGTGCCGCGCGACAACGAAGCGGTGAACGAGTGCTGGCTGTCCGACCGTGACCGCTACTCGCACCAGGGCCTGTACAGCGAAGACCGTGCGGTCAAGCCGCTGCGCAAGGTCAATGGCGAGTGGAAGGAAGTGAGCTGGGCCGAAGGCCTGGCCGCAGCCGCCGAGATCCTCAAGGCAAACCAGGGCGACAACCTGGGCGTGCTGGTGCATCCGTCCACCTCGAACGAGGAGGGTGCGCTGCTGGCCCGCCTGGCCAAGGGCCTGGGCTCGAGCAACATCGACCACCGCATCAACAACCGCGATTTCTCCGACGCCGCAACCGCCGAAGTGTTCGGCCTGCCGCTGGCCGAGATCGAAGGCGCCGACCGCATCGTCGTTCTGGGCAGCAACATCCGCCACGAACTGCCGCTGCTGCACGCCCGCCTGCGCAAGGCGCAGACCACCAACGGCGCGAAGATCCACGTCGTCAACCCGGTGGACTTCGACTTCGCCTTCAGCATCGCCGGCAAGCAGATCGTTGCGCCGTCGAAGTTCGTCGACGCGCTGGCCAACGCCGAGCTGCGTTCGGCAGTGCAGGGCGGCAACAACACCGTGCTGATCGTCGGTGGCATCGCCGAAAACCACCCGCAGGCTGCCGCGATCCGCGCTGCCGCGCGTGAGTTCGCCGCCGCCACCGGTGCCAAGCTGTGCCGCATCCCGCAGGGCGCCAACGCCGTTGGCCTGACCCGCGCCGGCGTGCTGCCGGCCGGCAAGGACGTCGCCGCGATGCTGGCGCAGCCGCGCCAGGCCTACGTGGTGTACGGCCTGGAGCCGGGCCTGGACTTTGCCGATGCCCCTGCCGCGCGCAAGGCGCTGGTCGGCGCCCAGGTGGTGGCCTTCAGCCAGTTCGCCTGTGCCTCGACCCGCGACGTCGCCGACGTGATCCTGCCGATCGGTGCGCTGCCGGAAATCGACGCCACCCTGACCAACCTTGATGGTCGCGAGCAGTCCGCCCGTGCCGGCGGCAAGCTGCCGGGCGAGGCCCGTGAGGGCTGGCGCGTGCTGCGTGCCCTGGGCGGCGACATGGCGCTGGCCGGTTTCGACTTCACCGACCTGGCCGGCCTGCGTGCCAGCCTGGCCCCGGTGTCGGTCACCGTTGCCGCTTCGGCGCAGCCGGTGGTTGCCGGCGAAGGCCTGGAAGTGGCTTCGACCGCCGCGATCTACCGCACCGATGCGGTGGTCCGTCGCGCCCCGGCGCTGCAGTCGCATCCGCTCAACAACGCCCCGCGCATCGTGCTGAACGCTGAAGATGCCGCTCGCCTGCAGCTGCAGGAAGGGCAGATGGCCAAGGTCGGCACCGATGCCGGCAAGGCCACCCTGCCGGTGGTGGTCGACGCCCGCGTCGCTGCGGGTTCGGTCTGGATTGAATCGGGCCACGGCGCGACCGCGCCGCTGGGTGCCGCTCGCGTATCGGTGGTGGCTGCATGAACGAATTGCTGTTGAACGCGGTCGACCCGCTGCACCAGTGGCTGCTGGGCCTCGGTGACATCGGCGCGCTGATCTGGATCATCCTGAAGATCCTGGTGATCGCCGTTCCGGTGATCATCTCGGTGGCCTTCTACGTGGTCTGGGAACGCAAGCTGATCGGCTGGATGCACGTCCGCCACGGCCCGATGTACGTGGGCATGGGCATCTTCCAGGCCTTCGCCGACGTCTTCAAGCTGCTGTTCAAGGAAGTGGTCCAGCCGAGCAGCGCCAACAAGGCGATCTATCTGCTGGCCCCGCTGATCACCCTGGCCCCGGCCTTCGCGGCCTGGTCGGTGGTGCCCTTCGATTCGCAGATCGTGCTGTCCAACGCCAACGCCGGCCTGCTGTACCTGCTGGCGATGACCTCGCTGGGCATCTACGGCATCATCCTGGCCGGTTGGGCATCCAACTCGAAGTATGCGTTCCTGGGTGCGATGCGCGCCTCGGCGCAGATGATCAGCTACGAAATCGCCATGGGCTTCGCCCTGGTCGGCGTGATGATCGCCTCGGGCAGCCTGAACCTGAGCAACATCGTGATGGCGCAGGCCGGCAGTTCCGGCTTCTTCGACTGGTTCCTGCTGCCGCTGTTCCCGCTGTTCGTCATCTACTGGGTGTCGGGCGTGGCTGAAACCAACCGCGCGCCGTTCGACGTGGTGGAAGGCGAGTCGGAAATCGTCGCCGGCCACATGGTCGAGTACTCCGGCGGTGCCTTCGCCCTGTTCTTCCTGGCCGAATACGCGAACATGATCCTGATCAGCTTCCTGATCTCGATCTTCTTCCTCGGCGGCTGGCTGAGCCCGGTCCAGGGCTGGGTCAACTTCGGCGATGTCTCGCCGCTGGTCGACTGGATCTGGAAGGGGGGCGCGCCGTGGCTGTTCGTCAAGGTGTTCTTCTTCGCCAGTGCCTACATCTGGTTCCGTGCCAGCTTCCCGCGCTTCCGCTACGACCAGATCATGCGCCTGGGCTGGAAGGTCTTCATCCCGCTGGCCATTCTGTGGATCGCGGTTACCGCCGTCATGGTGTTCTTCGGCGTGATTCAAAAGGGCGTCTAAAGTGATGAACAGGATTACCCATTACTTCAAGAGCCTGCTGCTGCTCGAACTGCTGGCGGGCCTCTGGCTGACGCTGAAGTACAGCTTCAAGCCGAAGTACACGATGATGTACCCGATGGAGAAGTTCCCGCAGTCGCCGCGCTTCCGTGGCCTGCACGCGCTGCGCCGTTATCCCAACGGCGAAGAGCGCTGCATCGCCTGCAAGCTGTGCGAAGCGGTGTGCCCGGCGCTGGCCATCACCATCGACTCGGCCAAGCGCGAGGACGGCACCCGCCGCACCACGCGCTATGACATCGACCTGTTCAAGTGCATCTTCTGCGGCTTCTGTGAAGAGAGCTGCCCGGTGGACTCGATCGTCGAAACCCACATCCTCGAGTACCACTTCGAGAATCGTGGCGAAAACATCGTTACCAAGCCGCAGCTGCTGGCCCTGGGCGACCGTCTCGAATCCGAGATCGCCGAGCGTCGCGCCGCCGATGCCGCTTACCGCTGAGGTCGAGAGATGGATTGGGTAAATATCGCTTTCTGGGTGTTCGCCATCGCGGCAACGGTTTCGGCCGGTGCGGTGATCAGCGTGCGCAACCCGGTTCACGCCGTGCTCTGCCTGGTGCTGACCTTCTTCTCCATCGCCTGCGTGTGGCTGCTGGTGGGCGCCGAGTTCCTCGGTGTGGCGCTGGTGCTGGTCTACGTCGGCGCGGTGATGGTGCTGTTCCTGTTCGTGGTGATGATGCTGGACATCGACCCCACCAAGCTGCGTGAGGGCTGGGTGCGCTACCTGCCGGTCGGCCTGATTGTCGCGGTCGCGATGCTGGCGCAGATGCTGATCCTGATCGGGGTCAAGGCGCGTTCGGTCACGCCGTTCCCGGCCGACAACGCCGCTGCGGTCGCCGCCGACAGCTCCAACATCACCTGGCTGGCACGCACGCTGTTCACCGAGTACCTGCTGCCGTTCGAGTTCGCCGCCGTCATCCTGACCGTGGCCGTGGTTGCCGCCGTGATGCTGACCCTGCGTCGCCGTACCGGCGTGAAGAGCCAGAACCCGGGCGAGCAGACCATGGTCAAGGCCGGCCAGCGCCTGCGCATGGTCAAGATGGGTGCCGAAGCACCGGTCGTGCACAGCAACAGCAAGCCGGTCGCCGGCGAGGAGACCCAGCCGTGATCACCCTTGGCCATATCCTCGCGCTGGGCGCGGTGCTGTTCGCCATCAGCCTGGCCGGCATCTTCCTCAACCGGAAGAACGTCATCGTCCTGCTGATGTCGATCGAACTGATGCTGCTGTCGGTGAACATCAATTTCGTCGGCTTCTCGCGTCAGCTGGGCGATCCGTCCGGCCAGCTGTTCGTGTTCTTCATCCTGACCGTCGCCGCCGCGGAAGCCGCCATCGGCCTGGCGATCCTGGTGACCCTGTTCCGTACACGCCGCACGATCAATGTCGGCGAAGTCGATTCGTTGAAGGGCTGATCCACAGATGGAAATCACTCTCTCCAAGAGTCTGTTGATCGCAGTGGTGCTCGCACCGCTGTTCGGCAGCATCATCGCCGGCCTGTTCGGTCGCCAGGTCAAGCGCTTCGGCGCGCAGACCATCACCATCCTCGGCGTCGCGGTGGCCTGCGGCCTGTCGATGTACACGCTCTACCAGCTGCTGTGGGGCGGTGCGCAGCCGTTCAACCAGAACATCTACACGTTCTTCGAAGTGGGCCAGTATTCGGCGCACGTCGGCTTCATGGTCGACAAGCTGACCGCGATGATGATGGTGGTGGTGACCTTCGTGTCGCTGCTGGTCCACATCTACACGATCGGCTACATGCAGGACGATCCGGGCTACCAGCGGTTCTTCAGCTACATCTCGCTGTTCACCTTCTCGATGCTCACCCTGGTGATGAGCAACAACTTCCTGCAGCTGTTCTTCGGCTGGGAAGCGGTGGGCCTGGTGTCGTACCTGCTGATCGGCTTCTGGTTCAAGCGCCCGACCGCGATCTTCGCCAACATGAAGGCCTTCCTGGTCAACCGCGTCGGTGACTTCGGCTTCCTGCTGGGCATCGCCGGCGTGCTGTGGGTGTTCGGCACCCTGGACTACTCGCAGGTGTTCTCGCAGGCCGGCATGCTGGCCGACCCGCGCGCCCAGCTGCAGATCTGGGACGGCACGCTGCTGGGCATGCAGCTGCTGAACGAGCCGGTGATCTGGTCGATCGCCACCGTCATCTGCATCTGCCTGTTCATCGGTGCCATGGGCAAGTCGGCCCAGGTCCCGCTGCATGTGTGGCTGCCGGACTCGATGGAAGGCCCGACCCCGATCTCGGCACTGATCCACGCCGCGACGATGGTGACCGCCGGTATCTTCATGGTCACCCGCATGTCGCCGCTGTTCGAGCTGTCGCAGACCGCGCTGAACTTCGTGCTGTTCATCGGTGCCACCACCGCGTTCTTCACCGGCCTGATCGGCATCGTGCAGAACGACATCAAGCGCGTGGTCGCGTACTCGACCCTGTCGCAGCTGGGCTACATGACGGTTGCGCTGGGCGTGTCGGCCTATTCGGCCGCCGTGTTCCACCTGATGACCCACGCCTTCTTCAAGGCCCTGCTGTTCCTGGGCGCCGGCTCGGTCATCATCGCGATGCACCACGAGCAGGACATGCGCAAGATGGGCGGCCTGCGCAAGTACATGCCGATCACCTTCATCACCATGTGGATCGGTACCCTGGCGCTGGTCGGCACGCCGTTCTTCTCCGGCTTCTACTCGAAGGACACCATCATCGAGGCCGCCGAGCTGCACGCGCACCTGTCCAACAGCTGGGTGGCCACCTATGGCTACTGGGCGGTGCTGGGTGGCGTGATCGTCACCAGCTTCTACAGCTTCCGCCTGCTGTTCCTGACTTTCCACGGCAAGGAGCGTTTCCGCGACGCGCATGATGACCACGCCCATGGCCACGGCCATGACGATCACCACGCCGCCGACGCCCACCACGGCGATGCGCATCATGACGACCACGGCCATGGCCACGGTCCGCACGAGCCGCACGAAACCCCGTGGGTGGTGACCCTGCCGCTGATCCTGCTGGCCATCCCGTCGATCGCCATCGGTTTCTTCAGCATCGGCCCGATGCTGTACGGCACCGACTGGGCCGGCAACCACGCGCACGATGCCATCAAGGGCCAGGCGCACACGTTCTTCACCGGCATCGTCGACTTCTACGATCCGGCCAAGAACACCATCGGCTTCCTGGGCGAGGAGTTCCATGGCCCGGTCGCCTTCGCGCTGCACGGCATGATGGCTCCGGCGTTCATGCTGACCGTTGCGGGCTTCCTGCTGGCCGCACTGTTCTACCTGTGGAAGCCGGACCTGTCGGGCAAGGCCCGCAAGACGTTCGCTCCGCTGGTGTCGGTACTGGAAAACAAGTACGGCTTCGACAAGCTGTGGATCGATGGCTTTGCCGGTGGCAGCGTCAAGCTGGGCAAGGTCTCGCGCTGGATCGACAGCAACATCGTCGACGGCGTGGTCAATCTCTCGGCACGTGTTGTGGACGTCGCAGCCGGCGTGCTGCGTCGTACCCAATCCGGTTTCCTCTATCACTACGCCTTCGCGATGATCATCGGCCTGATTGCCCTGCTGGGCGTGCTGATGCATTACCTGCGTTGATGACCTGTACGGAATAAGAAGACGTGTCGAACTGGCCTCTACTCAGTGTCCTCATCTGGCTGCCGATCATCGGTGGTGCCCTGATCCTTGCGATCCGTGATGCGCAGACCGCCCGCTGGGCGTCGCTGGGCGTAGCGGTGCTGACGTTCGTGGCGAGCCTCTCGCTGCTGAGCGGCTACAACGCAGGCGTCGATGGTCTGCAGTTCGTCGAGACCCATGCCTGGATCCCGGCGTACAAGATCGGCTACAACCTGGGCGTGGACGGCATTGCCGTGGCGCTGATCCTGCTGACCACCCTGGTCAGCGTGCTTGCCCTGATCGGCGCCTGGAGCGCCATCGACAAGCGCGTCAACCAGTACGTGGCGGCCTTCCTGATCCTGGAAGGCGTCACCGTCGGCATCTTCGCCGCGACGGACGCGATGCTGTTCTACGTGTTCTTCGAAGCGATGCTGATCCCGATGTTCCTGATCATCGGTGTCTGGGGCGGTCCGCGCCGCATCTACGCCGCGCTGAAGTTCTTCCTGTACACCTTCCTCGGCTCGGTGCTGATGCTGGTGGCGCTGATCTACCTGTACATGAAGGGCGGCAGCTTCCAGCTGGCCGACCTGTACGCGCTGCCGCTGTCGGCCAAGGAGCAGACCTGGATCTTCTTCGCCTTCCTGATCGCCTTCGCGGTCAAGGTGCCGATGTTCCCGGTCCACACCTGGCTGCCGGACGCCCACGTGGAAGCGCCGACCGCCGGTTCGGTGATCCTGGCCGCGATCGCCCTGAAGATCGGTGGCTACGGCTTCCTGCGCTTCAACCTGCCGATCGTCCCGGACGCGTCGCAGGAGTGGGCCTGGCTGGTGATTGCACTGTCGCTGATCGCGGTGATCTACGTCGGCCTGGTCGCCCTGGTGCAGGACGACATGAAGAAGCTGATCGCCTATTCGTCGATCGCGCACATGGGCTTTGTCACCCTGGGCACCTTCATCGCGCTGTGGCTGGTGCGTGAAGCCGGCAACGCCGATGCCGCGCGCCTGGGCCTGCAGGGCGCCATGGTGCAGATGATCTCGCACGGCTTCGTGTCCGGCGCGATGTTCTCCTGCGTCGGCGTGCTGTACGACCGCATGCACAGCCGCCGCATCGCCGACTACGGCGGCGTGGTCAACGTGATGCCGTGGTTCGCCACCTTCGCGATGCTGTTCTTCATGGCCAACGCGGGCCTGCCGGGTACCAGCGGCTTCGTTGGCGAGTTCATGGTCATCCTGTCGGCCTTCCAGCGTAATCCGTGGATCGCCCTGGGCGCGGCCACCACCCTGATCATCGGTGCCGCCTACACCCTGTGGCTGTACAAGCGCATCTTCTTCGGTGAAGTGGCCAACAGCCATGTTGCCGAACTGAAGGACATCAACGGCCGCGAATGGCTGGTGCTGGGCGTGTTCGCCATCGGCGTGCTGGCCCTGGGCATCTACCCCAAGCCGCTGACCGACCTGATGGAGCCCTCGATCGCGAAGCTGGCGATGCAGATCGCATCCAGCAAGCTGCTGTAATTCCAGGATTTGATGATGACCACCTCGCCGCTGCTGCCATTGACCGCCGCTGACCTGCCACCGCTCGCTCCCGAGCTGGTGCTGATCGGCAGCGCCTTCGCCCTGATGATCCTCGACCTGTTCGTCAGCAACCGGAACAAGATCGTCACCCACCTGTTCTCGCTCGCTGCGCTGGCCGTGGTGCTGTTCATGCTGGCCACCGGCGTGGGCGGGCAGGGCGAGGTCTTCCATGGCATGTTCGTGCGCGATACCGCCGCGGACGTGATGAAGACCGGGATCGTGCTGCTCAGCGGCCTGACCCTGGTCTACGGCTGGCGCTACCTGCGTGACCGCGACCTGTTCCAGGGCGAGATCCCGGTGCTGATCCTGTTCGGCACCGCCGGCATGATGATCCTGGTCTCGGCCGGCAGCCTGCTGATGGTCTACCTGGGCCTGGAACTGCTGGCGCTGTGCTCCTACGCCCTGGTCGCCAGCAACCGCGAAAGCGGCCTGGCCTCGGAAGCGGCGATGAAGTACATCGTGCTGGGTTCGCTGGCCTCGGGCCTGCTGCTGTACGGCATGTCGCTGATCTACGGCGCCACCGGCAGCCTGCACCTGGATGTGATCCGTGAGGCCATCCCGCACTCGGAAGAGCGCGTGCTGCTGATCACCGGTGCGGTGTTCATGATCGCCGGCGTCGCCTTCAAGCTGGGTGCCGCGCCGTTCCACATGTGGCTGCCCGACGTGTACCAGGGTGCCCCGGCACCGATCGCACTGTTCATCAGCTCGGCGCCGAAGCTGGCCGCGTTCGGCATGGCCTACCGCCTGCTGGAAATGGGCGTGGGTCCGCTGTCGACCGAACTGCAGCTGCTGATCGCCGGCCTGGCCGCGGTATCGCTGGTCATCGGCAACCTGATGGCCATCGCGCAGAGCAACCTCAAGCGCATGCTGGCGTTCTCCACTGTCTCGCACATCGGCTTCCTGCTGATGGGCATCGCCGGTGGCGGTTCGCAGGGCTACGCGGCCGCGCTGTTCTACGCACTGGCCTACGCGATCATGTCCACCGCGGCCTTCGGCGCGATCATCGCGCTGTCGCGTGCCGGCTTTGAAGCCGAGAACATCGAGGACTTCAAGGGCCTGAACGCCCGCAACCCGTGGATGGCCGGCCTGGTGCTGTGCATCATGGCGTCGCTGGCCGGCATCCCGCCGTTCCTGGGCTTCTGGACCAAGCTGGCGGTGCTGGGCGCGGCCGTCAACGGCGGCCTGCTGTGGCTGGCCATCCTCGGCGTGCTGTGCGCCGTGGTCGGCTGCTTCTACTACCTGCGCGTCATCAAGGTCATGTACTTCGATGAGCCGGTGGGCGAGGCCATGCCGCGCAGCAACGACCGCGTGCTGGGCGTGGTGCTGGGCGTGAATGCCCTGGCGCTGCTCGCGCTGGGCCTGGCCTGGAACCCGATCATGGTCTGGTGCCAGCAGGCATTTGCGCATCTTGCATAAAAGTTGACACAAAGCTGCGCGATTCGTGTAATATGCGCAGCCTGAGTTGTCACTGCAGCGGTTCAGCCAGAACATCGTTGCGGCAGCCTCCCTCGAAAGGGTGGGGCAGCAGTTCAAGTACTTCCGGTGCGGGGTGGAGCAGTCTGGCAGCTCGTCGGGCTCATAACCCGAAGGTCGCAGGTTCAAATCCTGCCCCCGCTACCAACGTCGGATCGGCGCCAACCGGTTTGATGAATGAGGGATCGCTTGCATGTTTCGAAGCAATCGCTCATAATTCCGCTTCTGATGCGGGGTGGAGCAGTCTGGCAGCTCGTCGGGCTCATAACCCGAAGGTCGCAGGTTCAAATCCTGCCCCCGCTACCAAGTAAAGGAATCGCCTTCGAAGCCCTGCTTCGGAGGCGTTTTTCTTTGGGGTCTGCGTCGTTTCCGCGTGATCGGGGTCAGATCCCTCTTCCACGGCAAAAGGGATCTGACCCCGGGTCCGCACCTTGCACCAGCGCGGTGCAGCCGCTATCATCAGCGGCCTAGCAGTACCCCTGAAGGCGGCCTCCCGGCGGGAGGCCAGATCCGGAAGGAGGGCCGCAACCGGCAGGCCATGCGGGTTGCAACCGGAATCCAGTCACCGGAGTCTTTCCGGAAAAGGGGCCCAGCGGGCCCTTTGTCGTTTCCGGGGCGTCATGTTTCCACGCCGGCCAAGGCCGGCACCCAACCATAGAGATCAAGGCAGGCTGTGAGCGACAAGGCAACCGACATCGCGAATCTGCTCGCCCCGACCGTTGTGTCGCTGGGCCTGGAGCTGCTGGGCGTTGAGTATCTGCCGGCCCCCGGCGGTGCGACCCTGCGCCTTTACATCGACGTGCCGCTGGCTGAACAGCCCGAGCGCATCATCAATGTCGACGACTGCGAGCGGGTCAGCCGCGAAGTGTCGGCGCAGCTGGACGTCGAGGACCCGATCAGCGGCAATTACACGCTGGAAGTGTCCTCGCCGGGCGTGGACCGGCCGCTGTTCAACCTGGAGCAGTTTGCCCGCCACCAGGGCGAATCGGCCAAGGTCACGCTGAAGCTGCCGCAGGACAACCGTCGTCGCCTGCAGGGTCGTATCGAGGCGACCGACGAGGCGGCGGGGACCATCACGTTCATCGTCGACAAGGCCGAAGTGGTCGTGTCGGCCGACAACATCGACAAGGCACGGATCATGCCCGACTGGGTGGCGCTGGGGCTGGCCCCGAGCAAGCCGACCGGTCCGGCACCGAAGCGTCCGAAGCCGAACACGAATTCTTCTTCCAACGAGCCGGCGGCAAAGAAGCCGCGCGCGGAGTGAGCCAATGAGCAAGGAACTGTTGCTGGTAGTCGACGCAGTCGCCAACGAGAAGGGCGTGCCGCGTGAAGTGATCTTCGATGCCATCGAGGCCGCCCTGGCCTCGGCAGCGAAGAAGCGCTATCCCGACGAGGAAGTGCTGACCCGCGTGGTCATCGACCACAAGGATGGCAGCTACGAGACCTTCCGCCGCTGGGAAGTGGTGGCCGATGACGTGGTCATGGAATCGCCCGACCGCCAGATCCGCCTGATGGACGCCGTTGACGAAGCCGAGGGCGTCGAGGTCGGCGACTTCATCGAAGAGCAGATCGAGAACCCGGATTTCGGCCGCATCGCTGCCCAGGCGGCCAAGCAGGTCATCGTCCAGCGCGTGCGCGAAGCCGAGCGCCAGCAGGTCGTGGATGCGTGGAAGGACCGCGTGGGTGAACTGATCACCGGCGTGGTCAAGCGCGCCGAGCGCGGCAACATCTATGTCGACCTGGGTGGCAACGCCGAAGGCTTCATTCCGAAGGACAAGGGCATCCCGCGCGACGTGCTGCGCGCCGGTGACCGCGTGCGTGGTTACCTGGCCGAAGTGCGTTCCGAGCCGCGTGGCCCGCAGCTGTTCATCAGCCGCGCCGCGCCGGAATTCATGATCGAGCTGTTCAAGCTGGAAGTGCCGGAAGTCGGCCAGGGCCTGGTGGAAATCAAGGCCTGTGCACGTGACCCGGGCGACCGCGCCAAGATCGCCGTGCTGGCCCACGACCAGCGCACCGATCCGATCGGTGCCTGCATCGGCATGCGCGGTTCGCGCGTGCAGGCCGTGTCCAACGAGCTCAATGGCGAGCGCGTGGACATCGTGCTGTGGAACGACAACCCGGCCAACTTCGTCATCAACGCGATGGCACCGGCCGAAGTGCAGTCGATCATCGTCGATGAAGACAAGCACTCGATGGACCTGGCCGTTGCCGAAGACCGCCTGGCCCAGGCGATCGGCAAGGGTGGCCAGAATGTGCGCCTGGCCAGCCGCCTGACCGGCTGGCAGCTCAACGTGATGACCCAGGACCAGGTCACCGCCAAGTCGGAGGCCGAGCAGGCTGCCGCCCGCCAGCTGTTCATGGACAAGCTGGAAGTGGACGAGGAAATCGCCGGCATCCTGGTCAGCGAAGGCTTCGGCACCGTCGAGGAAATCGCATATGTTCCGGTCGGCGAACTGCTGGCCGTGGAAGGTTTCGACGAGGACATCGTCGAAGAGCTGCGCGCTCGTGCCCGCGATGCGCTGCTCAATGAGGCCCTGGCAGTCGAAGAAGGCCTTGAAGACGGCCAGCCGGCGCAGGACCTGCTGTCCCTGAAGGGCATGGACGAAGCCACCGCATACGCGCTGGCCGGCCACGGCGTGCGTACCAGCGAGGATCTGTCCGACCTGGCCGCCGACGAGGTCATGGACTTCGGCATCGAAGGACTGGATCAGGCGCGCGCCGCTGCGCTGATCCTGGCCGCCCGTGCCGAGGAGATCGCCCGACTGGAACGCGGCGAATGAGCCGGCAATGAACAGGGCCCTGAGCCGCTCAGGGCGTAGAATCCGCGCCACCTCCAGATGCGGGGGGGCGCCCACAAGATCATAGGATCCGAATGTCGCAGCAAACCACCATCCGCAAGCTTGCCGAACTGGTCAACACGCCGGTCGAAAAACTGCTGGAACAGCTGGCCGGTGCCGGCATGAAGTTCAGCGGTCCCGACCAGGTCGTGACCAGCTCCGAGAAGGTGAAGCTCCTGGGCTTCCTTCGTCGTTCGCACGGCAAGCCCGAGCAGGCCCCGGAAGAGACCGATCAGTCTGCAAAGAAGATCACGCTCAACCGCCGGAAGCAGCAGGAAGTGACGGTCAATTCCGGTCGCAGCAAGACGACCGTGAATGTCGAGGTGCGCCAGAAGCGGACCTACGTCAAGGATGGTGCTCGCGCCATGACGCCGGACGAAGAGCGCGCCGACATCCTGCGCAAGCTGGAAGAGTCGCGCGCGCGCAACCTCGCCGAACAGCAGGCCCTGGCCGAAAAAGATCGTCTGCGCGACGAAGCCATCGTCCGTGCCCGTGAGGAAGAGGCCGCCGCCAAGGAACGCGCCGAGGCCGAGAAGAAGGCCGCCGAGGAAGCTGCGGCTGCCGCCAAGGCGGCCGAGACGCTGGCTGCCAGCAAGCCCAAGCGTGCTCCGATCGACGAAACCGCGCCGCGCCCGCCGCGTACCCCGGCCGCAGCCCCGGCTGCGCCGCGTGGTGCACCGCCGCCGCCGCGCAACGACGACCGCAACAACCGCAGCGCGCCGCGCAACGAGCGTGGCCCGGGTGACCGTTTCGCCGGCCAGATGCACCTGTCGGCCGCCGATCGTGCGCGTCGTGGCAACAGCAACAACAGCAACACCCGGGGTCGTCCGGGCGGCCGCAACCAGGCCGGTGGCCGTCGCGACATGTCGCGCGGTGGCAACAATGCCGGTCCGCACGCCTTCGAGCGTCCGACCGCACCGGTGGTGCGTGAAGTGGCGATCGGCGACACCATCACCGTGGCCGACCTGGCGCAGAAGCTGGCGCTGAAGGGCGGCGAGGTGGTCAAGGCGCTGTTCAAGATGGGCGTGATGGCGACCATCACCCAGTCCATCGACCACGACACCGCCGCACTGGTGACCGAAGAACTCGGCCACAAGGCGATCCGTGCCAACGACAACGACGCCGAAGACGCACTGCTGGCCTCGGCCGGTGAAAACCAGGGCGAGGCCACCCAGCGTCCGCCGGTGGTCACCATCATGGGCCACGTCGACCACGGCAAGACCTCGCTGCTGGATTACATCCGCCGCACCAAGGTCGCCACCGGCGAGGCGGGCGGCATTACCCAGCACATCGGTGCCTACCACGTGGACACGCCCAAGGGCGTGATCAGCTTCCTGGACACCCCGGGCCACGCCGCCTTCACCTCGATGCGTGCGCGCGGCGCCAAGCTGACCGACATCGTGGTGCTGGTCGTGGCCGCCGATGACGGCGTCATGCCGCAGACCAAGGAAGCGATCCAGCACGCCCGTTCGGCGGGTGTGCCGCTGATCGTGGCGATCAACAAGATCGACAAGTCCGACGCCGATCCGATGCGGGTCAAGAACGAACTGCTGTCCGAGCAGGTCGTGGCCGAAGACTTCGGTGGTGACACCCAGATGGTGGAGATCTCGGCCAAGACCGGCCTGGGCATCGACGACCTGCTGGACGCCATCTCGATCCAGGCCGAACTGCTGGAACTGAAGGCGGTCGATGAAGGCCGCGCCTCCGGCGTGGTGATCGAATCGTCGCTGGACAAGGGCCGCGGCCCGGTCGCGACGGTGCTGGTGCAGCAGGGCCGCCTGAAGAAGGGCGACTACCTGGTGTGCGGCATCCAGTACGGCCGCGTGCGTGCGCTGTTCGACGAGACCGGCAAGCAGCCGGAGTTCGCCGGCCCGTCCATTCCGGTGCAGGTCCTGGGCCTGTCCGGCGTGCCCGAAGCGGGTGACGACTTCGTGGTGGTCGAGGACGAGCGCCTGGCCAAGGACGTGGCCCAGCAGCGTGAGACCAAGCGCCGTGAATCGCGCCTGGTCGCTACTGCCGGCAGCCGCATGGAAGACATCATGGCGACCCTGGGCAAGGGCGAGGGCCAGCAGGTCCTCAACCTGGTCATCAAGGCCGACGTGCAGGGTTCGGTGCAGGCCCTGAGCCAGGCACTGGTCGCGCTGTCCAACGACGACATCCGCATCAACGTGATCCACTCCGGCGTGGGCGGCATCACCGAGTCGGACGCCAACTCGGCAGCCGCGTCGAAGGCCACCGTCATCGGCTTCAACGTGCGTGCGGACGCTTCGGCGCGTCGCATCATCGAATCCAACGGTGTCGACCTGCGTTACTTCTCGATCATCTATGACGTGATCGACCAGGTGAAGCAGGTGGCTTCCGGTCTGCTGGGCGTGGAAATCCGCGAAGAGATCATCGGTATCGCCGAGGTCCGCGACGTCTTCCGCAGCTCGAAGCTGGGTGCCGTCGCCGGCTGCATGGTCATCGAGGGTGTGGTCAAGCGCAACAAGCCGATCCGCGTCCTGCGCGACAGCGTGGTGATCTTCGAGGGCGAACTGGAATCGCTGCGCCGCTTCAAGGAGAACGTCGAGGAAGTCCGCAACGGTACCGAATGCGGTATCGCGGTGAAGGCCTACAACGACGTCAAGCCGGGCGACCAGATCGAGTGCTTCGAGCGCATCGAAGTGCCGCGCACCCTGTAATGCTGCACGGTGGCCCGACCAGCGGTCGGGCCCTACCCTGGTAGAGCCCGGTCGGGCCCTGCCATGCTGTAGAACCCGACCCACGGTCGGGTACCATGTAGATGTAGCGCCCGACCGTTGGTCGGGCGACAACTGAACCAAGAGCTCCTCGTGCCCAAGACTTTCCATCGAACCGACCGTGTCTCCGCCCAGCTGCGCCGTGAACTCGGCACCCTGGTGCACAACGCCGTGCGCGAGCATGGGTTGCCCTCGGTGAGCGTGTCCGACGTGGAAATCACCCGTGACATGGCCCATGCCAAGGTGTTCGTCACCGCGCTGATGCCCGAGCGCTCCGCCGAGGCCGTGGCCGGGCTGAAGGAGCTGGGCTACCGACTGCGCATGGACCTGGCGCGTGCGATGAAGCTGCGCCACGTGCCGGAACTGCACTTCCACTACGACGACTCGGTCGACCGTGGTGAGCACATCGACAACATCCTGCGCGACCTGCCCGATACGCTGGCCGCCGAGAAGCGTCGCGAGAGCGACGACGAATAAAGTTCCTGTAGCGCCGGGCCATGCTCGGCTGCTTTTGATCTCGCGCCTCGCTGCGGAAGCCGAGCATGGCTCGGCGCTACACAATCCTGTCATGACCCGAATTCAGTTCCGCCGCCTGGATGGCATCCTGCTGCTCGACAAGTCGACCGGCATGAGCTCCAACGCCGCCCTGCAGGTGGCGCGCCGCCTGTTCCGCGCCGAGAAGGGCGGCCACACCGGCAGCCTCGACCCGCTCGCCACCGGCCTGCTGCCACTGTGCTTCGGCGAGGCGACCAAGATCGCTGGCCTGCTGCTGGGGTCGGCCAAGGCCTACGATGCCGAGATCGTGCTCGGCCAGACCACCGATACCGACGATGCCGAAGGCCAGGTGCTGCTGCAGCGCCCGGTGCCGGCAATCAGCGCCGAAGCCCTGCAGGCGGCGCTGGCGCCTTTGACCGGCAACATCCGCCAGCGTGCCCCGATCTATTCGGCGCTGAAGCAGGGCGGTGAACCGCTGTATGTGAAGGCCCGCCGCGGTGATGTCATCGAGGCGCCCGAACGCGAGGTGCAGGTGCACGCCATCGACGTACTCGAGCAGCAGCCGGAACGACTGCGGCTGCGCGTGACCTGTGGCTCCGGCACCTACATCCGCAGCCTGGCCCGCGACCTCGGGGAACGCCTGGGCTGTGGCGCCCATATCAGTGCGCTGCGCCGGCTGTGGGTCGAGCCGTTCCGCGAGCCGGCCATGGTCACCCTGGACCAGCTGCGGGCGATGGCCGAGGCCGGGGACGAGGCGGGCATGGACGCGCTGCTGCTGCCGCTGGCGGCCGGCCTGGCGGAATACCCCCGGGTCGACCTCGATGCCGAGCAGGCCCACCGGTTCTGCGTCGGCCAGCGCCAGCGCGACCTGTCCTGGCCCCGTGGCCTGGTGGCCGTGTTTGGACCGGACGATGCTGTCCAGGGCCTGGGCCAGGTCGATGAGAGTGGCCTGCTGGCCCCGCAGCGTCGTTTCAACCTCTGACCCGGGCCTGCCGGTTCAGCCCCGGTCCTTGTCCCGGAAGCCCCCGGCCGTTACAATTTCGCGGCCGTTTTCCGGCAGCCTGCCCCGCGCAGGTTTCATCCTTGTAGTCCACGGCGAGCCTGGCGGTGCGCGAAGCGCGTTCCTGCCGGCCACGCATCACAGAGAAAAAAGAAAATGTCGATCGACACCCAGAAGGTCATTGAAGACAACAAGCGCAGCGCCGCTGACACCGGCTCCCCGGAAGTCCAGGTGGCCCTGCTGACCGCCCGCATCGAACTGCTGACCGGCCACTTCAAGACCCACAAGAAGGACCACCACAGCCGCCGCGGCCTGCTGCAGATGGTCAACCGCCGTCGCAGCCTGCTCGACTACCTGAAGAAGAAGGACGTCGAGCGCTACAAGGCCCTGATCGAGAAGCTTGGCCTGCGTCGCTAAGCAACGAATCCCCCGCGGCGCAGCGATGCGCCGCGGTTTTGTTTTGTAGTACCGCAATCCCCGATTCAGGCCGGAACGATCCGGCCACCCGCTGGCGGCAAGGGTCGCCGACGGTCCAAATTCGCAGACAGCATCCCCAAGGACACCCTCCGTGGCAAAAATCACCAAAACCTTCCAGTACGGCAAGCACACCGTCACGCTTGAGACCGGCGAAGTCGCCCGTCAGGCCAGCGGCGCCGTCATCGTCAAGATGGACGACACCGTACTGCTGGTCACCGCCGTCGCCGCCAAGAGCGCGCGCGAAGGCCAGGACTTCTTCCCGCTGACCGTCGATTATCAGGAAAAGTTCTACGCCGGCGGCCGTATCCCGGGTGGTTTCTTCAAGCGTGAAGGCCGTGCGACCGAGAAGGAAACCCTGATCTCGCGTCTGATCGACCGTCCGATCCGCCCGCTGTTCCCGGAAGACTACAAGAACGAAGTGCAGATCATCGCCACGGTGATGTCGCTGAACCCGGACGTGGACGGTGACATTCCGGCCCTGATCGGTGCCTCGGCTGCCCTGGCCCTGGCCGGCACCCCGTTCATGGGTCCGATCGGCGCTGCCAAGGTCGGTTACAAGAACGGCGAGTACATCCTCAACCCGACCGTCAGCGAACTGGCTGACTCGCAGCTGGAACTGGTCGTCGCCGGTACCTCCAACGCCGTGCTGATGGTCGAATCCGAAGCCGCGCTGCTGTCCGAAGAAGTGATGCTGGGCGCCGTGACCTTCGGTCACCGCGAAATGCAGAAGGTCATCAACGCGATCAACGAACTGACCGTCGAAGCCGGCACCAAGCCGTCGACCTGGGAAGCCCCGGCCAAGAACGACGCGCTGATCTCCGCCCTGAAGGAAGCCATCGGCCCGCGCCTGGGCGAAGCCTTCCAGGTGCGTGACAAGCTGCAGCGCCGTGACGCCATCTCGGCGATCAAGAAGGACGTGTTCGAAGCCCTGGCCGGCCGCGTGGCCGCCGAAGGCTGGAACCCGGCCGAGCTGTCGAAGGAATTCGGCGAACTGGAATACCGCACCATGCGTGACTCGGTGCTGGACACCAAGGTCCGCATCGACGGCCGTGCGCTGGACACCGTCCGCCCGATCACCGTGAAGACCGGCGTGCTGCCGCGTACCCACGGCTCCTCGCTGTTCACCCGTGGCGAAACCCAGGCCATTGTGACCATCACGCTGGGCACCGCCCGTGACGGTCAGGTCATCGACGCCGTTGCCGGTGAGTACAAGGAAAACTTCCTGTTCCACTACAACTTCCCTCCGTTCTCGGTGGGTGAGTGCGGCCGCATGATGGGCCCGAAGCGCCGCGAAATCGGCCACGGTCGACTGGCCAAGCGTGGCGTGCTGGCTGTCATGCCGTCGCTGGAATCGTTCCCGTACACCATCCGCGTCGTCTCGGAAATCACCGAGTCGAACGGTTCTTCGTCGATGGCGTCGGTCTGCGGCTCGTCGCTGGCCCTGATGGACGCCGGCGTGCCGGTGAAGGCACCGGTGGCCGGTATCGCCATGGGCCTGGTCAAGGAAGGCGAGCGCTTCGTCGTCCTGTCCGACATCCTGGGTGACGAAGATCACCTGGGCGACATGGACTTCAAGGTGGCCGGTACCGCTGAGGGCATCTCCGCCCTGCAGATGGACATCAAGATCGAAGGCATCACCGAAGAGATCATGAAGCAGGCCCTGCAGCAGGCCAAGGCTGGCCGCCTGCACATCCTGGGCGAAATGGCCCACGGCCTGACCGCGCCGCGTGAAGAGCTGTCGGACTACGCGCCGCGCCTGCTGACCATCAAGATCCACCCGGACAAGATCCGTGAAGTGATCGGCAAGGGCGGTTCGACCATCCAGGCCATCACCAAGGAAACCGGCACCCAGATCGACATCCAGGATGACGGCACCATCGTCATCGCTTCGGTCAATGCCATCGCTGCCCAGGCCGCCAAGGCCCGCATCGAGCAGATCACCTCGGACGTCGAGCCGGGCCGCATCTACGAAGGCAAGGTCGCCAAGATCATGGACTTCGGTGCGTTCGTCACGATCCTGCCGGGCAAGGACGGCCTGGTCCACGTGTCGCAGATCTCCAGCGATCGCGTCGAGAAGGTCGGCGACGTGCTGAAGGAAGGCGATGTGGTCAAGGTCAAGGTGCTGGAAGTCGACAAGCAGGGCCGTATCCGCCTGTCGATGAAGGCCGTGGAAGAAGGCGACGCCGTCAGCGCCGAGTAATCGGTACGGCGGATTGTGCGGTGGGTGAGGACCGTTGGTCCTCACGCTTTCGCAAAATGAAAAAGCGGGCTCCGGCCCGCTTTTTCTTTGCCTGTCCGCCGGCGCTTTCCAACCGCTATGCTTCGGCCATGGATACCCTGCGCCTGCTCGACCTGGACATCGATCGCCCGGCGCAGCGCGTCAGCCGCAACGGTGAGACGTTGCCGGTCAGCGGCCTCAGCTGGACCCTGCTGGACGTGCTGCTTGCACACGGCACCGACGTCGTGGATTTCGACATGCTGGCGGCGCAGGTCTGGGCACCGGCGGTGGTCGGCGAAGATGCGGTCAGCCAGCGGGTCAAGCTGTTGCGGCAGGCCTTGGGCGATGACAGCCGGCGCCCGCGCTACATCCGTTCGGTTCGCGGCCGTGGCTATCAGCTGTGCGCACCGCCGCTGCCCGCCGCCTTACCGGCGGCACGACCAGGCGGGTATCACCGCTTCGGCTGGGGCGCAGCGGCTGCCGTGGCGCTGGGCGTGGCGGCGGCGCTGCTGCCGTGGTCACCGCCGCCGCCGCAGGCCGGTGGACAGTCGTTCCTGCAGCGCGCCGACTACTACGCCGGTATCGGCCAGGCCAGCAACAACGAACGGGCCATCCAGCTGTATCGGCAGGCATTGCAGGCCGACCCCGATTCCACGGCGGCGCGGCGTGGCCTGTCACGGGCACTGTCGGCGCAGGGGTGCCTGTTCAACGGTACGGCCGGGCAGCTGAGCGAAGCGATGTCCCTGGCCGAGCACGAGCGCCAGCGCGCGCCGCGCGATGCGGCCGCCCATGCGTTGTGGGGCTATGCGCAGGACTGCGCGGGCAACATGCGCCTGGCCATCGACGGCTACGTGCGTGCCATCGAACTGGACCCGGACGACGAGCGCAGCCGCGCGTCGCTGGCTTACCTGCAGCAGGAGCGCGGCCAGCTGGTGACCGCGCTGCGCGGAAACCTGTCGCTGAAAGCGCCCGAGCGCGTGCGCTTCCGGGAGGTGCAGGTTGCGCGCGAACTGGAGCTGCTGGGCTTCACCCAGGTGGCTGCGCAACGCCATGCGCGCAACTTCCAGCTTTACCCGGACAACGTTTTCTCCAACATCGCCTGGCCGCGCAGCCTGTACGTGGCGGGGGCACCGCAACAGGCGCGACAGGTGCTGGACGAAGCGCTCGCACGTGGCACGCCGCATCCGCAGCTGCTGCGCCTGCAGGGCGAACTGGCGCTGCTGGCCGGCGACCACGCTGCCGCCGGCGAGGCTTTCGAGCGTGGCCGCCAGCTGCGTCCCCGGCAGTCGCTGGGCCAGGTGCTGGCGGTGTTGCACGGGCCGCAGCCGGTGGACCCTGCATGGATTGCTGAGCGACTTCAAAGGCTCGCCGCCGAGGACGGCGATGGCTGGCCCGACGCTGCGCTGGAGCAGGCATTGCTGCTGCAGGCCGACGGGCGCGCCAACGACGCCGTAGCAGCTCTGCACCGGGCCGCTGATGACGGCTTCCGCGATGTGGCGTGGCTGCGCGCCACGCCACTGTTCGTGTTGCTGCATGACACCCCGGGCTGGGCGGCGCTTCTTGACCGACTTGATGCCGACATTGCCCGCCAGCGCGCGCAGGTGCTGGCCGCAGACTGGCGCCCCGCCGACCTGGCCACGCTCAGTGCAACGCCGGTAGCAGGAACTCGGTGAGGATCCGTCGTGACTGCGGATGCGCAATGCTGCGGTTGAATGCCTGGCTGGTGACCACCGCGACCACGCGCTGCTCCGGCATCACGAACACATAGTTGCCGCCATTGCCGGACATCGCCCACACCGTGCGGGCTGAGCCCTGGACGTCCAGCTTCAGGCCCCACCACTGGTAGCCGTAGTCACTGCCATCCGCGGTAGTTGCCTGCGCCCGTATCATTGCCTCGATGTAGTCCTTCGGTACCAGCTGCCGCCCCTGCCAGCGGCCACCGTCGAGCACCAGCTGCCCAATGCGCGCGAGGTCGCGCGTGCGATAGCGCGTGCCGCCGCCCCCCATGCCGATTCCCTCCGGCGAACGATTCCACTGGCTCCGGGTGATGCCCAGCGGCTGCTCCAGCACACGCGCGGCGTAGTCGGCCAGGGGCTGGCCAGTGGCCCGCTCAAGCACGGCGCCGAGCACGAACGAATTGGCGGTGCAGTAGGCGAACGCACGGCAATGCGGGCTGTTCTCCGGCCGTTGCATCCACGGCGCAAAGCCCTTCACCGGCAGCGCCAGCGCGAAGTCCAGCCACTTCTCACTGACGTACATGCGTTCTTCGTGGCCAGCCGAGAATGGATTCTCGTCATCGCATTCCCACAGGCTGCTCATGGTCAGCAGGTCCTGCACGGTGGTGGCACGCAGGCGCGGGTCGACCTGGTGGCGTGCGGTGAAGTCTGGGAACGAGTCGTAGACCTTGGCCTGGACCCCGGCCAATCGCCCTTCGCCGATGGCGGCGCCGACCAGCAGCGCGGTCACGCTCTTGCTAGCCGAACGCACGTCATGCAGGGTCTCGGCGTCTGCGCCGTTGAAGTAGCCTTCATAGGCCACCTTGCCATCGACCTGCAGCAGCACGCTGCGGATCTGCTTGAGCTCGTCGCTGGCGATCGCACGCTCCAGCGCCACCAACCGGGCCGGGTCCGGTGGCGTGGCGCGGGCGGCGAGGGGCGCGCCACAGGTGACGCAGAGCAGCAGGGTCAGGACGGACAGGATCGAACGCATCATCGGGCTCCATCGAAAGGGGCCCCGATTGGGCCTGCGGACCATCTGAAGTGCTGGAAGCCAGCCTGAAGAATTCTGAAGCGCTTGTGCCACAAGGCTCGTCGACCGGAGGGTTACACGCCTGACGAGACCGCCAACGCCAGGTTGGTTCGGCTCCACGGCCCCGGTGCACGTAGTGCAGGTGCGGGTGGTGGTTACCGTGAGCCGGTGAGAACCTGTGCCCTGACCGCCTGCGCGGGTCGCATTGTTGTCCTGTCGTGATCGGCGTTTGCCGCTGGCTGGCCAAGCCTGTGACAGCTTTCATGGGTGGCCGCCTGTCCACGGGACGACATGACGCGACATGCGTCCCGCCGCCCCATCCGTTTGCTAACGTGGCTGCGCCTTCGAACCGGGAGATCCCATGTTCCGCCAGACCGTGGCCGTCCTTGCCGTGCTGATTGCCGGTGCCTTGCCCATCGCCGCGCATGCGCGGCCCGCACAGCCGCCGATCTTCGGCGCTTACTACCCGGGCGGTTCGGCCGAGCGCTATCCGGTCTCGAGCATTCCGGCCGAGCGCCTGACGCACCTGTTCTATGCGTTCTCCACCCTCGAGGACGGGCGCTGCACGGTCGGCGCGGAAGCGCCGAAGAACTTCGCCGCGTTGGCCGAGCTCAAGAGGGCGCATCCGCACCTGCGCACGCTGATCTCGATTGGGGGCTGGGGCGCAGGCGGGTTCTCCGATGCGGCACTGACCGAGGCCAGCCGCAGGCGCATGGTCGACTCGTGCATGGCGCTGTTCTTCGATCGCCACGCGGGCAGTTTCGACGGCGTCGACATCGACTGGGAATTTCCGGTCAGTGGCGGGCCGAAGGAGCTGGCGCACCGCCCGCAGGATCGCGCCAACCTGACCCTGCTCGCGCAGGCGTTCCGCCAGGCACTCGACGCGCGCGGCCGCAAGGCGGGACAGCCGATGCTGCTGACTGCCGCGCTGGCCGCTGGACGCCTGCAGACCGACGGTCCTTACGATCCGGCCGCGAGTTACGACCTGCCGGCGCTGGCCAAGGTGTTGGATTTCATCAACCTGATGAGCTACGACATGGGCACCGGCTTCTCTTCGGTGTCGACCTTCAATGCGCCCTTGCATGAAGTGCCGGCCGATCCGCTGGCGCCGGAACTGCGGCGCTGGAACAACGTGGCCGGTGCGGTGCAGTACTACCGCGAGCACGGCGTGCCGGCCGACAAGCTGGTGCTGGGCGTGCCTTTCTACGGGCGCGGCTTCAAGGTTACCGGTGATGCGCCGGATGGCCTGTATCAGCCCTACAGCGCACCCGCCGATGCCGGCGACTGGCGCGTGATCAAGGCGCGTTATCTCGACCAGCCGGGTTGGACCAAGCACTGGCAACCGCAGGCGCAGAGCCCGTGGCTGTACAACGCCGCGCAGAAGATCTTCATCAGCTATGAAGATCCGCGCTCGATCGGCCTGCGTGCCCGGTTCGCCCGCGAGCAGGGCCTGGCCGGGGTGTTCATGTGGGAACTGACCGGCGACGACGGGCAGGCCAGCCTGCTCAACGCCATGCTCGGCCCGTGGCAGAAGGCGCGCGTCGGCGATTGAGTCACTGGTGGCGCCGGGCCATGCCCGGCGCCAAGCGGCAACGCCATCGGCCCGACACCGCACATTGCGACGACGCCGGCGGCGCTACGCTTTGCGCATGATCCCTCTCGAACGCCTGGACCACCTGGTCCTCACCGTTGCCGACATCGAGCGCAGCTGTGATTTCTACCAGCGCGTGCTCGGCATGCAGATCGTGCGCTTCGGTGCCGGTCGCACCGCGCTGCAGTTCGGCCAGCAGAAAATCAACCTGCATCCGGCCAGCGCACCGCTGCAACCGCACGCGCTGCGGCCGACGCCGGGCAGTGCCGACCTGTGCCTGGTCACGCGTTCGGCGACGGCCGATGTGCTGGCACACCTGCGGGCGCATGCCGTGGCGGTGGAGCAGGGGCCGGTCGCTCGTACCGGTGCGCTGGGACCGATCGAATCGGTGTACGTCCGCGACCCGGACGGCAACCTGATCGAAATAAGTCGTTACCCGGGCGAAGAACACCCGCAGCGGTAGCGCCGCGCCATGCCCGGCGAAAGCTCAGTTGGCCCAGACGCTGTTGGGGTCGCCGTTGCGGGCGCGCCGCTGGCTGGCCACGGCCAGGCGGGCGAAGCCGAAGGCCATCGCCAGCGCGATGGCATCGACCCAGAACAGGGGCCAGTGCCCCCGCGCGGCCGCGCGCCACAGCCAGTCGCCATTGAGCGCGCCGTGCAGCACCGGCACCAGCGCGGTGCTGATCGCCGCGGCCCACAGCAGTTCGCGTGCGGCCTGCGCCGGGCGACGCAGCGCGGCCCACAGCGCACAGGCCGCCCAGCTGCCGAAGCAGGCCCAGCGGATGCCATGGTCGACGGCCGACGGTGCCAGCCGCTCCAGCACCAGTGCGGTGATGAACGCGACCGAGATCGCCACGCACAGGCCGATGCAGACGCCGACCGTGGCCCGCGCCATGTTCACACCGGCACGCGGCTGGTGCGGCTGGCGACGCTTGCGCCGCGACTCGATCCACAGCAGGTTGCCGGAGTAGAACAGGAACGCACCGCCGAGGCCGAGCAGGAAGTACAGCCAGACCACCACGCCGTTGCCGAACTCACCGAAGTGCAGTGCATAGGCGGCACTGAGGGTGGCGTGGTTGGCATCGCGCTGGCCCGGCAGCTGGGAAGCCAGCAGGTCGCCGCTGGCCAGATCCAACGCCACGGCGCCAAGCGGGCCGAGGGTGCCACTGGCCTCGCCGGTGATCTCGATGGTGGCGTTGGCGTCGCCGGCGTTGGCCAGCTTCAGGTAGGCCGGCTCGAAGTTGGCCACGCCCTGTGCGCGGGCGACTTCAAGTGCGCGCGCATGCAGCACGCGCAGGCTGCCCGGCGGCGCCGGAATGCCACTGGCCTCGCGCACCGGCGCGGTGTCCATCGCCGTCGGTACCGCCTGCAGGGCCTTGCCGTCGTAGATCAGCGGATTGAGCAGGGCCATCTGCACGAACACCAGGCAGAGCAGGGCGCCCGTGACCGCGAACATCAGGTGGAAGGGCAGGCTGAGCACGCCGATCACATTGTGCGCGTCCTGCCACAGCTGCTTCAGGTTGCGGCCCGGCCGCAGCGCGAACAGGTCGCCGAACAGCTTCGGCAGATGGATCACCAGCCCGCTCAGCAGCGCCATGCCATACAGCAGGCTGACGATACCCATCACGTAGACGCCGGCCACCGGCAGGCCGAGGCTGTAGTGCAGTTCGTTGACCAGTTCGGCCAGTCCGGTCTGCGGCGGGGCTGGGCTGCCGGCGATCTGGCCCGGCCAGGCATAGCGCCAGCTGCCGTCGTCGGCCTGCCAGTACGCCAGTGGCTGCGGGTGCTCGGCGCCGGGGAACGTCATGCCCACGTGGCGGCGCGCTTCCGGATGGGCCGCCAGCACGTCTTCCAGCAGGTACTGCGCGTCATCCAGGCCGGCCGGCAACGCCGTGGCTGCGCCCGGGGTCTGCCACAGCGGCAGGTCGTGATGGAACAGGGTCAGCGCACCTGCGTAGAAGGCCACGAACAGGCCGAAGCCGGCGACCAGGCCGACCCAGGTGTGCAGGGTGGTGAACGTGCGCAGGGTCTGCGAACTGAACTTCATGGCAGGGATCTCATTGCACCGCGCCGGTCAGGCGCAGCAGCGCGAGCACGGCGAAGCCAACGGCGGCGCTGCCGCCCAGCACCAGCCAGGCGCGCAGTGCGCTGCGGAAGCTGAACGCCCACAGGGCGGCCAGCATCCACAACGGGATGAAGGCAATCAGGGTCGGCACCAGCGCGCGCTGCCACGGGCCCGGTGGCAGCCAGGCCAGCAGGCCGGTGACGGCGGCTGCGAGCAGGAAGCCAGCGATGATGCCGGCAAAGGCGCGCGGCCACATCAGGGTGACCCCGTGCCCGGGCGATGCCAGGCGGCCAGCGCCGGCAGCAGCATCGCGGCCAGCATCCAGGTGCACAGCATCGCCACCAGGCCCGCGGCTACGCCGAGCTCGGCCATCCACAACCACAATGCGGCCGCAGCGGCGACCACGCCGATCTGGCGGCCGAGCCGGCCGGCGCGGCGCAGGCGGGGCCAGCGGCAGTGCGGCGAGGCGGCATAGAAGGCCAGTGCCGAGAACATCGCCGCCAGCATGCCCAGGCTGCAGAAGCCCAGCGTGGAGAGGCCGACGGTGATCATCGCGGGCGGCCGCCGTGGCAGCGGGCCGGCGAACGCGGGGCACGGGCGGGGCCGGCGGGGGCCGGTCGGAGCGGGTGGCGCATCACGAGGTCCTGGGGAAAGCGGGCAGGCTGGCACGGGGCGGGCTGCGCGGACATGGTAATCATTGCGTTTTCACGCCGCCAGCACTCGCCATTCAGCGGGCCGTACGGCAGCCCTTGGGCTTTCCCGTGCGCTGGTTTAAGATCACCGCAGAACCCTGACCGGAACAAGGTGGCCCGCGCCCAGCGCCGGCCGAGCGTGCGACATGAGCACTACCCCCGCCCACTGTTGACCTGCCCCCGAAGGCCCTGTGTTGCAGGCGCCCTCGCGGCGCTTTTTTATTGCCCGGGCAACGGCCCGGGAACGCTTTCCAGCCCGCCCCGCGGGCCCCGCACGAAGCCACTGCGATGATCAACATTACCCTCCCCGACGGCAGCCGCCGCGAGTTCGAAAACCCCGTCAGCGTCATGGACGTCGCCCAGTCGATCGGCGCCGGCCTGGCCAAGGCCACCA
Source organism: Stenotrophomonas sp. PI_27 (assembly GCF_027854495.1). Classification (NCBI taxonomy): domain Bacteria; kingdom Pseudomonadati; phylum Pseudomonadota; class Gammaproteobacteria; order Lysobacterales; family Lysobacteraceae; genus Stenotrophomonas; species Stenotrophomonas sp. PI_27. The sequence goes on from NZ_JAJNOF010000001.1 coordinate 215,761, forward strand.
TCGCCGGTTCGGTCGATGGCGTGCTGGTCGATGCCAGCGACGTCATCGATCACGATGCCAGCCTGCGCATCATCACCGCCAAGGACGAGGAGGGCGTGGAGATCATCCGCCACTCCTGCGCCCACCTGGTCGGCCATGCCGTCAAGCAGCTGTACCCGGATGTGAAGATGGTCATCGGCCCGGTGATCGCCGAAGGCTTCTACTACGACATCTACTCCGAGCGCCCGTTCACCCCGGACGACATGGCCGCGATCGAGAAGCGCATGGGTGAACTGATCGCCCAGGACTACGACGTCATCAAGAAGATGACCCCGCGCGCCGAAGTGATCGAGATCTTCAAGGCCCGTGGCGAGGACTACAAGCTGCGCCTGATCGAGGACATGTCCGATGACATCCAGGCGATGGGCATGTACTACCACCAGGAATACGTGGACATGTGCCGCGGCCCGCACGTACCGAATACCCGCTTCCTGAAGGCCTTCAAGCTGACCCGCATTTCCGGTGCCTACTGGCGCGGCGATGCCCAGAACGAACAGCTGCAGCGCATCTACGGCACTGCCTGGGCCGACAAGAAGCAGCTCGAGGCGTACATCAAGCGCATCGAGGAAGCCGAGATGCGCGACCACCGCCGCATCGGCAAGCAGCAGGACCTGTTCCACCTGCAGGAAGAGGCGCCGGGCCTGGTGTTCTGGCACCCGAAGGGCTGGGCACTGTGGCAGGTGGTCGAGCAGTACATGCGCAAGGTCTACCGCAGCAGCGGCTACGGCGAAGTGCGTTGCCCGCAGATCCTGGACGTGAGCCTGTGGAAGAAGTCCGGCCACTGGGACAACTACCAGGACAACATGTTCTTCACCGAGTCGGAGAAGCGCACCTACGCGGTCAAGCCGATGAACTGCCCTGGCCATGTGCAGGTGTTCAACCAGGGCCTGCACAGCTACCGCGACCTGCCGATCCGTTACGGCGAGTTCGGTTCCTGCCACCGCAACGAGCCGTCCGGCGCGCTGCACGGCATCCTGCGCGTGCGCGGCTTCACCCAGGACGACGGCCATGTGTTCTGCACCGAGAGCCAGATCGAGTCGGAAGTGACCGCGTTCCACCAGCAGGCGCTGGCGGTCTACAGGCACTTCGGCTTTGACGAGATCCAGATCAAGATCGCGCTGCGCCCGGAATCGCGCCTTGGCGATGACGCCACCTGGGACAAGGCCGAAGGCGCCCTGCGCTCGGCGCTGTCCAGCTGTGGCGTGGAATGGCAGGAGCTGCCGGGCGAGGGTGCCTTCTACGGCCCGAAGATCGAGTACCACCTGAAGGACGCCATCGGCCGCACCTGGCAGCTGGGCACCATGCAGGTCGACTTCATGATGCCGGGCCGCCTCGGCGCCGAGTACGTGGACGAGAACAGCCAGAAGAAGCACCCGGTCATGCTGCACCGCGCCATCGTCGGCTCGATGGAGCGCTTCCTGGGCATCCTGATCGAGCACCATGCCGGCCAGTTCCCGACCTGGCTGGCGCCGACCCAGGTGGTGGTGGCCAACATCACCGACGCCCAGGCCGATTACGTCTCGGGCGTGACCAAAACCCTTGCGGAGCAAGGCTTCCGCGTCAGCTCGGATTTGCGTAACGAGAAGATCGGCTATAAAATCCGCGAGCATACGTTGCAGCGCGTGCCCTACCTGCTGGTCATCGGTGACCGCGAGAAGGAGAATGGGGCTGTGGCGGTGCGTACGCGTTCTGGCGAAGACCTGGGCAGCATGAGCCTGCAGGCCTTCATCGAGCGGCTCCACGCCGAGGGCGCGTAAGCAAAGGTCCGGTCCGGGGGCACAGGCACCCGGGCCGGTTCGATACCCTTGGGAGAACGTAATATCAGCACCCCTGACAACAAACAGAACCGCAAGAATCAGGAAATCCGTGTGCCGCGCGTCCGCGTGATCGGCAGTGACGGAGAAATGATCGGCGTGTTGTCGCGCGACGAAGCGCTGTCCATGGCCGAAGATGAAGGCCTGGACCTGGTCGAGATCCAGCCGCAGGCCGACCCGCCGGTCTGCAAGATCATGGACTTCGGCAAGTTCAAGTTCGAAGCGCAGAAGAAGGCCAGCGAGGCCAAGAAGAAGACCAAGCAGGTCGAGATCAAGGAAGTGAAGTTCCGTCCGGTCACGGACGAGGGCGACTACCAGATCAAGCTGCGCAAGATGCGTGGGTTCCTCGAGGATGGTGACAAGATCAAGGTCAACATCCGCTTCCGTGGCCGCGAAATGAGCCACCAGGAACTGGGCCGTGAAATGGCCAACCGGATCGAGACCGATCTGGGCGAGGACATCGTCATTGAATCCCGTCCGCGCCTGGAAGGGCGTCAGATGGTCATGATGATCGCGCCGAAGAAGAAGACCTGAGGCCTGACGGGCCGCCTTCCGGGGCGCCTGGCTGAATGGTTCAGGGTAGAGGGACGCCGCTGGCGTCCCTTTGCTTTTCCGGCAGGCCGCGGGTTGCCGGTGAAAGCGGGGCAGGGGCTGGCAGCAAGGCGGTTTTGCCTGTATCATGCCCGGCTCGACCCACCCAGGACGGGTCGTACGCCGATCATGGCAGGACGGAAAGAGCGGCCCAGGCCGCCGCCAGATCAGTCAGAAACCAGGGTCAAATCCCATCAAGGACATTGCAATGCCCAAGATCAAGACCAACCGGGCAGCGGCCAAGCGTTTCCGCAAGACCGCCTCGGGCAAGTACAAGTGCGGCCACGCCAACCGTAGCCACATCCTCACGAAGAAAGCGACCAAGCGTAAGCGTAATCTGCGTCAGACGGGCCATGTCCGTGCAGAAGACGCAGGCCGTCTGGACCGCATGCTCCCTTACCTCTGAGGAACTGAAAAATGGCACGAGTTAAGCGTGGCGTACAGGCGCGTCGCCGCCACAAGAAGATTCTGGATCTCGCCAAGGGCTATTACAACGCCCGTCGCAAGGTCTTCCGCGTTGCCAAGCAGGCGGTCATCAAGGCACAGCAGTACGCCTACATCGGCCGTAAGCAGAAGAAGCGCAACTTCCGTTCGCTGTGGATCACCCGCATCAATGCGGCTGCCCGCATCAACGGCCTGAGCTACAGCCGCTTCATGAACGGCCTGCTGAAGGCCGGCATCACCCTGGATCGCAAGGTCCTGGCTGACATCGCCGTGCACGACGCAGCCGGTTTTGCCGCGCTGGCCGAAAAGGCCAAGGGCGCGCTGGCGGCATAAGTCCTTCCCGATGCCGTAACCGTTCACTCGGAACGGTGTCAGGTCAAGGCAATGCATGGGGAAGGGCGCAAGTCCTTCCCCATTCTTATTTGGGTCCCGGCGCGGCCACAGCGGCAGCGCGGGGACGGCGGTGGCGACAGGGGTCGGCCCTTCGCGCATCGCGATGGCAGATCGACTGGAGTTCCGGCCCCCCATGAGCGACATCCAATCCCTCACCACCCAGGCGCTGGCCGATGTGGCCGCCGCACAGAGCCCCGATGCGCTGGAACAGCTGCGCGTGGCCCTGCTTGGCAAGAGCGGCAGCATCACCTCGCAGCTCAAGCAGCTCGGCGCCCTGCCGGCCGACGAGCGCAAGGCCGCCGGTGAAGCGATCAACCAGGCCCGCGACGCGCTGACCCGCGCGCTGGGCGAGCGCAAGGCGCTGCTGGAAGACGCGGCCCTGGATGCGCGCCTGGCGGCCGAAGCCATCGACATCACCCTGCCGGGCCGCAACGGCGAGCGCGCCGGCCTGCACCCGATCACCCGCACCCTGGAGCGCATCACCGGCATCTTCGGCCGGCTGGGCTACGAGCTGTCGGAAGGGCCGGAGATCGAGGACGACTGGCACAATTTCGAGGCGCTGAACTTCCCACCGCACCATCCGGCGCGCGCCATGCACGACACCTTCTACTTCGGCGACGGCCGCCTGCTGCGCACGCACACCTCAGGCGTGCAGGTGCGCTACATGGGCGACCACGCGCCGCCGCTGCGCATGATCGCCGCCGGCAAGGTGTACCGCAGCGACAGCGACCAGACCCACTCGCCGATGTTCCACCAGGTCGAAGGCCTGCTGGTGGACGAGCATTCGACCTTTGCCGACCTGAAGGGCACGCTGGCCGAGTTCGTGCGTGCCTTCTTCGAGCGCGATTTCGAGATGCGCTTCCGCCCCAGCTATTTCCCGTTCGTTGAACCGGGCGCGGAAGTGGACATCGCCTGGCAGCAGCCCGATGGCAGCACCCGCTGGCTGGAAGTGCTGGGCTGCGGCATGGTCCATCCGAACGTGCTGCGCAACGTTGGCATCGATCCGGAGCGCTATACCGGCTTCGCCTTCGGCATGGGCGTGGAGCGCTTTGCAATGCTGCGCTACGGCGTCAACGACCTGCGCGCGTTCTTCGAGAACGATGTGCGGTTCCTGAAACAGTTCGCGTAAGCCGCAACCCTGTAGAGCCGGGCCATGCCCGGCTGCTCCTGAAACGACTGCTCCCAAATTCGCAGGCCCAGGCGCATGCGCCGGGCCCACCAGGATGACACCATGAAATTCTCCGAAAACTGGCTGCGCAGCCACGTCCCGACCCGCGCTTCGCGTGATGAGCTGAGTGCGGTGCTGACCGCCATCGGCCTGGAAGTGGAAGACGTGACCGCGCTGGGCGAAGGCCTCGATCACGTGGTCGTGGCACGCATCGTCGAGGCCGTGCGCCATCCGGAAGCCGACCGCCTGCAGGTGTGCAGGGTCGATGCCGGGCAGGGCGAGCTGCTGCAGATCGTCTGTGGTGCGCCGAACGCCCGCCCGGGCCTGGTCGCGCCACTGGCGATGGTCGGTGCGCAGATCGGCGAGTTGAAGATCAAGCCGGCCAAGCTGCGCGGCGTCGAGTCCAACGGCATGCTGTGCTCGGCCAAGGAACTGGGCCTGGACAACGATGCCTCCGGCCTGCTGGAGCTGCCCGATGACGCCCCGGTCGGGCAGGCCCTGGTCGCCTACCTCGGCCTGCCGGACGCCAGCATCGAGATCAAGCTGACCCCGAACCGCGCCGACTGCTTCAGCCTGCGCGGCATTGCCTACGATGTCGCCGCCGCTACCCGCAGTGAAGTGCTGGACTTCGCCGCCGATGCCATTCCGGCGGTCGGCAGCCGCGAGCTGAGCATCCAGCTCGACGCGGGCGCCGAGGCGCCGCGTTACCTGGGGCGCGTCATCGAAGGCGTCAACGCCGCGGCCAGGACCCCGTTGTGGATGGCCGAACGCCTGCGCCGCAGCGGCGTGCGCCCGGTCTCGCTGCTGGTCGACATCACCCAGTACGTGATGCTCGAACTCGGCCAGCCGATGCATGCCTACGACCTGGGCACCCTGCAGGGCAGCATCGCCGTGCGCCGTTCGCGCGCGGGCGAGAGCCTGAAGCTGCTCGATGGCCGCGATGCCGCGCTGGACGACAGCTTCCTGGTGGTCACTGACGCCGATCGTGCGGTTGGCCTGGCCGGCCTGATGGGCGGCTTCGACACGCGCGTCACCGACGCCACCACGGCCGTGTTCCTGGAAGCCGCGCACTTCGCCCCGGCCGCGATCATGGGCCGTGGACGCAAGCTCGGCCTGCACACCGACGCGGGGCACCGTTTCGAGCGTGGCGTCGATCCGGCACTGCCGCGCACCGCGATCGAGTACGCCACCCGCCTGGTGCTGGACCTGGCCGGGGGCACCCCGGCACCGGTCACCGAGGCGGTGCGCGAGGCCGATCTGCCGCAGCCGGCGACGATCCTGCTGCGCCGCGCGCGGATCACCCGCGTGCTCGGCATCACCATCGAGGATGCCGAAGTCGAACGCATCCTGCGCGCGCTGGGCATGGACGTGGTCGCCAGCGCCGACGGCTGGCAGGTCACCGCGCCGAGCCGTCGTTTCGATATCGCCATCGAAGAGGACCTGATCGAGGAACTGGCCCGCATCCACGGTTACGAGCAGATCCCGACCACGCTGCCGGGCGGTGCCTCGCGCGTGGCGATGCCCAGTGAAACCCAGCTGGACGCGTTGAGCGTGCGTCGCCAGCTGATCGCCCGTGACCAGCAGGAAACCGTCAATTTCGCCTTCGTCGACGACGCCTTGCTGGCCCAGTGGCAGCTGCGCGACGGCCTGGTGCCGCTGGCCAACCCACTGTCGGCCGAACTGGCGGTGATGCGCCCGTCGCTGCTGCCGGGCCTGGTCGCCACGCTGGGCCGCAATGCAGCGCGGCAGCTCGGTCGCGTGCGCCTGTTCGAGATCGGCCGGGTGTTCGCCCAGCAGGCTGGCGGGGCGTCGACTGGCGAAAGCCGGCCGGCACCGCTGGAAACCCTGCGCGTGGCCGCTGCGGTCTGCGGCGAGGCTCAGGCGGTGCAGTGGGGCCTGCCGACCCGCAAGGTCGATTTCCATGACCTGAAGGGCGACCTGGAATCGCTGGCGGCCGCCAGTGGCGCGCAGCTGGAGTTCCGTCCGTCGGACCGTGCCTACGGCCATCCGGCGCGTTCGGCCGAGGTGTTCCGCGAGGGCGTGGCGATCGGCTGGATCGGCCAGATCCACCCGCGTCTGGCCAAGGCGATGGACATCGAGGCCGATGTCTATGCCTTCGAGCTCGATCTGGAGCCGCTGGCTGCGCGTCGCCTGCCGCGTGCCGGCGAGCTGTCGCGCTTCCCGGCGGTGCGCCGCGACCTGGCCTTCCTGGTGCCTGAACAGGTGGCGTGGACGGACCTGGCGGCCACCGTCCGCCAGGCCGCCGGCCCGCTGCTGCGCGACCTCAACCTGTTCGACCGTTACGTCGGCCAGGGCGTCGAGCCGGGATTCAAGAGTCTCGCTATGGGCTTGATTTTGCAGGACAAGTCGCGCACTCTGACGGACCGCGACGTGGATGCGGTGGTGGCCGAGGCGGTCACTGCCATCGAGCGTGAACACCACGCCCGGATCCGCGGCTGAGCGGGCAGCACTCGGGGGTAGCAGGCAATGGCATTGACCAAGGCGGAGATGGCGGAAAAGCTGTTCGACGAAGTCGGTCTGAACAAGCGGGAAGCCAAGGAATTCGTCGACGCGTTTTTCGATGTGCTGCGTGAAGCATTGGAACAGGGACGTCAGGTGAAGCTGTCGGGCTTCGGTAATTTCGATCTGCGGCGCAAGAACCAGCGCCCGGGTCGCAACCCCAAGACCGGCGAGGAAATTCCGATTTCCGCCCGTACGGTGGTCACCTTCCGTCCGGGCCAGAAGCTCAAGGAGAGGGTGGAAGCTTATGCTGGATCCGGGCAGTAACCGCGAACTACCGCCGATCCCGGCCAAGCGCTACTTCACCATTGGTGAGGTCAGCGAGCTGTGCGACGTCAAGCCGCACGTCCTGCGCTACTGGGAGACCGAGTTTCCCAGCCTTGAGCCGGCCAAGCGCCGAGGCAACCGCCGCTACTACCAGCGCCATGACGTGCTGATGGTGCGACAGATCCGCAGCCTGCTGTACGAACAGGGCTACACCATCGGTGGTGCCCGCCTGCGCCTGGACGGCCCCGATGCCCGCGAGGAATCGGCGCTGAGCAACCAGATCATCAAGCAGGTGCGCATGGAGCTGGAAGAAGTGCTGCAGTTGCTGCGCCGCTGACCCCATTTCCCTCGTAATCCGCTATACTTCACGGCCCGCCGCACTGGCGGGCACATCGCAGCATCAGTCGGGGCGTAGCGCAGCCTGGTAGCGCATCTGCCTGGGGGGCAGAGGGTCGTCGGTTCGAATCCGGCCGTCCCGACCACTGTGATGAATCAAGAAGCCCGCGCAGCGATGCGTGGGCTTTTTTGTGCGTGCGGCCGATGGCGATGATCAGTCCTCAGCGAATCGATAGACCAGTTCCGGATCGCCCTCGTCCAGTCCATGCACGATGCCGCTGTCGATGAAACCCGAGGCGGCGAGCAGGCGTTGCATGCCGGTATTGGAAGCACTCGTCGAAGTAAACAGCTTGCCTTGCCCCTGCAGCGCGACGGCATGGCGCAGCAGGGCGGCGCCGACGCCCTGGTTGCGTTGTTCGCGCGCCACCATCAGCATCTCGACGAAGGCTTCGCCGAAGAAGTGATGGTGGATGACCAGGTAACCGGCCAGCTGGCCGGCCCGTTCGGCCACGTGCACGCCACCGCTGGCCTGCCAGTCGCTGATCTGCCGTGCGCGCCGCGGATCGTGGGCCGCAACGCTGTCGAGCGCGATCAACGCGGGAACGTCGGCGGGCATTGCTTCGCGGATATGCAGCGTCGTCAAGGAAGGATCGGGTGGTGCCATCGAAGGCTCCTGGGCTGGGTGCGCCCAGTCTATCGATCACCTCGGCCGTATCTGCGTATCCGCCACTGCCAGCGTGTGGTCGGCCATCAATACACACGGAACTCGGCACGGCAGCCGTCGCTGACCCACACGCCGCGGCGGTCCCAGCCCCAGTTGCGATCCTCGACGCACGGCGTCACCGACTTCTGCTTGACCAGGCGCACCTCGCGGCGCACTCGGATGCGGCATTCCCTGTCCTTCTGCTCGTAGGACTCGCAGACCAGGCGCTCGCCATCGTCATCCCGGTCACGGCCCCGGCCGCGCTCCGGCCAGCGCCCGCGTCCGTGCCCATCGGCGACGAACTCGGCACGGCAGCCAGCGGTGACCCAGAGCATGCGACGGCTCTGTCCCCAGTTTTGGTCCTCCACGCAGCGGGTGACCGACAGCTGCCTGGCCAGGCGCATGCGGCCCTCGATCGGGCACTGTTCGGTCTTGTTGAACTGCGACTCGCAGCGCAGCGGCGGGATGTGTTCGCTGTCGTCATCCTGGGCGGCCACTGTGGTGGCGGCCAGCAGCAGGGCCAGCGTGACGGTGGTGATCGGGAGCAGCAGGCGATGGGTCATGGGAACCTCGGCGGGGGAACGGGCCGCAAGGATGGACCAGCCCGAGGCCTCCGGAACGGATCGTTCCGACGTCGGCTCAGTAGGGATTTAGTAGTGCGCACGAACCCATTCAGGGCCTTACATCCCTTATCATCGCTGCACATCCGATCGCATCGGCTTACACCTTCTTACATGTTTCCCACGTGTGTCGGCACAGCCTGTGGCTGCCGTCACTGGCGTGCGGCCGGCGTGTGGAGGAGGATGCGCGGACCACGACGACCACAGGGGGTTGCGTTGATCAGCAGTACCGTCATTCATCGCTCGGCTGGCGCAGAGGCCGGGCAGGTGCGTGTCCTGGACACCACGTTCAAGGGCAAGCATGTGTTCATTGCGTGGGGCCTGCGCGGGCCGGAACTGGCCCGCAGCGCAGACCCGGCCGCAACCGTGGCTGCGCGCAAGGCACTGCATGCCGTCGCGGGGCACAGCGAAGGGCCGCGCAGCCCGGAGGTGTTCATCGCCAACCAGTCGGCGGTGGCGATCACGGTCTATCGGCTGCTGACCGAAGCGCGGTCGGGCGATGCCATTTTCTTCCTGTGTGATTCACAGGCGGTGGTGGACTGGCTCATCACCGCGCTGGAAGTGCAGGGCGAAGGCTGAGCGCGCGGCTCAGGCCAGTGCCGCATCCACCGCTGCCCGGGCGTGCAGGGTGGTGGTGTCGAACAGCGGCACCGGGCTGTCCTCGGCGCGGATCAGCAACATGATTTCGGTACAGCCGAGGATGATCGCTTCGGCACCGCGTGCGACCAGGCGCGCGATCACGCCTGCGTAGACCTGCCGCGAGTGTGCGCTGACCACCCCGGCGATCAGTTCCTGGTAGATGATGTCGTGCACGATGCGGCGGTCATCGGCTTCCGGAACCAGCACCTGCAGGCCGAAGCGGTCCTGCAGGCGGTCGCGGTAGAAGGCCTGCTCCATGGTGAACGCGGTACCCAGCAGGCCTACCCTGCGGAGGCCTGCCTGGCGGATCGCAGCGGCGGTGGGGTCGGCGATATGCAGCAGTGGCAACGGGCACTGCGCTTCGATCCGCTCCGCCAGTGTGTGCATGGTGTTGGTGCAGATCACCAGCAGCTCGGCGCCACCGGCCTGCAGCCGCCGTGCGGCGTCCAGCATGTGGTCGCCCAGCACGTCCCAGCGGCCGTCGTGCTGCAACTGCTTGATGCCGGCGAAATCCACCGACCACAGCAGCAGTTGCGCCGAATGCGCGCCACCGAGGCGATGACGCACCGCCTCGTTGATGAGCCGGTAGTACTGTGCCGAGCTTTCCCAGCTCATGCCGCCGATCAGGCCGAGGGTCTTCATGCACTGCTCCATGCCGGAAGGGGCCATTGCAGCACAGATGGCGGTGGCGTTGCCGTGCAGGGGCGCCGGTATCTGTAACCGCCACATCCGCCGAATGCTGTATGTGCCGCATCGCGGGCGAGCGCCGTATGCTGGCACCGTCTTCTGAAGTGGAAACCGGCATGGCCCTGCATACCTGGTGGTGGTTCCTGGTCACGGTCTTCGTGCTGTGCGGGACGCCCGGGCCGAACATGCTGCACATCCTGGGACGCAGCGTCGGGCTGGGCTTCCGCGGCAGCGTGCCGGCCATGGCCGGCTGCCTGCTGGCGATGCTGCTGGTGCTGGCCGCCTCCGCTGCAGGCCTGAGCGCGGTGCTGCACTCCTCACCGAGGCTGTTCGAGGTGCTGCGCTATCTCGGCGTGGCCTACCTGGCCTGGCTTGGCATCAAGGCGTGGCGTGACAGCGGCCGGCCAGCGCCCGCAGGGGCCGACGATGCAGAAGTCACGCTGGCGCCGGTACATGGCGCGGGGACGGTGTTCCGTGGCGGCCTGTGGGTTGGCCTGAGCAACCCCAAGCTGCTGTTGTTCGCCGCGGCGTTCCTTCCGCAGTTCGTCGACCCGTCACGTGGCCAGGCCGTGCAGTACAGCGTGCTGGTGGCGACCTTCGCGGCCTGCGAACTGTTCTGGTACGTGATGTACGCGGCCGGCGGGCACGGCCTGCGTCGCTGGCTCGCAACGCCGTTCGCGCGGCGCTGGTTCGAGCGGCTGGTGGGGAGTGTGTTCCTGGCTTTTGCGGTGGCATTGCTGCGTTTCCGCCCGCGTTGATTCACGCCGCGCACGCGGCCTGTTCACGACTGCCGCATCGGCTGCGGCCTAGCCTGATCACACCGTTTGCATTCCCTGTGGGGAAAGGACTGACATGATCAAGTGGGCCATCATCTTCGCCGTCATCGGCATCATCGCCGGCGTGCTCGGCTTCGGCGGCATTGCCGGTGCCGCTGTCGGCATCGCCAAGTTCCTGTTCTGGGCCGGCATCATCATCGCCGTGGTGCTGTTCCTGATCGGCATGAGCGTGGCCAGGAAGGTCAGCTAGTGCGTGTTGCGCGGCAGCGTGCACTCAGTGCGCGCTGCTGCGCGAGAACAGGTTGATCACCAGCACGCCGGCGCAGATCAGCGCGATGCCGGCCAGCGCCGGTGCATCCAGGCGCTGCTTGAACACCACAAGTCCAATCAGCGAGATCAGCACGATGCCGACGCCGGACCAGATCGCGTAGGCAACGCCGGTCGGCACCGACTTCATGGTGACCGACAGCAGGTAGAAGCACAGCCCATAGCCGGCCAGCGCGCCGACGGTTGGCCACAGCCGGCTCATGCCGTCGGAGGCTTTCAGCAGCGACGTGGCCATCACTTCCAGCACGATGGCAGCGGCAAGATAGACGTAGGGATTCATCGGGCACTCCAGGTCACCGCGGCTTGCACCGGATCAGTCGTCGATGCGGGCAAAGCGCGGCTGCGTGCCGTGTTCGCCGGCTACCTGCTCGATGAACATCGGGTAGGGGCGCACCCACAGGCCACCGTCGCCGTACAGGGCGCGATACAGCACCATGGGCTGCAGCGTCTCGCTGCTGCGTACGATGTCGATCACCTCGTATTCGCCGCCCTTGAAGTGGCGGTAGCGGCCGCGGGCGAGGTCGGGCAGGGGACTCAATTCAGCCATGACTGTTCGTGCTCACTTGCGTGCCGGCGTCGCCGGCGTGGCGCAATAGGCGTCGATCGCCTCGGCCGTGTTGGCCAGGCCTTGCGCCTGTGCCAGCTCCCATGGGCGCTCGCAGCGCTGGGTGTGCTGGCACCACTGGTAGCCCGCGGAACCAATGCAGCCGTGGGCGTCGCGATCACCGCCTACGGTCGGCATCGAGGTCGATGCCGCACCGTCGTCGGCACGCGGGGGTGCCTTGTCCGGGCTGGCGCATGCGGCCAGGACCAGCAGGGCGGGGATCAGAAACAGCGCTTTCATCCGGCGGGCTCCGTGCCTAAAGCCGCAGTGTGCTTTCCGGCTGCCGGGCCAGCAAGCGCTCAATGCACGGCGGCGCGGATCAGCTCTTCGATCAGGACGAGATAGCTGGCCACGAAATAGAACTTCAGCAACGTCGAACGCTGGTGCGAGAAGAAGGTGCGCATGTGGAAGGGGCCCCTGTTGATGACGGTAGTGTGAAGCCAGGCTGACTCCGTGACAAGGATCACGGAATGAACCGGCTAAACGGGCTCAGGGATGTGAGGGTGTGAAGGGACGACCCGAGGGCGCGGCATTTTCGTACAAATCTGATAGGCCGACTCCGAGGCGATCGCTAGCCTGATGGTGTACCGGCGGGCCCCCCATCGGCCTGCCACGCCCCCTTCCAGCCACAGGAGCTTCCCATGGTCATCACCGTCCAATGCTCGGCCCAGCGATGGTCCGTGCTGCATCCCCAGCTGCGCGATGCCACCGCCTATGCCCGGGGTGCCGACGCCTTTGACGCCGCCGCCGCGCTTGCCCTGGAACATCACCGCCGAACCGGCCAGCGCAGCACGGTGCGGGTCGAGGCGCTCGGCAACACGGTGGACGCGCTTCACGTCGGAGAGTGACAGCAGCGGCCGTGGCGCAGTCAGCCACGGTTGAGTTGTTTGAATGGGGAAAAACTGCCGGCGCCGGCCCTACTGTGCGCCGGGCCGCGAATCCCCGATGCTTGCGCCATCGTATTCATCTGGAGATTTCGATGGGCAAGGCAGTCACCTGGCGCACCCTGGCCTGCACCCTGTTGCCGATGTTGGCGGCGGCCGGCGGCGCCCAGGCGCAGAGCTACGGCTACGGCTATGACGACGACCGCTACGGCGGCCGCGACGGCAGTAGCATCGTGCGCTGCGAGTCGGTCAAGAACCGCAGCAACGAGTGCCGCCTGGACGGTCGCGCGCGGTTGATCCGGCAGTTGTCCGGCTCACCGTGCGTGGAAGGCGAGACCTGGGGCCAGTCGCGCAATGGCGTGTGGGTCACGCAGGGCTGCCGGGCTGAATTCGTAGGTGAGTACCGCCGCGGTGGCGGCTGGGGCGGCAATGGCGGCGGCTGGGGCAATGGCAATGGCAATGGATGGGGCGGCGGTGATGTGGTCACCTGCCATTCCAACGGCCATCGCCAGGAATATTGCGATGCGCGTATCCGCCGCGGTGTGCGCCTGATCCGCCAGGATTCGCGCAGCGCCTGCATCCAAGGCCAGACCTGGGGCTGGGACCGCCGCGGCATCTGGGTCAGTGACGGTTGCCGGGCACAGTTCCAAGTGAACTGATCCAGGTGAACTGAGCTTTACGGATTCAGCCCGTAAAAATCAGAATAATCTGATACAGCTCACATTTTGAACGCCGTATTGTCCGCGATCAGGGCATCCCATATGCCCTGATCCCTGCGTGCCTCGCGCCGTTACCGGCAGGGGCGTCGCCGCCATCGATACGCTGCCTCAAGGAGTGAGCTGCATGTTGATCCGCCTGCAATGCGAACAGCGCCAGTGGCGCGTGCTGCATCCGGATAGGCCGGAGCCGATCGAGTTCCGCGATGGCGCCCGTGCCTATGACTTCGCCGAGACCCTGGCCCGCCTGCACTTCGTCGACACCGGGCAGCGTGCGGCCGTGCGCGTGGAAGCCAGCGGCGCATTCGTCGAAGCGGTCAGTTACGGCTGAGCGTGGGGTGCCTGCCGAGGCAGGCCTGGGGAGTGCCGCCCTCCCGCGTGGCGTGGAACTACCTGCTTCCACCGTAGAAGGTGCAGGCCCTCGGCCGCACCTTCACCGTCATGCGTGGGTTCCTGATCGGCCTCAGCCTGCCGCGCTGAGTGGCGGCGTGCCAACGGCCAGCTGCGGCCAACGCTTGAGCACGGCGGCGCGAATGCCTGCCGCGTCGATGCCGGCCTCGGCCAGCAGGTCTTCGCGACTGGCGTGGTGCTGGTAACTGTCGGGCAGGCCCAGGTGCAGGATCGGGCGCAGCACGCCTTCGGCATTCAGCAGTTCGCCTACGCCGGAGCCGGCGCCGCCGGCCACCACGTTGTCCTCGATCGTGACCAGGCCCTCGTGCTGGGCAGCGATGGACAGCACCAGTTCCCGATCCAATGGCTTGATGAAGCGCATGTTGACCACGCTCAGGCCCAGTTCGCGGCCGACCTGCTCAGCGGCGGCCACGGTGCTGCCGAAGGCGAGCAGGGCGATGCGGCTGCCCTGTAGGCGCAGCTCACCCTTGCCGATCGGCAGGGTGGACAGGTCGTTGCCAGCGGCGACGCCGGTGCCGGTGCCACGCGGATAGCGCACGGCGGCCGGGCCGGGATGCTGCAGGCCGGTACTGAGCATCTGCCGGCACTCGGCTTCGTTGGACGGTGCCATCACCACCAGGTTCGGCACGCAGCGCAGGAAGCTCAGGTCGAGGTTGCCGGCATGGGTTGCACCGTCCGGGCCGACCACGCCGGCGCGGTCGATCGCGAACAGTACGTCCAGGTCCTGGATCGCCACGTCGTGCACCAGCTGGTCGTACGCGCGCTGCAGGAACGTCGAGTAGATCGCCACCACCGGCTTGCCCCCCTGGGTGGCCATGCCGGCGGCCAGGGTGACCGCATGCTGCTCGGCGATCGCCACGTCGAAATAGCGCTGCGGGTACTCCTTGCTGAAACGCACCAGGCCGGAGCCCTCGCGCATCGCCGGGGTGATGCCGTACAGGCGCGGCTCGGCGGCGGCGGCATCGCACAGCCAGTCGCTGAATACATCGGTGTAGGTCGGCTTCTTGGCACCGGCCTTGGCCACCAGGCCCTTGTCCGGGTCGAACGGGCCGACGGCGTGGTAACCGATCTGATCGCCTTCGGCCGGCTCGTAGCCCTTGCCCTTGGTGGTCATCACATGTAGCAGCTTCGGGCCCTTGGAGGCACGCAGCGTTTTCAGCGTGGACAGCAGGGCCGGCATGTCATGGCCGTCGATCGGGCCGGTGTAGTGGAAGCCCATTTCCTCGAACATCGTGGAGGGGACGAACATGCCCTTCCAGTGTTCTTCCCAGCGCTTCACGAAGCGCGCCGGGTTGTTCTTCTTGTCACCGAGGATCTTCTTGCCGCCTTCGCGCAGTGCGTTGAGGGTGCGGCTGCCGGTGGCGCGGCCCAGCATCTTGGTCAGGCCACCGACCGCCTCGGAGATCGACATGTTGTTGTCGTTGAGGATCACCAACAGGTTCGGTTCCGGCTCCATGCCGCCGGCATGCATCAGTGCTTCGAACGCCATGCCCGCGGTCATCGCACCGTCACCGATCACCGCCACGATCTTGCGGTCGTCGCCTTCGGACTGGCGTGCGATGGCCATGCCCAGTGCAGCCGAGATCGAGGTCGAGGAGTGGCCGACACCGAACGTGTCGTACTCGCTTTCCTCGCGCTTCGGGAACGGCGCGATGCCGTCCTTCTGCTTGACGGTGTGGATCTCGTCGCGACGACCGGTCAGGATCTTGTGCGGGTACGTCTGGTGACCGACGTCCCAGACCAGTTGATCGACCGGGGTCTGGTACAGGTAGTGCAGGGCCACGGTCAGTTCGATCACGCCCAGGCCGGCGGCGAAGTGGCCGCCGCTCTTGCCCACCGATTCGATGAGGTAGGCGCGCAGTTCGTCGGCGACCGCCCTCAATTCGGATTCGTCGAACGTGCGCAGGTCATCCGGTGTCTGGATGCGCGCGAGGCGGGGATAGCGGGCAGAGTCGATCATCATGTTCGCACTTTTTCTGAATGCCCATTTTCGCCCTCAAACGGGGGTGGGGCAAGCAAACGCCGCCGCCCGTGACAGGACGGTGAGGGTTGCATTTTCAGGCGTTCAGGTGCTCAGTTTCGACCGCTTGGGCAATTGTGCCTTCAGGAAGGCCATCTGGTCGGCCAGGATGTTGCGGTTGGACAGGATCAGGTGCTCGATCCAGCTGGGCCGGTAGGGCACCGCCAGCAGGGGCATGCCGGCCTGCTGCGGGGTGCGGTCGCTCTTGCGCGAGTTGCAGTGGAAGCAGGCGGTGACCACGTTTTCCCAGCAGTCCAGGCCGCCCTTGGACAGCGGCATGACATGGTCGCGGGTGAGCGTGGGGCGGCTGAACTGCTGGCCGCAGTACATGCACAGATGGGCGTCGCGGGCGAACAGGGCCTGGTTGGTCAGGTTCGGCGTCGGGTCGATCGCGCGCGAGCGGGCGTGGCCGCGGGCGGCGATGATCGGGTGCAGGTCCATGCCGCTCTGCAGGCCGCTGAAGCGGTTGGTGCCGCCGTGGATGTGCAGGCAGGGATCGCCGAGCGTCCAGGCCACCGCTTCGCGGGCGTAGAGGCAGGCCGCATCCTGCCAGGTGATCCAGTCCAGTACGCGTCCGTGGGCATCCAGCGAGAGCAGCCGGACCGAGCCGGGGCGATGCAGCGTCGTGGCGTTGGGCGATGCTTCGGCGCCCGGAGCAGAAAACGGAGCTCCGGCTTCGATCAGACCCAAGCGTGTAGTGTCTGTCTCCATCGGGAGAACAGCTTATACCTGAATGTTGACGATTTGTGTATCGCCTGTCGGCGATACGCAAATCGTCAACATTCAGGTCCACGCATTCCTCCTATTCCCCGCGCCTTCGGCGCGCCCCCTTTAGCAACCCAGCCCGCCGTCGGCGCGCTGGGTTGCCCGCGCATTCTTCCTAATCCCCGCGCCTGTCGGCGCGCCCCCTTTAACAAAAGGGGGCTCTTCTCCAGAAGGGTTTCAGGGGTTCTCATCCACGCGTGGCGTGGATCTACAGCAGCGGAAATCTGTCGAAGGCGGGGTGGGTCCGGTGGCGTGCGCCGTCCCCCGCAATTGGACCCACCTCGCCATCCCGCAGGAAGCCGGCTGTTGCGGTTGCCGGCCAGCGGCCGGCACCACAGGTGCCGGGCGAAGCCCGGCTCAGGCGCCGAAGCGCTCGTCGTCCATCGCCATCAGCGGGGCGGCGCCAGCCTGGATCGCTGCGGCGTGGCTGAGCGTGCGCGGCAGCACGCGGGCGAAGTAGAAGCGGGCGGTTTCGCGCTTGCCCTGGGCGAACGCGGCGCCGTGTGCGCTGGCATCGGCGGCGGCCACGCTGCGGGCCCACCAGTAGGCCAGCACCACGTAGCCCGAATAGAACAGGTAGTCGTAGCTGGCGGCGCCCAGTTCGTCCGGGTTGGCGGCCGCGCGCTGCAGCACGTCGCGGGTCAGCGTGCCCCATTCGGCGGCCTTGGCGCGCAGCGGGCCGATGAACTCGGCCAGCGCTTCGTTGCCCTCGTGTTCCTTGGCGAACGCTTCGATCTCGGCCAGCATCAGCTTCAGGCCGGCGCCCTGGCTGGACGCGGTCTTGCGGCCGATCAGGTCCAGCGCCTGGATGCCGGTGGTGCCTTCATACAGCGTGGTGATGCGGGCATCGCGGGCCAGCTGTTCCATGCCGTGTTCGCGGATGTAGCCATGGCCACCGAAGCACTGCAGGGCGTTGTAGGTGTTCTCGATGCCCCATTCGGTCTGGCAGGCCTTGGAGATCGGGGTCAGGAAGCTCACCAGGGTGTCGGCGCGCTCGCGCTCGGCGGCATCCTCGGCGTGGTGGGCGACGTCGATCAGGGTGGCCGCGTGCAGGGCCAGCAGGCGGCTGCCTTCGACCAGCGACTTCACGGTCAGCAGCATGCGGCGCACGTCCGGGTGGACCAGGATCGGGTCGGCTGCCTTGTCCGGGAACTTCGCCCCGCTCAGGGCGCGCGACTGCAGGCGCTCACGGCTGTACTTCAGCGCGTTCTGGTAGGCGCGCTCGGACAGGCCGATGCCCTGCAGGCCGACGCCCAGGCGCGCGGTGTTCATCATGGTGAACATTGCCTGCAGGCCCTTGTGCGGCTGGCCGACCAGGTAGCCCTGTGCCCCATCGAAGTTCATTACGCAGGTGACCGACCCCTTGATGCCCATCTTGTGTTCGATCGAACCGCAGCGCAGTGCGTTGCGCTCGCCGACGTTGCCTTCGCGGTCGACCTTGAACTTGGGGGTGACGAACAGCGAGATGCCCTTGGCGCCCGCAGGGGCGTCAGGCAGCTTGGCCAGCACCAGGTGCACGATGTTGTCGGTCAGATCGTGCTCGCCGGCGGTGATGAAGATCTTGGTGCCGGTGATCGCATAGCTGCCATCGGCGTTCGGCTCGGCCTTGGTCTTGAGCAGGCCCAGGTCGGTGCCGCAATGCGGCTCGGTCAGGCACATGGTGCCGGTCCAGCGGCCCTCGATCAGCGGCTTGAGGAACGCGTCGTGCTGCCAGGCTTCGCCGTGCTGCTTGAGCGCTTCGATGGCGCCGTGCGACAGCAGCGGGAAGTTGCCCCACGCCAGATTGGCAGCATTGATCATTTCGTTCAGCGGCACGCCCAGGGTGTGCGGCAGGCCCTGGCCACCCAGCTCCTGCGAAGCAGTCAGGCCGGTCCAGCCGCCATCGACGAACTGGTCGTAGGCCTGCTTGAAGCCGGGCGGGGTGGTCACTTCACCGGTGGCCTGGTCGAGCAAGCAGCCGATCTCGTCGCCCACGCTGTTGAGCGGGGCCAGCACGCTGGCGCTGAAGCGGCCGGCTTCTTCCAGCACGGCGTCGACCACGTCGGCGGTGGCGTCGGTGAAGCCCAGCCGGGCGAACAGGGGTTCGACCTTGAGCACGCCGTGCAGGGCGAAACGAAGGTCGGAAAGCGGGGCGGTGTAGCTGCTCATCGGTACGTCTCGATTGGATCAGGGCGGGGGCGCGGCGCGGGGGCGCCGCAACGGAAGGCGAACGTCAGCGCAGCACGCCCGGCAGGCCCGGGGCCTGGTTGAGGGTGCTGCGGCTGCTGATGTCGAAGCTGCGCTGCTTCTTTTCCTGCGGGGTGGCTGCCACCGTTCCCTTCAGGCCATAGGCCAGGGTGCGGTTGCCGGCCAGCGCGTCGGCCACCACCAGGCGCGCGGCCGAACTGGGCACGAGGTCGACATTGATGACGTCGGCGGAGGTGCCGCCGATGGAAATGCCGGGCTTGACCTGCAGGGTGCCAGCTGCGCTGTCGCCCACGGTCAGTGCCAGTGCGACGTCATCGAAGGTCATCGGCATCGAACTGTAGTTCTGCAGGCGCAGGGCCACGGTCCAGCTGCCGTCGGCGCGCACGGTCAACTGCTGCAGGCTGGCCGCCGGTTCCGAGACACGCTTGACGATGCCGTTGCTGCAGGCAGCAAGGGCGAGGGTGAACAGGACGATCAAGACGGTACGGACACGGTGGAGCATGGGCGCAAGTCCTCTGCAGGGGGTGCGTTGGGGTAAGCATACTACGGCGTATGGTTTTGTGGATCGCCCAAGGCGACCCGTCGCAGAGGGTAGCGCGTGAAGATGGCGGCCGGGCGTGCGAAATGCCGGATCGGCCGCGTGCGATGCGCCCGATGCAGGGCGGTTCAGTCAGCCGCGGAATCGCGCAGCGGGGCCATCAGGCGCAGCGGCGCGAGGTCGTACCCCATCGATTCGGCCGTGGCTTTGAGCTGTTCAAACCGGCCGCGCTCCATTTCCGGCAGGCGCGAGAGGATCCACAGGTACTTGCGGCCGGGTTCGCCGACCAGTGCCCACTGATAGTCCGGGTCCAGCGCGAGCACCCAGTAGTCCGCCCAGACCAGCGGCACCCAGCTCAGCCAGTCCGGGACGAAGCGGACCTGCAGTTGCCCGGGATGACCGGCCACCGGCCGAGCCACCCCTTCGGCGACCACCCGTTCGCCGTCGCCCTTGCGGCACGCATTGGTGACGCTGATGCGGCCGTCGCCGCGCAGCCCGTAATTGGCGGTGATGTCACCGACGCACTGCTTCTGGAACGAGACCGGCAGGTGGGCAATCTCGTGCCACTGGCCGGCATAGCGATCGATGTCCAGATGGTCGACCGCGCGCACCGGTTCGGCGGCGAGGGCCGGGCAGGCGGCCAGCAGCAGGAATGCGAGCAGGGCAGGGCGCGTCAGCATCGATGGACTCCAGGCAGGAGCCCTGAGCGTAGGTGTCGCGGCGTAGGCCGGTGTAAATGTTCCGTCAACCGGGCGCACGCCACGGGCAAAAAAAAGACCCGCATTTCTGCAGGTCTCGAAAGATGGTGGCCGAAGACGGAATCGAACCGCCGACACGGGGATTTTCAATCCCCTGCTCTACCAACTGAGCTACTCGGCCAAATTGTGCGGCAACCGCCATTGCGATTTCCGGAAAAAAAGACCTGCATTTCTGCAGGTCCTCAAACATGGTGGCCGAGGACGGAATCGAACCGCCGACACGGGGATTTTCAATCCCCTGCTCTACCAACTGAGCTACTCGGCCACGTGTTTCGTTGCAGCGAGGTCGCTGCCAAGGACGCGCATATTACGGAGGTCGGCCGCCTACGGCAAGCATTTTGGCAAAAAACCTTCACATTGCCGTCTGCGCAGGTGCAAGTGCTTGATCCTCCGTCGCGGCACGGAGGGCAGGGCCCTGCAGGCCGATTCACCCGGCGCAGGGGCGTGGTGATCGTCACCTGCGGCAGAAATCAGCGGGCCATGCTGATCGGCAAAGCTGCACGGGCAAGGCCTGCACGCGGCGATGGCCACGCCGGTCGATGGAACGCTGTTTTCGTGGCCGCCATGGGGCGACGCTGCGGCGTAGTGTCGGCTTTCCTTTCCCGATGCTGCCCACAGCAGAGACGTTCGCCATGTCCGACTCATCGACCACCTCCCGTATCGTGCTGGCCTCGCGTCCGCAGGGCGCACCGCGTGCGGCCAACTTCCGCCTGGAGCAGGCCGCGTTGCCGCCACTGGCCGAGGGTGAAGTGCTGCTGCGCAACCGCTACCTGTCGCTCGACCCGTACATGCGCGGACGCATGGACGAGGGCCCCTCGTATGCCGCGCCGGTGGCGGTGGGCGCGGTGATGGAGGGGCAGACGGTGTCCGAGGTGCTGCAGTCCCGTGCCGAGGGCGTGGCAGTGGGCGAGCGGGTGCTTGCGCCCGGTGGCTGGCAGACCCATGCAGTGTTGCCGGCCACGGCACTGGGGCGCCGGCTGGATCCGGCCGGCCTGCCGCTGAGTACCGCGCTGGGCGTGTACGGTATGCCGGGCTTCACCGCGTATTCCAGCCTGCATGAAATCGCCCGCCTGCAGCCGGGCGAGACGCTGGTGGTGGCCGCCGCGACCGGGCCGGTGGGCGCCACCGTGGCCCAGCTGGCCAAGCTGCAGGGCGCGCGGGTGGTGGCGATCGCGGGTGGCGAGGCCAAGCGCAGCTACCTGCAGACGCTGGGCGTGGATGCAGCGCTGGATCATCGCGCCGCTGATTTCGCCCAGCAGCTGCGTGACGCGGTGCCAGCGGGCATCGATGTGTACTTCGAGAATGTCGGCGGCCATGTGCTGGATGCGGTGCTGCCGCTGCTCAACAACTTCGCCCGCATTCCCGTGTGCGGCACCATCGCCACCTACAACGAGCGCGGCGTCGCGCAGCCCGGCCCCGACCGCCTGCCGGCGCTGTTCAGCCAGATCCTGCGCCAGCGCCTGACCGTGCGCGGCTTCATCGTGCACGACTTCAACCATCTGTGGCCGGAGTTCGAACGCGAGATGCTGCAGTGGCTGCGCGAAGGCCGCATCCAGTACCGCGAGGACGTGGTGGACGGACTGGAGAATGCGCCGGAGGCGTTCTTCGGGCTGCTGCAGGGGCGCAACTTCGGGAAGCTGGTGGTGAAGCTGGACTGAGGGCCTTGCGGCTGTGCCGAGCAAGGGGAGGGCGGCCGGGTCGTGTCAGCCGTGTGCCGCGTTTTCCCGGCGCAGCAGTTCGCGCTTGCGTGCCACACCCCAGGCGTAGCCGGACAGGTCGCCGTCGCGCCGGACCACGCGGTGGCAGGGCACCGCCACCGCCAATGGATTGCTCGCGCATGCGCGGGCCACGGCGCGGCTCGAGCGGGGCGCGCCGATGCGCGCTGCGATATCGGCATACGAGGCGGTCTGTCCTCGCGGAATCTGCTGCAGTGCCTGCCATACCCGCTGCTGGAAGGCGGTGCCGCGGATATCCAGCGGCAGTGTCGCGCCTCGCGAGGGATCCTCGACCAGGCCTACCACCTGTGCCACCAGCTGCTCATAGCCCCGGTCGGCGCCGACCAGTTCGGCCTGGCGGAAGCGTTGCTGCAGCGACTGCAGCAGCGTCTCCGGATCGTCGCCGAGCAGGATCGCGACCACGCCGGTGGCACTGCTGGCCACCAGCACGCTGCCCAGCGAACTCTCGGCAAGCGCGAAGTGGATGACTTCGCCGCGACCACCGGCACGCCATTGCTTCGGTGTCATGCCCAGCAGCCGCGGCGCGTTTTCGTAGAAGCGCCCGCTGGAACCGAAGCCGGCATCGTGGAAGGCATCGGTGATGCGTTCATGCTGCTCAAGCCCGCTGCGCAGGCGATCGGCGCGCAGCGCGGCGGCGTACTGCTTCGGGGTCAGCCCGGTGGCCTGCTTGAACAGGCGGTGCAGCCGGGTCGGGCTGCAGCCGGCGATGCCGGCCAGTTCCTGCAGCGAGGGCTCATCGAGGCTGGCCTGCAGGTGGCGGCAGACCCGTTCGACACGGGCATCGAGGGCGGTGGCGGTGGTGCTGTCCATGGGCGGATTCTGGCACGTGCCGCTTCTGCGGAAACTCCGTTTCCTGCACCCCTCTGCCTGGCCCTGAAACGGAGTGTTGGCCGGCCACAGGCGCGGCATCGTGGTGGCCACTTCACACCCGGTACCACGACCATGCGCCTGAACAACAAGATCGCCCTCATCACCGGTGCCAGCGCCGGCATTGGCCGCGCCAGTGCGCTGCGCTTCGCTGCCGAAGGCGCGAAACTGGTGCTCAACGCGCGGCGGCTGCAACCGCTGCAGGAACTGGCCGAGCAGATCCGTGCCGCCGGCGGCGAGGTCGTGGTGCATGCCGCCGACGTGGCCGAGCCGGGCACGGCGCAGGCGCTGGTCGATCTGGCCCGGCAGTCATTCGGAGGCCTGGACATCGCGCTCAACAATGCCGGCATGCTCGGTCCCGGCGCACCGGCGGCGGAGTTCCCGGTAGAGGCCTGGCGCGACGTGATGGCGACCAATCTCGATGCCGCTTTCCACGCGGCACGCGCGCAGTTGCCGGCATTGCTGGCACGTGGCGGCGGCTCGCTGGTGTTTGTCGGCACCTTTGTTGGCCATACCGTGGGCTTCCCGGGCATGGCGGCCTATGCGTCGAGCAAGGCCGGGCTGATCGGCCTGAGCCAGGTGATCGCCGCCGAATACGGGGCGCGGGGCGTGCGCAGCAACGTGCTGCTGCCCGGCGGTACCGATACCGAAATGGGCCGGCAGGCCGCACCGACCGGCGATGCCCGCGACTTCGTGCGCTCGCTGCACGCACTGAAGCGCATGGCCGAGCCCGAGGAGATCGCCAACGCGGCGCTGTTCCTGGCCAGTGATGAAAGCAGTTTCGTTACCGGTACCGCGATGCGCGTGGAGGGCGGGGTGTCGATCACCCGTACCTGAGCGGCGTCACGAGCGTGGCGCGTAGCGGATTCCGCTGCTGGCCATGAAGCCCTTCGGATCGAAACGGGCCCAGGCTTCGCCCCAGTCGAACCGGGCGCGGCCACCTGCCAGTTTGCGCCCCAGCGCCGTGGCCAAGGTGCGGCGCATGAAAGCGACTTCGGCATCGATCGCGGCCTGGGTCGGCCAGCCGTCTTCCCGTGTCGCACCCGGCAGATCGACACCGATCGCCACCATGTCGAGCTGTTGCCCGTGGAAGCACAGGCTGATGCCAGCGGGTGCACCGCCCAGGCTGAGCCGATGCAGGCTGAGCCAGTGATAACCGGTGCCGACATCGCGCTCCCCTCGCACCAGCGCGGCGAAGGCGACGCTCGCTTCATCCCGGGACAGGGTGGGGCCGATCAGCGTCGGCAGATTGCCGAGCTGGATGCTGCCGTCGGTTGCATCAAGGCGCATCGGCAACGCGTGGGCTGCGTGCTGGGCGGGGGAGGGCATGGCGTACCGGTGAGCGTGGTGCCCCGGATTCTGGCTGCGCGGGGCAGTGGCGGCAAGCCGCTCCTCCACACGATGTTGGCACGGGGCTGACCTGCGGCTCACCCGGCAACCTCTAGCGTGGTGGCAACGTTGGCCTGCTGCCGGCGAGGGAGTTTTCGGTGAACGAGCAACGCAAGGATCAGGACCCGAAGCAGGGCATCCAGGAAAGCCGCCAGGACAGGAAGCAGGACGATGTGGCCAAGCAGCGGCCGGGGCAGCGCGATCAACAGGTGCGCGACGCGCACTCGCGCGGCCCGCAACGCAAGGATGGAGACCAGGAGCCGGCCTGAGCCGGAGGCGCTGAAAAGAAAAAACCCGCAGATCGCGACGATCTGCGGGTCTTCTTATGAGTGGTGGAGCCAAGGAGGATCGAACTCCTGACCTCGTCATTGCGAACGACGCGCTCTCCCAGCTGAGCTATGGCCCCACGGCAGGGCTTCAGTGTAGCCAACTGGCTGCGCCTTGCCAAGCCGACCCGGGATGTGCCGGGCGACGTGGCGTGAGCACGCGCAACTGTGCCGAAACCGTCCGGTTTGCCGGGCCCGGATGCCGCGCAACGAAATCGTAACAATTTGGGGGATAATGGCCGCTTGCGCAGTTTTCCTCCTCTTTGCCGCCCGGCTCGCGCAGGCCGCACGGACGCCTCCTCAGAGCATTCCATGCCCTCCCATTCCGATTCCCGCCGCCCGTCGGGTCTGTCGTCTTCCTTCGTTTCCTTCCGCCGCCATCCGCTGGCCCTGGCCTGTGCCGGCCTGGCCCTGGTTGGCAGCTTCGGTGCCGCCGCGCAGGACAGTGCACCGACCCCGACCGGCCTGGACACGATCACCGTGACCGCCGAACACCGCGAGCAGAACCTGCAGGAAGTGCCGGTTTCGGTCGGCGTGGTGCAGGGCGAGCGCATGCGCGACTTCACCGCCGGCGGCGACGACACCCTGCTGGCGCTGTCCGGCCGCGTGCCGAGCCTGTATGCGGAAACCACCACCGGCCGCATCTTCCCGCGCTTCTACATCCGTGGCCTGGGCAACATCGACTTCTACCTGGGTGCCTCGCAGCCGGTGTCGATCATCCAGGACGACGTGGTGCTGGAACACGTGGTGCTGAAGTCCAACCCGGTCTATGACGTGGACCAGGTGGAAGTGCTGCGCGGCCCGCAGGGCTCGCTGTTCGGCCGCAACACCACCGCCGGCATCGTCAAGTTCGACACGCTGAAGCCGACCCAGGACTACACCGGCCGCGTCAGCGCCAGCTACGCGACCTACAACAGCGTGTCGATCGACGGCGGCTTCGGCGGCCCGGTCAACGACATCGCCTCGTTCCGCGTGTCGGCGCTGTACCAGCACCGCGACGACTACGTCGACAACACCTACAAGGGCCCGAGCGCCGACGGCACGGTCAGCCCGAAGAAGAACGCCATGGGCGGCTTCGATGACCGCAACGTGCGTGCGCAGCTGCTGCTGACCCCGAGCGACCAGTTCTCGATCCTGGCCTCGGCCCATGCCCGTGACTACGAAGGCACCTCGACCCTGTTCCTGCGCGGCGCGCTGACCAAGGGCTCGAACAAGACCGACGTGCCGCGCGACCAGGTCGCCTACGACGAAGCCGACAACAACCCGCAGGCCTACAAGACCTACGGCGGTTCGGTGAAGGCACGCTACGACTTCGGTGCGATCGACTTCACCTCGATCACCGCCTATGAGACCACCTCCGGCTACAGCCGTGGCGACACCGACGGCGGCGCTGCGGTGAACTTCCCGGTCAACGGCGTGCCGAACGGCTACGGCCAGTCGATGGGCCGCATCCGCGACCTGGACCAGTGGACCCAGGAATTCCGCCTGGCCAGCCATGACGACAGCGCCCTGCAGTGGCAGGCCGGTGCGTTCTACTTCAACGGCAGCGACACCACCGACTTCTACCAGCGCGCCTGGTTCCTGAAGGGTGCCGCGCGCAATCCGAACAACTGGGTGCGCCTGCGCAACAAGAACACCTCCTGGGCCGGTTTCGGCCAGCTGAGTTACGCCTTCACCGACAAGTTCACCGTTACCGCCGGCCTGCGCCAGACCAGGGACGAGAAGCACACCCGCCTGCTGAAGACGGCTGACACTGCCGCCGGCGTGGTCACCTACAAGGGCCGCACCGACGTCAGGATGTCCGACACCACCCCGAGCTGGGATCTGAGCGCGATGTATCAGATCACCCCGGATGTGAGCGTCTATGCGAAGGTCGCGCGCGGCTTCCGTGGCCCGACCATCCAGGGCCGTTCGGCGGTGTTCAATGCCGATTTCACCACCGCCGATTCCGAGACCATCCTGTCCTGGGAAGCGGGCGTGAAGAGCAGCCTGTGGGACAACCGCCTGCGCCTGAACGCGACCGCGTTCACCTACACCGTCAATGACATCCAGCTCAACGGCAACGATTCGGACGGCAATGGCGTGCTGTTCAACGCCGACAAGGCCAAGGCCTACGGCTTCGAAGCGGACATGGAACTGCGCCCGATCCCGAACCTGACCCTGAGCGCCGGCCTGAGCCTGCTGCACAGCGAGATCAAGGACAAGCGCGTCTACGCGCAGGTCTGCGGCCTCAACGGCCAGGTGGTGTGCACGGTGAATGACCCGACCATCAAGGTCGGTGCCAACACCTTCGCGCAGATCGACGGCAACCCGCTGCCGAATGCGCCGAAGTACAACGTCAACCTGGCCGCCCGCTATGACGTCCCGGTCAGCGACGCGGGCACCCTGTTCGTGTCCACCGACTGGAACAAGCAGGGCTACACCAGCTTCGTGCTGTACGACAGCAAGGAGTTCAACTCCAAGGGTGACTTCGAGGGTGGCCTGAAGATCGGCTATTCGGGCAACTATGGTGCCTACGAAGTGGCGCTGTTCGCGCGCAACATCACCAATGAGAAGAACCTCAAGGGTGTGATCGAGAACTACATGGCCGCGGTCTACAACGAACCGCGCACCGTCGGTGTCTCGTTGAACATGAACTGGTAAGGCGTTGCCGCGAGGGTGGGCGGTCCCACCCTCGCACTGCTGGAGTGCGCAGGGCGGCCCGGTGATCCGGGCCGCCCATTTTGTTGCGTTCGACGGCGGCGGGAATGCAATCCGGCGCCGCGCCCGCTGCTTCAGCGTGCCGGCAGCAGCGCATGCAGCTGCGCTTCCAGCTCCTGCTGGCGCCAGCCGGCCAACGCGGCCGGCCATTGGCGGCGCTCCAGGTAGCTTTCCAGATGCTTGCGCGAGGCCAGCACGCCATCCGGCAGGCCCAGCTCGCGGCTGCGCTCGGCAACGGCGTCCTGCAGCTTCTTCAATGCCTGCTTGTTGCTGTCGTTGGCCGGCAGCGCCAGCGGAGCCTCGGCCTCATCGGCCAGCGGCGTGTCCAGCGCCTGCCACACGGCGCCCGCCAGCTTGCGCGGCGCTTTCGGGAACTGTTCGAACAGCGCGGCCAGCGCAGCGGCATCGGCCGGTGGCGTGCGTGCCAGCGTGGCGGCCAGTTCGTTGTCCAGGATCCAGCTACGCGGTCGGTCGCTGCTGCGTGCCTGCACGTCACGCCAGCGCAGCAGGCGCAGCAGGCGGCGCTGCGCAGCGGCATCGAGGAACTGCGCTGAGCGCATCGCCAGGTGTGGCCAGCGGTCCTCGTCGTTGGCGACGCTGGCCAGCAGGCGCTCGCCGTCGTCGTACAGCCACTGCTGGCGGCCCAGCGCCTGCAGCTTGGCGTCGATGGCGTCGTGCAGCGCGAACAGGTGCTCGACATCGTCGGCGGCGTACTGCAACTGCGATTCCGAGAGCGGACGGCGCATCCAGTCCGAGCGGGTTTCGCCCTTGGCCAACGCCACGCCGGTGATTTCCGCCACCAGCTTCTGGTAGCCCATGCCGCCCCCGATGCCGGCCAGCGCGGCACCGATCTGGGTGTCGAACAACGGTCGCGGCAACACGCCGCACGCCCACTTGAAGGCGACCAGGTCTTCGCTGGCGCTGTGCATCACCTTGATGATCGATTCATCGGCCAGCCAGGGCGCCAGCGCCTCGGTCATGCCGGGAATCAGCGGGTCGATCAGCAGGATGTCCTGCCCGACCGCCATCTGCACCAGTGCCAACTGCGGCCAGAAGGTGCGTTCACGGATGAATTCGGTATCCAGGCCGATGCGGGCCGGGCGCTGCTGGAAATACGCATCCAGCTCGGCGGGGGTGGTGATCCAGGTTGCCACGGGTCAGGGCCTACTACTCGGGTTTGCTCAGGCAGGGGAGAATAGCCTAACGTCGGTGCGCATCCGTGCCGAAGGAGACCCTGCTTGCGTTTTCCGCTGTCGTCCGTGCTGTGCACCGCCCTGGCCGTGGTCCTGGCCGGCTGCACGCCATCGCCCTCGGCGACCCCGGAGCCGGGGCCGGTGGCTGGCAAAGACGCGCGGCAGCAGGAAGCTTCGCAGGCGGACGCGACCCCGGGGAACGGGCAGGGCAGCGTCACCATTGCCGGTGAGGATGCCGCCGAGGATGTGCAGCAGTGGACGCCTCCCCGGGTGGACCGGCAGGGCCGCAGTCTTTCCCAGCTGCGGCGTGCGGCCGAACAGGCGTTTGCCAAGGACCACCTTTACGAGGACGCCGATGCCGCCATTCCGTTGTGGCTGGCGGTCCAGCAGGAAGATCCGGACGACCGCCAGGCCCGGCTGGGCCTGCAACGTGCCCGCCAGCGGCTGCAGAAGCAGGCCGATGCGTTGCTGGTGCGGCCGCTGAAGCAGCGTGAAGCGCTGGCCGAGGCCAGCCGCCAGGCGCTGGTGCTGCTGACCCTGGCGCCGAAGGACGAGCAGGTGCGTGCGCTGCAGGCCCGGGTTGAGCGCGCCCAGCGCGTGGTCGCCTACAACCGCGCCGGCGAGGAGGACCTGCGTTCGGGGCGCATCGGCGAGGACGGTGACGGTGCGATCGGCAACTTCCGCGAGGCGTTGGCGCTGGATGAACACAACAGCCGGGCACGGCAGGGCCTGGCGGCGGCCGAGAGTGGCCTGATCCGCCGTGCCGAGGAGGCGGCGCGCGTGCGCGATTTCGCCAGCGCGGGGACGTGGTTGGCCGAGGCCAGCAAGGTCCGCGATTCGTCACCGACCATCGCCGACGCGTTCGAGCGCATCGAACAGATCCGCGCGGCGGCGCTGCTGCAGCTGCGCGACGATGGCCTGCGCGACCTGGCGACGCCGCAGGGCCTGAAGCCGGCGCGCGAGAAGCTGGCCGAGGCCCTGCGCATCGCCCTGCCGGGTGATGCGGTGGTGGCCCAGCTGCGCGAACGCATCGACCTGGCCACCCATTACGGCAGCTTCCGCCCCGGGCAGGTGTTCAGCGACGCCATGCGCGATGGCGGGCGTGGGCCGCAGATGGTGGTGGTGCCGCACGGTGGCTTCCAGATGGGCGCGGGCGATACCGAGCCGGGCGCGAGCGATGCCGAGCGGCCCTCGCATTACGTGCGCTTCGATCGTGGCTTTGCGATGGCGATCACCGAGATCACGGTCAGTGATTTCGAGCGCTACGTGAAGGCGTCCAATGCGCGCCCGCGCGCGACCCGGCGCGGCCATTCGGTGGTCTATGACGAACGCAGCGGCAACTTCATCCGTCGGAGCGGGGTGGACTGGCGTTCGGACTATGACGGTGGCCGCGCATTGGGAAACTCGCCTGTGATGCATGTGAGCGTACGTGATGCCGAAAACTACGCGGCGTGGCTGTCCGAGCAGACCGGCCGCAGCTACCGCCTGCCCAGCGAGGCCGAATTCGAGTATGCGCTGCGCGCCGGCAGCAGTGGCCGCTATCCATGGGGCGACGCCGGCACGCCGCCGCCCGGCGCTGGCAACTTCACCGGCAGCAAGGATGTCTCGCCTTCGGGGCGGCACTGGCACAACGCCTTCGTCGGCTATGGCGATGGCTGGTGGGGGCCCGCGCCGGTGGCCAGTTTCCAGGCCAATGCCTTCGGCTTGCATGACATGGCCGGCAATCTCAGCGAGTGGGTGGCCGACTGCTGGCATGCCAGCTACCGGCGTGCGCCGTCCGATGGTGTCGCCTGGTTCAATCCGGGCTGCCGGTCGCGGGTGATCCGGGGCGGCAACTGGGCCAACGCGCCCGAGCAGACCCGTGCGGCGTGGCGGCAGTCCCAGGATTCGGACACCACCAGCGCGCGCATCGGTTTCCGCCTGGTGCGGGGCATCTGAGCGGCACCGGGCTTCACCCGCTGCTGGCGCCCGCGCACTAAGATTGCGCCGTGCCCGCCGGCCGGCGGGGCCTGCTGGACGACCCCTGATGCGCAATGATCCCTTTTCCCGCTCGCCGCAAGGCCCGCAGCGTCGCGGCCTGTTCGGCAATATCCGCTGGTGGGTGCTGCTGCTGGCGGCCGGCTATGCGGTGTTCTACTGGTTCTCCAACCGCACGGTCGATCCCTACACCGGCGAGAAGGTGATGATCGACAGCAGCCTGGACGCCCGCCAGGAGACTGCGCTGGGCTTGCAGGCGTACCAGCAGATCCTCTCGGAGGAGCCGCCGATGGACCCCAACGCGCCGATCGCGCGCGATGTGCGCGACATCGCCCAGCGCCTGATCGCCAAGGTCGATGTGGTGGAGACCGCACTGGCGCAGGAGCACGGCGTCGAGCCGGCGCATTTCGCACGTGACTTCCAGTGGGAGGTCAACGTTATTCCATCCGAACAGGCCAATGCGTTCTGCCTGCCCGGCGGCAAGATGGCGGTCTATACCGGGCTGGTGCCGGTGGCGCGCACGCGCGACGCGATGGCGGTGGTGATGGGCCACGAGATCGCCCACGCGCTGCTGCGTCACGGTGCGCAGCGCATGGCGCAGCAGAAGCTGACCCAGATCGGCCAGGTGGCCGGCGCCGCCAGCGGCATGGATGCGCAGCAGCAACAGATGATGATGTCGGCGATGGGCTACGGCTACCTGCTGCCCTATGCGCGCAGCCACGAGACCCAGGCCGACGAAGTGGGGCTGATGCTGGCCGCAGCGGCGTGCTTCGATCCCCGCGAGGCGGTGCCGCTGTGGCAGCGCATGGGCCAGGCCAGTGGCGGCCAGTCGCCGCCGGAGTTCGCCTCCACCCATCCCAATCCGGGCACCCGCATCCAGAACCTGCAGGCGCTGATGCCGAAGGCGCTCGAGTACCGGCAGAAGTTCTGCGAGCAGGCAAAGTAGGGTGTGTTGTCCCCGCGCTAGGTAGTGCCGGCCGCTGGCCGGCAACAGCAACAGCAGAGGCGGGTTTCGACAGTGTGCTGCGGTCTGTCGGAAATGCTCCTGGGGTCAGAGCCGTTTTCCCTGGGAAAACGGCTCTGACCCCGAATTGATTCGCGATCTGACAGATTTCATCCACGCCAGGCGTGGATCTACCGGCCGTCCCGCCAAGCCATCAGCAATCCAGAGCCGCTTTGGCTGTTGAAGCTGCCGGCCAGCGGCCGGCACCACCGCGGGTGCAGGGCGCAGCCCTGCCGAACCCCCCTCTACTTGACCTGCACGTCGATCACGCCGTCGCCGACGCGGGCCTGCAGCGCGTCACCGGGCCGCACCTGATCGACCTGGCGTACCAGCGTGCCATCGTCGCTGCGGGTCAGGATGCTGTAGCCGCGGGCCACGGTGGCCAGCGGGCTGACCGCTTCCAGCGAGCGGGCCAGCCCGCGCAGGCGCAGCGCGTCACGTTCCAGCCGCCGCTGCAGGGCTGCCTGGGGCCGCCCACGCAGGGCGGCCAGGCGACGCTGCATCGCGTCCAGCTGGCGCTGCGGATGATGCCCACGCAGTACCGCAGACGCGTGACGCAGGCGCGCGGCACGGCGCTCCTGCTGCTGGTTGAACGCGGCATGCAGGCGCCGGCCCAGATCCAGCTGGCGGCGGCGCAGCAGATCCAGCCGCGCCTGCGGGCTCTGGGCATTCAGGCGCAGCAGGGCGCGATCGGCGCGCTGCATGGCCTGCTGCATCGCATGCCGTTGCAGCTGCACCATGCGCGCGGCCGTGCGGCGCAGGCGCAGCGCCAGTTCGCGCTGGTCCGGGACCAGCAGCTCGGCCGCCACCGATGGCGTCGGTGCGCGCAGGTCGGCGGCGAAGTCGCTGAGGCTGAAGTCGGTTTCGTGGCCCACCGCCGATACCACCGGCGTGCGGCTGGCGGCGATCGCACGGGCCAGGGCTTCGTCATTGAACGCCCACAGGTCTTCCAGCGAACCGCCGCCGCGGGTCAACAGGATCACGTCATAGCGGCCACTGGCGTCGGCAGCCTGCAACAGCCGGGTGATCTGCGCCGCGGCGCTGCTGCCCTGCACCAGGGTCGGCAGCAGGTCGACCTCCAACAGCGGGAAGCGGCGGCCGAGCACGCTCAGCACGTCGCGCACGGCGGCGCCGGTGGGCGAGGTGATCACGGCCAGGCGCTGCACGTGCGCCGGCAGCGGGCGCTTGCGTGCCGGGTCGAACAGGCCTTCGGCTTCCAGCCGTGCCTTCAGCTCTTCGAACGCGCGGCGCAGCGCGCCTTCGCCGGCTTCCTCCATGTGGTCCAGCACCATCTGGTACTCGCCACGCGCGTCGTACAGGGTCACCTTGCCGCGCACCAGCACGCGCATGCCTTCGCGCGGCACGAACTTCAGGTACTGCGCCTTCATCCGGAACATTGCCGCGCGCAGCTGCGCGCGCGCGTCCTTCAGGGTGAAATACAGATGCCCGGAGGCAGGACGCGCCACGCTGCCCAGTTCGGCCTCGACCCAGATCGCCGGGAAGCTGCCTTCCAGCAGGTCGCGCGCTAGGGTGTTGAGCTGGCTGGGGGTGAAGATGTCGTTGTTGCGTGGCTGCATGGGAACGGCGTGTTGCAGGTGGACCGGGGCTTCAGGATCGCACGTCAGCGCACCGTGTGCTGGTCCAGCGCCCATTGCACGTGTTCGCGCACCAGCGGCGAGGGATCATCGGCGCGGGTGTGCAATGCGGCCAGCGCTTCGGCCGAGGACGGTGCATTGCCCAGCGCCACGGCGATGTTGCGCAGCCAGCGCTCATGGCCGCTGCGCCGGATCGGGCTGCCTTCGGTGCGGCGCAGGAACTCGCCTTCGTCCCAGGCGAACAGCTGGTCCAGCCGCGCGCTATCGAGGTTGTTGCGCGCGCGGAAATCGGCTTCGTCGGTGCGCTTGGCGAACTTGTTCCAGGGGCACACCAGCTGGCAGTCGTCGCAGCCGTAGATGCGGTTGCCGATCAACGGTCGCATGTCTTCGGGAATGGCGCCGTCGTGTTCGATGGTCAGGTAGGAAATGCAGCGCCGCGCGTCCAGCCGCTGCGGGCCGGTGATGGCCTGGGTGGGGCAGACATCGATGCAGCGCGTGCAGGTGCCGCAGTGCGCGGTGGCCGGCGTGTCGATCGGCAACGGGATGTCGATGTAGATCTCGCCGATGAAGAACCAGGAACCGCCATGGCGGTCGATCAGGCAGGTGTGTTTGCCGATCCAGCCGAGACCGGCGTTGCGGGCCAGTGCGCGCTCCAGCACGGGGGCCGAATCGACGAACACGCGGTAGCCCAGTGGCGCCACTTCGTCGTTGATCTGCGTCGCCAGCTTCTGCAGGCGGTTGCGCATCAGCTTGTGGTAGTCGCGGCCAAGGGCGTAACGCGCCACGTAGGCGCGGCCCGGGTCGGCCAGCGTCGCCCAGGCCTCGGTGTCGTCCTTGTGGCTGTAGTCCATGCCCACCGAGATCACCCGCACGGTGCCGGGCAACAGTTCGGCGGGGCGTGCGCGCAGGGTGCCGTGGCGCGCCATCCAGTCCATCGTGCCGTACAGGCCCTGGCCCAGCCAGTCGGCCAGGTGCGCTTCATCCTCGCCCAGCTCGATGCCGGCGATGCCGCAGCGCTGGAAACCATGCGCGCGGGCCAGTGCGCGGATGCGCTGCACGGCCTGGGCCGGATCGACGGGGGCGGTGGCGGGGGCGGGGGACATGTGCACCAGTATAAAATCCCTGCATGGCCAACCTTGCCGATCTGTTCGATTCCGCTGCCGCGCGTGCGCTCGATGCGCAGGCCTCGGCGCTGGCCGCCGAAGGCGGCTGGGACCTGATGTCACAGGCCGGCCAGGCCGCCTGGCAGTGCCTGTTGCAGCACTGGCCGCAGGCGCAGCGGATCGGCGTGGTGGTCGGTGCGGGCAACAATGGCGGCGACGGCCTTGTGCTGGCCCGCCACGCGCTGCAGGCCGGGCGCGAGGTGAGGGTGGTCGCCCTACCGGGCAGGCCGCCATCGACTGCGCTGGCACAGCGTGCAGCCTCGGACTTCAGCGCCGCAGGCGGCTCGGTCATCGATTTCGACGGTGCGCTGCCGCAGGCCGATATCTGGGTCGATGCCCTGTTCGGGCTGGGCTTCGATCGCGCGCCAGAGGGTTCGGCGCAGGCGCTGATTGTCGCGCTCACTACGCAGGCGGCGCCGGTGCTGGCGCTGGATGTCCCCAGCGGCGTCGACGGCGACCGGGGGGCGGTGCCGGGCGTGGCGGTACGTGCGGCGCTGACCCTGCAGTTCATCGTGGCGCATCGCGGGCTGTACACCGGTGACACGCTGGATCATTGCGGGCAGAAGCACCTGGCGCCGTTGCAGGTGCCTGCCGCCGCCTGGCAGGGCGTGGCACCCGCTGCAGAGCACTGGACGCAGGCGCGCCTGCCGGCCCTGTTGCCGCCGCGCCGTGCCAATACCCACAAGGGTGAATCCGGGCACGTGCTGTGCGTGGGCGGCAACCATGGCAGCGGCGGCGCCATCGCGATGGCGGCCGAAGCCGCGTTGCGCGCAGGTGCTGGGCTGTTGAGCCTGGGGACCCGCCGCGACCACGTGGGGCCGCTGCTGGCGCGGCTGCCCGAAGCGATGACCCATGCGCTGGAAGACGGCGATGCACTGCCGGCCTTGCTGGACAAGGCGAAGGTGGTGGCGATCGGACCCGGGCTGGGCCAGGACGAATGGGCACGCGCCCTGTTTGCGCGCGTGCTGGCCAGCCCCCGCCCCCTGGTGCTCGATGCCGACGCCCTGAACCTGCTGGCACAGGACCCGCGCGCCTTGCCCGCTGCCATTCTCACGCCGCACCCGGGGGAGGCCGCGCGGCTGCTCGGTTGCAGCACCGCCGATGTCCAGTCCGACCGCTATACCGCAGCGCAGGCGCTCGCCGAGCGCTTCCACGCGGTGGTCGTGCTGAAGGGGGCCGGCAGCATCGTGGCGGCGCCTGGCCAGAGGCCACGGTTGATTGCCGCCGGCAACCCCGGCATGGCCGTCGGTGGCATGGGCGACCTGCTCACCGGCATCATCGCCAGCCTGCGCGCGCAGGGCCTGGCAGCGTTCGACGCGGCTGCTGCGGGTGCCTTGCTGCACGCACTGGCCGGCGACAGGGCTGCCGCTGACGGTGCGCGTGGCCTGCTTCCTACTGACCTGCTGGCGCCGCTGCGGCGACTGGCCAACCCGGAACTCTCGCCATGACCGATTTCTTCCTTGCCGACAGCGATGCCACCGAACTGCTCGGGCAGTGGCTGGCGGCGACCCGCCCGCCGCAGGCGCTGGTCGAACTGCGCGGCGACCTGGGGGCCGGCAAGTCCACCACGGCCCGCGCGCTGCTGCGCGCGCTGGGCGTGCAGGGCGCCATCCGCAGCCCCACCTACACCCTGGTTGAGCGCTATCCGCTAGCCACCGGTGGCGAGGCCTGGCACCTGGACCTGTACCGCATCGGCCAGGCCGGTGAGCTGGATTTCCTCGGCCTGGACGAAGGCAGCGCGGTGCTGTGGCTGGTCGAATGGCCCGAGCGGGGCGCCGGTGCGCTGCCGCCAACCGACCTGGTGGTGGCGCTGGAGATCGAAGGAACGGGGCGTCGCGTCCGTCTCACTGGGGCCAGCGACGTGGGTCGTGAATGGCTCACGCGGCTGCCCAGCGGTGGTGACTTGCAGGCCATTTCTGTCGGCTGACGAGAACAAACATCGGCAGGTTACGGATTATTAAGGAAAAAGGTGTTGCATTCCGTTCAGCGCGGTGATTGAATCCTGAGCCATGCGCCCGGGGAACCGTCTCATCGCCATCTGTGCCGCCGTCGGACTGGGTCTGGCGAGCGTCAGTGCGTGGGCGGGCGAAGTCCGCCAGGTGCTGCTGAATACCGGCGCCACCGGCACCCGCGCGGAGATCTCGCTGGTGGGCAGTGGCGGCTACAAGACCCTGTCGCTGGCCAGCCCGAACCGACTGGTGGTCGATTTCCCCGACTCCAGCGCGATTCGCAACCTGAAGATGCCGGCCGCGCAAGGCGTGGTCACGGCGGTGCGTACCGGGCAGCCGGTTCCGGGAACGTTCCGTGTCGTCTTCGACCTCGCCGAATCGGTGGCGCCGTTCCGCCCGCAGATGCAGCGCGAGGGCAACGAATCCAAGCTGGTGATCGAATGGCCGGGTGATGGCCCGGCCGTGGCCGCCAGCCGCCCGGCGGCAACGCCGGCCGTGCACTCGCAGGCGCCTGCTGCGGGGGCTGCGCCCGCATCCGCTCCGGCCGCGTCCAGCCCGGTTGCCAACGCTTCGTCGCGTACCGATGCCGCACGTGCCACCGCCCTGCTGACCGCGCAGGTCCAGCAGCAGGCCAGCGCCACGGCCGCCGCACCGGCCACGCCGACGCCGGCACCGTCCACCGCGCCGGCCCAGGTCGCTGCGGCCGGGGTCACGGCCAGCAGCAGCCCTTCGTCGTCCCCGGCCGCGATCCTCGCCGGCCAGCGCACCGCTGCGGTGGTAACCACGCCGCCGTCCACGGCACCGGCACCGGCGCCGACGCCGGTCGAGCCGCCGCGTCCGGCCATGCCCAGCGATGCCTCGCGCATCCGCATGCAGCCGGGCATGCGCCACCTGGTGGTGGCGATCGATCCCGGTCACGGTGGCCAGGACCCGGGCGCGATCGGCCCGACCGGCAAGCGTGAGAAAGACGTCACCCTGGCGGTGGCGCGCGAACTGGCCCGGCAGGTCAACGCCACGCCGGGCCTGAAGGCTTACCTCACGCGCGACAGCGACGTGTTCATCCCGCTGCCGATGCGTGCGCAGAAGGCGCGCGCCAACAAGGCCGACATCTTCATCTCGATCCACGCCGATGCGGCCGAGAACCGATCCGCCACCGGCTCGTCGGTCTACGTGCTGTCGACCAAGGGTGCGTCTTCGCAGCGCGCCCGCTGGCTGGCCGACAAGGAAAACGCGGCCGACCTGGTCGGCGGCGTGCGGCTGCAGCAGACCGAGGGCACCCTGGCCAACGTGCTGCTGGATCTGGCGCAGAGCGGCTACATGAAGGCGTCGGAAGACGCGGCCGGTCATGTGCTGGGTGGCCTGAAGCGGATCGGCAACAACCACAAGCCGAACATCGAGCGCGCCAACTTCGCCGTGCTGCGCACGTCGGACATGCCGGCGATGCTGGTGGAAACCGCGTTCATCTCCAATCCGGATGAAGAGCGCCGCCTGATGGACCCGGCCTACCAGCGCAAGGTCGCGGGCGCCGTGTTGGATGGCGTGCACACCTTCTTCAGCCGCCAGCCGCCGCCGGGTACGCTGTACGCCGCCCGCGCCCAGGCCGAGATCGACGCGGCCGGCACCATGGCCGGCGGCAGCAAATAACCCGCCGACGGCGGGTTACTGCTTTCTGTAGCGTCGACTGTCACTCGACTACGCGTGCAGCGCGGGGGCGGTGCCTGGCGAAGAGCAGTCGACTCTACGTGCGCAGCCTCCGCTATCATCGACCCATGAAGTCTGCTGCCCACCACCACCCATGAGTGCGCCCGGCCCGCGTCCGATCCGGCCGTTGCCGGACATCCTGATCAACCAGATCGCCGCTGGCGAAGTGGTCGAACGGCCCGCGTCGGTGGTCAAGGAGCTGGTCGAGAACGCGATCGACGCGGGCGCCAGCCGCGTTGATATCGATCTTGAAGAGGGCGGCGTGCGCCTGATCCGCATCCGTGACAACGGCAGCGGCATCGCGCCGGAACAACTGCCGCTGGCGGTGTCGCGGCATGCCACCAGCAAGATCGCCGACCTGGACGATCTCGAATCGGTGGCCACGCTCGGCTTCCGGGGTGAAGCGCTGCCGTCGATCGCGTCGGTCAGCCGCTTCACCCTGTGCTCGCGCCGCGCGCACGACGAGCACGGCTCGGCGCTGCAGATCGAAGGCGGCAAGATCGGCGAGGTGACGCCCCGCGCGCATGCGCCGGGCACCACCGTCGAAGTGCGCGAACTGTTCTACAACGTGCCGGCGCGGCGCAAGTTCCTGCGCGCCGAGCGCACCGAACTGGGCCATATCGAAGAATGGCTGCGGTCGCTGGCGCTGGCGCGGCCGGATGTCGAACTGCGCGTGTCGCACAACGGCAAGGCCTCGCGCCGCTACAAGCCGGGCGATCTGTATTCCGACGCGCGCCTTGCCGAAACGCTGGGCGAGGATTTCGCCAACCAGGCGGTGCGCGTGGACCACAGCGGCGCCGGCCTGCGCCTGCACGGCTGGATCGCGCAGCCGCACTATTCGCGCGCCAGCGCCGACCAGCAGTACCTGTATGTCAACGGCCGTTCGGTGCGTGACCGCAGCGTGGCCCACGCGGTGAAGATGGCCTACGGCGACGTGCTGTACCACGGCCGCCAGCCGGCCTATGTGCTGTTCCTCGAGCTGGACCCGACCCGCGTCGATGTCAACGTGCATCCGGCCAAGCACGAGGTGCGCTTCCGCGATTCGCGGCTGGTCCATGACTTCGTCTATCGCACGTTGAAGGATGCACTGGCCGATACCCGCGCGGGCATGTCGGCGCAGGAGATCGGTGCCGGTGCTGCGCAGCCGGTGGATGCCACGGCCGTGCCCACCGCATCGGGCGCCTCCGCATCGGGCGCCTCCGCTTTCGGGCTGGTGCGCGGCCCGGCACCCGGGGCTGGCTCCGGTGGAGGCGGTGGTGGCTTTTCCGGATGGCGACCGCAGCAGCCGCTGGGCCTGCAGGTGGCCGACGCGCCGGCTGCCTATGCGGCGCTGTATGCCACGCCGGCAGGCGCCGAACGTGCAGTGGCACTGCCGCCGATGCCGAGCGAGAACGGGTTGCCGGTGACCAGCGCCGATGCGGGCGTGCCGCCGCTGGGCTATGCGATCGCGCAGCTGCACGGCATCTACATCCTGGCCGAGAACGCCGAAGGCCTGATCGTGGTCGACATGCATGCGGCCCACGAACGCATCGGCTACGAGCGCCTGAAGAACGCGCACGATGGCATCGGCCTGCAGTCGCAGCCGCTGCTGGTGCCGATCACCCTGGCGGTGGGCGAGCGCGAGGCGGATACCGCCGAAAGCGAAGCCGAAACCCTGGCGGCGCTCGGCTTCGAGGTGACCCGTGCCGGCCCCGGCTCGCTGCATGTGCGCAGCATTCCGGCGCTGCTGGCGCATGCCGAACCGGAAGGGCTGCTGCGCGACGTGCTGACGGACCTGCGAGAGCATGGGCAGAGCCGCCGCGTGGCCAGTGCCCGCGACGAACTGCTGTCGACCATGGCCTGCCATGGCGCGGTGCGCGCCAACCGGCGCCTGACCGTGCCGGAAATGAACGCGCTGCTGCGCGACATGGAGATCACCGAGCGGTCCGGCCAGTGCAACCACGGCCGGCCCACCTGGGCCCGTTTTTCGCTGGCGGAGATCGACCGCTGGTTCCTGCGCGGACGTTGAGGGGAGCATCGATGCGTTATCGGGGAATGGCGGGCCTGCTGGCCGCCTGGATGTTGGCCGCCTGCAGCCCGGCGCCGCCGGCGGCGCCAGCGGTCACTGAAGATCCGGCCTACGCGGCCGCGCAGCAGCAATGGCGCGTGGCGCGCTACCAGGACCTGACCCGGCCCGATGGCTGGACGGCGCTGGTGGGCCTGCACTGGCTGCAGAACACGTCGCACTTCGTCGGCAGCGGCGCGACCAATGGCATCCGCCTGGCGGTCGGACCGGACAAGCTGGGCCTGCTGCGCCGCGAGGGCACGCAGTGGTGGTTCACCCCAGAGACCGGCGTCGACGTCAGCCATGAGGGCCAGCCGGTGCGCGGCCGCATCCGCGTCGACACCGACAAGGACGCGCAGCCGACACTGCTGGCGTTCGATGGCGGCAAGGGCCAGCTCAGCATCATCCGTCGCGGGCCGCGTGATGCGCTGCGGGTCAAGCACGCCGATGCGGCGGCGCGCCGTGATTTTGCCGGCCTGCAGTATTGGCCGGGCGGGGCGGACTGGCAGGTGCAGGCGCGCTTCATCGCGCATCCGCCGGGCAAGACGATCCCCATCGTCGACATCACCGGCTTGACCACCGAGATGCCCAACGCTGGCGCGGTCGAGTTCGAGCGCGACGGTCGCAGCTGGCGCCTGGAAGCCATCGGTGCGCCCGGGCAGCCGCTGTTCCTGATCTTCGCCGACCGCACCAGCGGCCACGGCAGCTATCCGGCCGGCCGCTACCTGGATACCGATGCACCTGCCGCCGACGGCACGCTGCGCATCGATTTCAACCATGCCTACAACCCGCCGTGCGCGTTCACCGCCTACGCCACCTGTCCGCTGGCACCGCCGGAGAACCGGCTGGACCTGCGCGTGGAAGCCGGCGAAAAGGCCTACCACCTGCCTGAAGGAGAAGGCTGACGATGCCGATCAACCACCTGTTCCGTGCCGCGCTGCTGCTGGCGGCCTGCGCGGTCGCCCCCCTGGCCGCCGCCCGCGATGCCCAGGCCGCCCCCGCGGCGGCCGCGACCGCAACGGCGGCCAAGCCGCCCGTGCCGCTGTTGTGGAAAGTCACCGGCCCGGGCGATGCCCGCGTGTACCTGCTGGGGTCGTTCCACCTGCTGAAACCGCAGGACTACCCGCTGTCGCCCGATGTCGAACAGGCCTTCGAGGCCTCGCAGCGGGTGGTGTTCGAGCTGTCGCCGGAAGACATGCAGTCGCCACAGCTGGCCAGCCGCATGGTGCAGGCCGCGACCCGCACCGATGGCAGCGAGCTCAAGCGTGATCTGGATGCGGCGACCTGGCAGAAGCTGCAGGCCTTCGCTGCCCAGAACCAGTTGCCGCTGGCGCAGATGCAGGGCATGAAGCCCTGGTTCGTCGGCCTGAGCATTTCGGTCGGGCAGATGCAGAAGCTGGGCCTGGACCCGGCGCTGGGCCTGGACCGCCACTTCATGGAGCGTGCGCAGAAGACGGGCCGCAAGACGGCGGGCCTGGAGGACATCGATACCCAGATCGGCATGCTCGACGGGATGACCGTGCAGGAGCAGCGGCAGATGCTGGCCGAAGCGCTGGACCAGGCCGGCAAGGCCGATGAGCAGGCGCGGCTGCTGCATGATGCATGGCGCCGCGGCGACGAGCGCCTGCTGTGGACCAAGATGGCCGCCGAAATGCGCCAGCAGTATCCGCAGCTGTACCAGCGCATCAACACCGGGCGCAATGATGCCTGGATACCCAAGCTGCAGCCGTACCTGCAGGCCGGGCAGGGCGGTACGCTGGTGGTGGTCGGCACGCTGCACCTGCTGGGCAGTGATGGCGTGGTCGAGAAGCTGAAGGCGAAGGG
The DNA here is from genome assembly GCF_027854495.1 of Stenotrophomonas sp. PI_27. Taxonomy (NCBI): domain Bacteria; kingdom Pseudomonadati; phylum Pseudomonadota; class Gammaproteobacteria; order Lysobacterales; family Lysobacteraceae; genus Stenotrophomonas; species Stenotrophomonas sp. PI_27. Next base: position 257,435 of record NZ_JAJNOF010000001.1, read on the forward strand.
CTACAAGGTCGAGCGGGTGTGTACCGCATGCAGGGCGAAACGCTGACGCATCGTTGGCATGGTTCCAAGCAAAACGGCGCGCCAGGGGCGCGCCGTTTTCGTTCCCGCCGGTGCTGCAGCTCAGCGGCGGGTCTTGCCGCCGGTGCCGGTGCCCGGTTCGCCGGGCTTGTTGCCGGTGCCGGTTCCCGTTCCGGTGCCGCCCGGGCGCGGGCCGCCGAAGCCGCTGCCCATGCTGCGCTGGAATTCCTGCCACAGCTCCAGGTTGCGCTCGGTCAGCTGGTTCATCATCGCCCACGGGGTCTGGCCCAGCAGGTTGCCCATCTGCTGGCGGAACTGCTGCTGCTGGTCGAGGAAAACCTGCATGCTGCGCTCCAGGTAGTTGCCCATGAAGCCCTGCAGGGAATCGCCATAGAAGCGGATCAGCTGGCTCAGCAGCTGGGTGGACAGCATCGGTTCGCCGTCCTGCTCCTGGTCGGCGATGATCTGCAGCAGGACCGAACGGGTGAGGTCGTCGCCGCTCTTGGCGTCGCGGACTTCGAAGTCCTCGCCGTCCAGGATCAGCTGGCGCACGTCCTCGATGGTGATGTAGCTGGAGATCTCGGTGTCGTAGAGACGGCGGTTCGGATACTTCTTGATGATGCGGGTCGCAGCCATTGAAGCGGTCACTCGTCACAGTAGGTGCGCAGCATGGCGCAGTGCAGCAGCCGTTGCAACCGCCCCAGCCCCCGCCAGGCTTGGCTTTCAGGCTCGATCATGTTGCGCAGCAAGGGTTTGCGTGCTGCGCAGCATGGCCTGTGGCAGGGGCCGGCAGCAGTGGCCGCCAGGCCCCCTGCGCGGCTTACCAGCCCATGTGGTGGCCGCCGTTGATGTCCAAGTTGCTGCCGGTGATCCACGAGGCTTCGTCGGCCACCAGGAAGGACACGCCATAGGCGATTTCCTCGGGCTTGCCGAGGCGCCCGGTCGGGATGTCGGCGATGATCTTGGCGCGCACGTCCTCCGGAACCGCCATCACCATGTCGGTGGCCACGTAGCCGGGCGAAATGGTGTTGACGGTGATGCCGAAGCCGGCGTTCTCGCGGGCAAGCGAGATGGTGAAGCCGTGCATGCCGGCCTTGGCCGCCGCGTAGTTGGCCTGGCCGTACTGGCCTTTCAGGCCGTTGATCGAGCTGATCTGGATGACCCGGCCCCAGCCGCGGCGGCGCATGCCCTCGATGACCGGACGGGTGACGTTGAACACCGAGTTGAGGTTGGTGTTGATCACATCGTGCCACTGGTCCGCGCGCATGCGGTGGAACGTGGTATCGCGGGTGATGCCGGCGTTGTTGACCAGGATCTCGACCGGGCCCAGCTCGGCCTCGACCGCGCGCACCAGCGCTTCGGCACTGTCCGGATCGGAGACATCGCCCGGGAAGATCGCCACGTGGTAGCCGCGCTCGGTCATCGCCTGCTGCCAGGCGCGGGCCTTGGCCTCGTCGCGGTAGTTGGTGGCGACCCGGTGGCCCTGGTCGGCCAGGCGTTGGCAGATGGCGGTACCGATGCCGCCGGTTCCGCCGGTGACCAGTGCGACGCGAGATGTCATGGAGTGCTGTCCGGGTATCAGGTGGGGGAAGGGGGATTCTGCAACATCGGCGCGGAAAGTGCGCCGGCCGGCGGCAGGCCCGTTCCCATCAGGATGTCGGTGCGCGGCAGCCGCGTCGGGTCGAAACGCCGTTGGGCCGTGGCCAGCAGCGTGTCCAGGTCGTGCGCATGCTGCAGTGCTTCCGGTGCCTGGCCCAGCAGCTGCCAGAGCGCGCGCAGTACCGGCACCGGCTGTGTGCTGTCCACCGGCAGCGATGCCAGCGACTTGGACAGTTTGTGGCCGGTGGCATCGAGCAGCAGCGGCAGGTGCCAGTAGCGCGGCACCGCCAGCCCCAATGCCTGCTGCAACAGGATCTGCCGCGCTGTGGAGTCGAGCAGGTCGGCGCCGCGCACCACTTCGTTCACGCCCTGCGCGGCGTCATCGACCACCACGGCCAACTGGTAGGCCCAGCAACCGTCGGCGCGGCGCAGCACGAAGTCGCCGACGTCGGCATGCACGTCCTGTCGCTGCGGGCCACGCAGGCCATCATCGAAGTGCACGACGCTGCCCGGGGGCACGCGGAAGCGGACGGCAGGGTCCGGTCGCGGTTGCCGCGCAACGCAGCGGTGATGGATGCCGCCGTTGGCGGCCAGCTCGCTGCGGCTGCAGTGGCAGATGAAGGCCAGATCGCTGGCCAGCAGTACGTCCAGCGCAGCCTGGTAGGCCTCTCCACGCGCGCTCTGCCACAGGACCGGGCCGTCGTGGGCGAGGCCGAATGCGGCCAGCGCCTGCAGTTGTGACGCGGCGGCCCCGGGCACGGTGCGCGGCGGATCGACGTCTTCGATGCGCAGCCGCCACAGGCCGCCATGATGGCGCGCGAGCAGCCAGCTGCCGAAGGCGGCGAGCAGGGATCCGGGGTGGAGCAGGCCGGTCGGCGAGGGCGCGAAACGACCGCAGGGAATGGGGGAGGTCATGCTGGCTGAATCGTCGGTCAGGTTGGCGCTTGAATTCAAGCTGACCACGCCGCAAATTGACCGGTATCGACCCCTTCCGAGCCGGATTTTCCCATGTTTACCCGCATTGCCCTGTTCCTGGCGACCAACTTCGCGGTCCTGATTCTCGCCAGCATCGTGATGTCGTTGCTCGGGGTCAATCCAAGCCAGATGAGCGGCCTGTTGGTGATGGCCGCGATCTTCGGCTTCGGTGGCTCCTTCATCTCGCTGCTGCTGTCCAAGTGGATGGCCAAGCGCTCCACCGGTGCGGTGGTGATCACCGAACCGCGCAACCCGACCGAACGCTGGCTGCTGGCCACCGTCGAGCGCCAGGCCAAGGCGGCCGGCATCGGCATGCCGGAAGTGGCGGTCTATGACGGCCCGGAGATCAACGCCTTCGCCACCGGTGCCAACCGCAACAACGCGCTGGTGGCGGTGTCCACCGGCCTGCTGCACAACATGAGCGAGGACGAGGCCGAAGCGGTCCTGGGCCACGAGATCGCCCACGTCGCCAACGGCGACATGATCACCATGGCGCTGCTGCAGGGCGTGTTGAACACCTTCGTGATCGTGCTGGCCCGCGTGGTCGGCGGCATCATCGACAGCGCGCTGTCGGGCAACCGCGAAGGCGGCGGCCGTGGCTTCGCCTACTACATCATCGTGTTCGTGCTGGAGATGGTGTTCGGCCTGTTCGCCACCATGATCTCGATGTGGTTCTCGCGCCACCGCGAGTTCCGCGCCGATGCTGGCGGTGCCTCGCTGGCCGGCCGCCAGAAGATGATCGCCGCGCTGGAGCGCCTGCAGCTCAACCACGGCCAGAGCACGCTGCCGACCCAGATCGCCGCCTTCGGCATTTCCGGTTCGACGGCCAAGAAGCTGTTCATGAGCCATCCGCCGCTGGAAGAGCGCATTGCCGCGCTGCGGGCGTCGACGGTGGCGTAAGCCTCGGCTTGCAGAGGAGTGAGAGACGCCCGGCTCCGTGCCGGGCGTTCTTGTTTGCGCGCCCACGCATGGGTGGCGCCGGGTACGACCCGGCGAGAGTCATTTCCGCGACCGCGGAGGGGTATCACTTTCTTTGCTCGTGCACCACGCTGCAGGAGCAGCGTGGAACGGCGTAGCCGGCCCGTAGGGTGGCGCACATGGATGTGCGCCATCAAGAAAGTAACCAAAGAAACACGCCGCCGGGGCGCGAGCCGACGTGCTGCGCACGCCGGTACCCTGCGCTCCTCGGTCCGTCGAGGGACGGTGCGGGAACTCGCTGCGCTCAGACACCCGCACCTCTTCGCCCTCGCCGGACCTGCGGTGCTCGGCTCGCTCAAGGCGGACCCAACGTCAAAGGCAAAAGCTGCCCCCAGTAGATCCGCGCCATGCGTGGATGCTCTTGCTGTTGATCTTGACCTTCCAGTCCGCCTTGAGCGAGCCGAGCATCGCAGGGGAATCAGGGGCGAAGAGGCGCCGGTGTTTGAGCGCAGCGAGTTCGGCGCCGTCCCCTGATTCTCCGAGAAGCACAGGGAACCGTCGCGTAGCGACGGCTCGCGGCTGGCGGAGCGTTTCTTTGGTTACTTTCTTTGCGCGCAAAGAAAGTGACACCCCTCCGCGGTCGCGGAAACGACTCTCCGTCCGCGCAAACGAAAACGGCACCCTCGCAGGTGCCGTCTCCATGAACCGCTTTACACGGAATCTCAGAACTTCGCGTCGAACTCCGCCGCGTAGCCAGTGTTCACCAGCACCTTCTGCAGCGACTCGGCCACCTTCAGGTTGCCGGCCACGATCTGGTGGGTCTCCGGACCACGGTTGTCCATGCGGCCCAGCGTCGCGCCCTTGAAGTCGCAGACCTTGCCGCCCGCCTCGCGGACCAGCAGCAGGCCGGCAGCGATGTCCCAGGCCTTCACGCCGGCTTCGAAGTAGGCGTCGGCGCGGCCGCAGGCCACGTAGGCCAGGTCCAGCGCCGCCGAGCCGGTGCGGCGGATGTCCTCGCCGTGCACCAGCAGGGCGTCGACCGCCTTCAGCTGGGCACTGGCGCGGCTGCGCTCGCGCGGGGCGAAGCCGGTGTGGATCATGGTGCCTTCCAGGTCCTTGCGCTCGGCCACGCGGATGCGGCGGTCGTTGAGCACGGCACCGGCGCCACGGCTGGCGGTGAACAGTTCATTGCGCAGCGGGTCGAAGATGACCGCGTCGGTCGGCTCGCCGTTCTCGACCAGCGCGATCGACACGCAGTAGTGCGGCACGCCGCGCAGGTAGTTGCTGGTGCCGTCCAGCGGGTCGATGACCCACATCTGGCGGCGCTCGCCCTGCACGCCACCTTCCTCACCGAAGATGCCGTAGTCCGGGTAGGCGCGCTTGAGTTCCTTGACGATCACCTTTTCCGCGTCCGCATCCACTTCGCTGGCGTAGTCCATCCGGCCCTTCTGCACCACGTTCAGTGCCTCGAGCTTGTTGATGTTGCGCAACAGGACGTTGCCGGCGAGGCGGGCGGCCTTGACCATGACGGTGACGGCGGGTTTCTGCATGGCGTGGGCTCCCGGAAAGGCAGAAGAGATGGACTGGCGGGGGAAAAGAGCGGGTCCGGCGCAGTGGCCGGCCGCACAGTTTACCATTGGTCATCGTCCAGCTCGACCTTTTCCCTGTTCATGTCCCAGTTTCCCGCCGCCACCCGCCTCCGATTCGTCCTGGTCGGTACCCAGCACCCCGGCAACATGGGCGCCGCCGCCCGTGCGCTGAAGACCATGGGCCTGGCCCGCCTGGTCCTGGTTGCCCCCGAAAAACCGCTGGACGAGGAGGCCTTCCGCCGCTCGGCCGGTGCCGAGGACGTGCTCGGCGACGCCCCGGTGGTGGCCACCCTGGCCGAGGCCGTGGCCGATTGCCGCCTGGTGCTGGGCTGTACCGCCCGTGCCCGCCGCGTGCAGCTGGAGGAGTACCTGCCGGCCGATGCCGCCGCCCGGGCGGTAGCCAAGGCGGGCGAGGGGGCCGAGGTGGCGCTGGTGTTCGGCCGTGAGCGCACCGGGCTGACCAACGAAGAGCTGCAACTCTGCCACGCGGCGGTGCACATCCCCTCCGATCCGGCGTTCAGCTCGCTCAATCTGGCGGCCGCGGTGCAGGTGCTGGCCTACGAAACGCGCATGCAGCTGCTGGGCGCGCAGCCGGCGGCCGGGGCCGAACCGGGCTTCCGCGAACAGGCGGCCAGCCACGAGCAGATGGAGAGTTTCTTCGCCCAGCTTGGCGACACACTGGACGAGATCGATTTCCACAAGGGCCGGGCCCCGGAATCGGCGATGCGCAAGCTGCGCCGGCTGTTCCTGCGCAGCGAGCCGAGCGAGCAGGAAGTGCGCCTGTTGCGCGGCATCCTCGCCGACACCCAGCGCATGGCGCGACTGGCGCAGGCGGGCAACAAGGACAGCTGACGACGTTCTCATTTTTTCGGGTAGTCTGTCCGGATACCCAGGGGGGATGAAGCCTGTGTCGGGTCTGCGAAGGGCAGTGCAGAGGGGACTGCTGAGCCTGGTGATGATCCTGCTGGCCGGGACGGTGCATGCAGCACCGGATCCGGTGCTGGTGCTGGGCCGGATCAGTGATGATCCGCAGGCGCATTACGAGCAGCTGCAGCCCTTGCTGGACTATGTGGTGGCACGCATGCATGACGTCGGCATCACCGAAGGGCGGATCCTGATGGCACGCGATCCACAGCAGATGGCCAGCTATCTGCGGCGGGGCCGGGTCGACTGGGTCACGGAAACGTCGGGCACGGCAGTGGCGCTGGGCCAGCGCAGTGGCGCACGGCCGCTGCTGCTGACCGAGCGCAATGGCGTGCGCCAGTACCAGACGGTGTTCTTCGTGCGCCGCGACAGTCCGATCCAGCAGCTCCAGGGGCTGCGCGGGCATCGCCTGGCGCTGCAGAACACAGCGTCGACCAGCGCCTACCTGGTGCCGGTGATGACGCTGCTGCAGCAGGGGCTGGCGCCGCAGATCCTGGCCGGCGTGTGGGACGTGCCGGGCCGGGACAGTGTGGGGTACGTGTTCGCGCGGAGCGAGTTGAACATCGCCACGTTCGTGCACAAGGGCATGGTCGAGGCAGGGGCGGTGAGCAGCGTGGACTGGAACGACGAGCGACGGGTGCCAGCGGCATTCCGGCGCGACTTCCGCGAGCTGCTGCGCACCGAACCCTACCCGCGGGCGGTGGAGATGGTCCGCGCCGACCTGGATCCGGCGGTGCGTGAGCGGCTGCGGGATGTCCTGCTGCAGGCGGCCAGCGACCCGCAGGCGCAGGGGGCGTTGCATCGGTTTTTCGGCACTTCGGGTTTCCACCGCGTCGATGCGCATGCGCAGCAGCGGCTGGATGAATTGAAACAAGGATTGACGCGCGTGCGGATGGAAGTGGAATGAAGTGGCTCGGCTCGGGAATGCAGGCCCGGTTCCTGCTCGCGATGGGCGGGGCGATGGTCGTGGTGGTGGCGATCCTGGCGGTGCTGCTGGGGCGGCAGGCGGCGATGCAGGGCGAGGTGCGCAACCTCAGCGGCGGCGTCATCCATGAACTGTTCGACCGCAGCGTGCGCAGCCGTGGCGAGGCCATGGCGCGCGAGCTGTCCGATGCACTGGCCAATCCGCTGTACTACCGCGACCTGGACCAGGTCGGTGCGCTGGTGCGCGGCACGGCACGGCAGCCGGTCGTGCGCTATGTGCTGGTGTTTGACGAGCGTGGCCGGCTGGTGCATGACGGCTCGATCGAAGTCTCCGGCTTCGGCCAGCCGATGACCGACCCGCTGGCCCCGAAGGCCGCAGGGGCGCAGGCGCTGGTGGTGCAGGAGTCGCCCAAGGTGCTGGACAACACCATGCCGATCATGGTCGGCAACCAGCGCATCGGTGGCGTGCGGGTCGGCATGGCGCTGGACGAGGTGCAGCAGCGCGAGCAGGCGGCCAATGCCACCCTCGGCGAACGCCTGCAGCAGGTCGGCAGCCGCCACCTGGGCTGGCTGCTGCTGATGCTGGGCCTGCTGGTGGTGATCGGGGTGGCGGTGATCGTGTACGTGCAGCGTACCCTGGTCGCGCCGATCCGGGACCTGGCCGCGGCGGCGCGCCGCATCGAGGCGGGCGACTACCAGGCGCCGCTGGCCGAGAACACCCGCAATGACGAGGTCGGCGAGCTGGTGCGTGGTTTTGCCCGCATGCGCGACGCCATCGCCCGGCATGACCGCGAGGTGCGGCGCATGGCCTATACCGACGCGCTGACCGGGCTGACCAACCGGTTGGCGTTCCGCGAGGCGCTGGACCATCGCCTGATGGCGGCGCGCGCGTCCAATCATCGGCTGGGCCTGCTGTTTGCCGATATCGATGATTTCAAGCGCGTCAATGACACCCTCGGCCATGAGGCCGGTGACGAAGCCCTGCTGCAGTTCGCGCAGCGCATCGGTCGCGCGGTGACCGAAGCCGGCGGCGATGAGGCACTGCTGGCGCGCTTCGGCGGCGACGAGTTCGTGATCCTGGTCGGCGAGGGCGACGTGGCCGCGAACGCGCGCCTGCTGGCCGAGGTGCTGGTGCGCGAGTTGGGCAAACCGCTGGTGGTGCAGGGCAGGGAGCTGTTCCTGGGGACCTCGATCGGCGTGACCCTGTTCCCGGACGACGCGGCCGATGCCACCACGCTGCTGAAGAACGGCGACATCGCCATGTACCAGGCGAAGATGGCCGGCAAGAACTGCTATCGCTACTACAGCCGGGCGATGGACCATGCGGTCGAGCGCCGCGTGCACATGGAGCAGGAGCTGCGCGGGGCCTGGGAGCGCGGCGAGCTGCGCCTGGCCTACCAGCCGATCTTCCGCATGCGCGACCGGCGGATGGTCGGTGTCGAGGTGCTGCTGCGCTGGCAGCATCCGACCCTGGGCACGATTCCGCCGTCGGTGTTCATCGAAGTGGCCGAGCAGAGCGGGTTGATCGAGATCATCGGCCCGAAGGTGCTGCGCGCGGCGTGCATGGAGGCCGCGCAGTGGCCGCGTGGCGCGGCCGGCGACGACCTGTTCGTCTCGGTGAACGTGTCGCCACGCCAGCTGCGCGGTGGTGAGCTGCCGGCACTGGTCGCGCAATGCCTGCATGAGTCCGGGCTGCCGGCGTCGCGCCTGCATCTGGAGCTGACCGAAACAGCGGTGATCGGTGACGAGATGGTCGCCGCGCAGCTGCTGGACAAGCTGCACCGCACCGGCGTGAAGGTCTGGCTGGACGATTTCGGCACCGGCTTCTCCGGGCTCAGCCACCTGCGCCAGGTTCCCGTTGACGGCGTGAAGATCGACAAGAGCTTCGTGGCCGACATGCAGCGCGATCCCGACGACCTGGCCCTGACCACGGCGATCATCGCCATGGCCCACGCGCTGGGCATCACCGTGGTGGCCGAGGGCATCGAGCAGCAGGCGCAGTACGAACTGCTGGCGCAGCGCGGTTGCGACCTCGGCCAGGGCTACTGGCTCAGCCACCCGGTGACCGCCACCGAAGTGGTGCGGATGATCGAATCGGGCCTCTGACCGACGGTTGTTGTGTCGGGGTCAGATCCCTTTTCCGCAGGAAAAGGGATCTGACCCCCTGCGGAATTACACCGGGCGCTTGCTCGGATCGCCGGGCAGTTCGCGCACCAGTTTGGGAATCAGGTAACCGGACAGGCGTGCGGTCAGGCCGGCGATCAGCGCCTTGGCCCGGGCATCGTCCACTTCGAAGTGGGCCACGCCTTCGACCCGGTCCAGCTGGTGCAGGTAGTACGGCAGCACGCCGGCGGCGAAGCTGCGCTCGCTCAGGTCCTGCAGGGCCTGCACGCTGTCATTGACCCCGCGCAGCAACACCGCCTGGTTCAGCAGCTGGGCACCCAGGCCGCGCAGGCGGGCCATCGCCGCGTCCACGCTGGCATCGAACTCATTGGCGTGGTTGGCATGCACCACGATCGCCAGCGGCCACGGCAGGCTGCCCAGCCAGGAGACCAGTTCCTCGTCCACGCGTTCCGGCAGCACGATCGGCAGCCGGGTGTGGATGCGCAGGCGGCGGATATGCGGGATGGCGCGCAGGGCGTCGGTCAGCTCGACCAGCTTGTGCGTGGCCAGCGACAGCGGGTCGCCGCCAGACAGGATCACCTCGTCGATGTCCGGATCGCCTGCGATGGCGGCCACCGCTTCCTGCCAGCCGCCCTTGGCGGCGTTCTCCGCGGCATAGTCGAAATGGCGGCGGAAGCAGTAGCGGCAGTTGATCGCGCAGCTGCCGGTGGCGACCAGCAGGGCACGGCCGCGGTACTTCTGGATGACGCCGGTGGCCTTCCTGGCTGCACCATCGCCCACCGCATCGAAGCTGAATCCGGCCGCGGGACGCATTTCCTCGTCGATCGGCAGCACCTGGCGCAGCAGCGGATCGGCCGCGTCGCCGGGGCGCATGCGGGCCACGAAGCCTTCCGGAACGCGCAGCGCGAACTGGGCCATGGCCGCTTCCGAGACGCCCAGTGCCGCCGGGTCCAGCTGCAGCCGGGCCAGCAGGGCGTGCGGGTCGCGCAGCGCCTGGCGCCAGAGCTGCTGCCAGCGCGCGGGCGCACCGGGCGACTGGGGCCGGGGGAAGGCGGAAAGCTGCATGGAGAGGGGGCCTGCGGTTATCATGGGGGCAGAAAAACAGTCGCCCACCGGCATCCGGTGGGCTTTCCATTCTAACGGCTCGCCGCACCCGCGGCGTTTTTGCCACACAGGAGTTTACGCATGGCCAGCTACGGCATGAACGACGTCAAGAACGGGATGAAGATCCTGGTCAACAACCAACCGGCCGTCATCATCGACACCGAATACGTCAAGCCGGGCAAGGGCCAGGCCTTCACCCGCGTGAAGTACCGCCTGATCAAGGACGGCCGTACCCAGGAAGTCACCATGAAGTCGACCGACTCGCTGGATGCAGCTGACGTCGTCGATACCGACATGAACTTCATGTACAGCGACGGCGAATACTGGCACTTCATGGACCCGGAATCCTTCGAGCAGGTCCAGGCCACCAAGGCCGGCATGGGCGGCGCCGAGAAGTGGCTGAAGGGCGAAGAGTCCTGCGTGGTCACCCTGTGGAATGGCGAGCCGATCTTCGTGCAGCCGCCGAACTTCGTCGAGCTGAAGATCACCGAAACCGATCCGGGCGTCCGTGGCGACACCTCGGGCGGCGGCGGCAAGCCGGCGACCCTGGAAACCGGCGCCGTGGTGCGCGTGCCGCTGTTCGTCAACCAGGACGAAGTGATCCGCGTCGATACCCGTTCGGGCGAATACTCCGCACGCGTCAAGTAAGGTTCCGGCCATAGGCCGACCTTACGGTAGTGCCGGCCGCTGGCCGGGTACGCGCCATCGCATTCGCGCTGGCGCTCCCGTGATCTGCTTCGGCAGATCATGGGCCCCGCTTCACGAGTCTCCAGACCCCGCCGCTTCGCGGCAGCCCCTGACTCAGGGGTGTGTCCCCAGAAGTACCTCGCCGCCCCCCAGCCAGTGAGCCCGCATGAGCGATAGCCCGCACCTCCCCGAAGCCTGCGACCTGCTCATCGAAGCCGGTTATGTCGTTCCGATCGAGCCGCATGCGGTGGTGCTGGAAGACCACGCCGTTGCCGTGCGTGGCAGCGAGATCGTCGCCATCCTGCCGCGTGCGGAAGCACGCGCACGCTTCCGCGCTGCGCAGGTGGTCAGCCGCCCCGAGGCTGCGCTGATGCCGGGCCTGGTCAACGCGCACACGCACAACCCGATGACCCTGCTGCGCGGCGTCGCCGACGACCTGCCGCTGATGACCTGGCTGCAGCAGCACATCTGGCCGGTGGAAGCGGCCGTGATCGGTCCTGAGTTCGTCGCCGACGGCACCACCCTGGCCATCGCCGAGATGCTGCGCGGCGGCACCACCTGCGCCAACGAGAACTACTTCTTCGGCGACGTGCAGGCCGCGGTCTACAAGAAGCATGGTTTCCGCGCGCTGGTCGGCGCGGTCATCATCGATTTCCCCACCGCCTGGGCCAAGACCGACGACGAGTACTTCGCCAAGGCCGGCGAACTGCACGACCAGTGGCGCACCGATCCGCTGATCGGCACCGCGTTCGCGCCGCATGCGCCGTACACGGTCAACGATGCCAACTTCGAGCGGGTGCGGATGCTGTCCGACCAGCTCGACATGCAGGTGCACCTGCACACCCACGAGACCGCACAGGAAATCAACGATTCGATCAAGCTGCACGGCCAGCGCCCGCTGGCGCGGCTGGATCGGCTCGGCCTGGTCAACGACCGCCTGATCGCGGTGCACATGACCCAGCTGACCGAAGCGGAAATCCACCTGTGCGCCGAGCGTGGCGTCAGCGTGGTGCATTGCCCGGAATCGAACCTGAAGCTGGCGTCCGGTTTCTGCCCGGCCTGTGCCCTGCAGCGCGCCGGCGTGAACCTGGCGATCGGCACCGATGGCTGCGCCAGCAACAACGACCTGGACATGTTCAGCGAGAACCGCACTGCGGCGATCCTGGCCAAGGCCGTGGCCGACGACGCCACCGCGCTGGACGCGGCGACCACGCTGCGCGCGTCCACGCTGGGCGGTGCCCGCGCGCTGGGCTTCGGTGACCGCATCGGTTCGATCGAAGTCGGCAAGCAGGCCGACCTGGTCTGCGTCGACCTGTCTGCGCTGGAAACCCAGCCGCTGCACAACGTGCTGTCGCAGCTGGTGTACGCCACCGGCCGCCAGCAGGTCAGCGACGTCTGGATTGCCGGCAAGCCGAAGCTGGTGCAGCGCGAACTGGTCGGCATGGACCTGCCGGGCATCATCGCCAACGCGCGCCAGTGGCGCGAGCGCATCCGCCATATCCGCGCCTGATCCCTGGCGCCGCAAGGACATCCCCATGACTGCCCCCCACGCTTCCTCCAATTTCGATCAGGCCGAGCTGGACAAGTTCGCCGCACTGGCCAACCGCTGGTGGGATGCCGACGGCCCGCAGAAGCCGCTGCATGCGTTGAACCCGGTGCGCCTGCAGTACGTGGCCGACCGCGTGCCGCTGCGTGGCGCGCGCGTGCTCGACATCGGCTGCGGTGGTGGCCTGCTGAGTGAAGCGCTGGCCCAGGCCGGTGCCGACGTCACGGCCATCGACCTGGCCCCGGAACTGGTCAAGGTCGCGCGACTGCATGCGCTGGAAAGCGGCGCCCAGGTCGATTACCGCGTGCAGGCGGCCGAGGATCTGGCCGCCGAGCAGCCCGCCAGCTTCGACGTGGTGACCTGCATGGAAATGCTCGAGCACGTGCCCGATCCCGGCGCGATCATCGAGGCCTGCAAGCGCCTGCTGAAGCCGGGCGGGCATCTGTTCCTGTCGACCATCAACCGCACCGCTGCCGCGTTCGCGGTGGCGATCGTCGGCGCCGAGTACGTGGCCCGGCTGCTGCCCAAGGGCACCCACCACTACCAGGAATTCATCAAGCCGGCCGAGCTGGCGCGCTGGCTGCGCGAAGCCGACCTGCAGCTGGTGGACGTCAGCGGCATGGCCTACGAGCCGTGGCGCAACCATGCCCGCCTGAGCAGCCGCACCGACATCAACTACCTGGCCTACGCGGTCAAGCCGGCATGACCGCCGCCGGCTTTCCGCGCGCGGTGCTGTTCGACCTGGACGGCACCCTGCTGGACAGCGCACCGGATTTCGTCGCCACCTGCAACGCGATGCTGGCCGAACGTGGCCGTGCACCGGTCGATCCGGCGGTGCTGCGCCCGGTGGTCTCCAAGGGCTCGCGCGCGATGGTCGGGGCCGCCTTCCCGGACCTGGATGCCGCCGCGCGCGATGCGCTGATCCCGGAATTCCTGCAGCGCTACGAAGCGCTGATCGGCCAGCACGCGGTGCTGTTCGATGGCGTGGCCGGCATGCTCGCCGCGCTGGATGACGCCGGCACGGTGTGGGGCATCGTCACCAACAAGCCCGAGTACCTGGCACGCCTGATCCTGCCGCAGCACGGCTGGCAGCAGCGTTGCGCCGTGTTGGTGGGCGGTGACAGCCTGGCCGAGCGCAAGCCGCATCCGCTGCCGCTGCTGCATGCCGCGCAGGCCATTGCCGTTGCCGCCGAGGACTGCGTCTACGTGGGGGACGACGAGCGTGACATCATCGCCGCACGCGCGGCCGCGATGCCGTCGGTGGCGGCGCTGTGGGGCTACCGCCTGCACAGTGACGACCCGCTGGCCTGGCAGGCCGACGTGCTGGTCGAGAACGCCGAACTTCTGCAACTGGCCAGTCTCTGGCCGACCCGGCCGGCAGCCCCGGCCCAGCCGTAAGGAACCCCGTAGTGAGCAGTACCGCGCTGGACAGTTTCCTCGACAAGTGGCGCAGCCGTTGGCCGGAATGGTCGGTGGCCGCCCCGTTCGTGGCCGAATCACAACGCGAGCTGGCAGTGGCGTGGTTTGCGCTGCTGCAGGAGTTCGACGACATGCTCAACACCAGCGGCGATCCGCTGCCGGCCGACGCCAAGCTGGCGTGGTGGGGCGAGGAACTGCGCAGCTGGGCGGCACACCGTTCGCGCCACCCGCTGGGCCGCCTGCTGGAGCCGGTGCGTGCGCCGTGGGCGCAGCTGGCCGAGGCGCTGCCGGATCTGGTCGAGGCGCGCACCGTTGCATTGGACGTGGCCGGTGCCGAGCGCGCGCTGGCCCATTACGCTGACGCCGTGGCTGCGGTGGAAGTGGCGCTGTTCGCGGACAAGCCGCGCACCGGTGCCGGTCGTGCGGTGCAGCTGCAGACCCTGGCCCAGCGCCTGCAGGATGCCGGCGTGGCCGGTGTGCCGCGCAGCCTGCTGGATGAAGATTCCAGTACGGCCGCGCAGCGCTGGGCGCAGCACCTGTTGAAGGGGTGGGGCACCCGCGTGCCCGGCCCGCGCGCGCGCCGCGTGTGGTCCAGCCTGGCGCGTGCACGCCTGGCGGCGCAGGCCGCGGGCAAGCCGATCGAAGCCACCCCGGTGCGCACCCTGCTGCGCGTGTGGTGGGCGGCGCGCGGTTGATCCAACGTACCGGGTAGTGCCGGCCACTGGCCGGCATCCAGCAGGCGCCGAAGAGGATGAGGTTGCCGGCCAGCGGCCGGCACTACCGTTATTTGCGTTCCAGCACCAGCAACGGGTCGATACGGGTATCGAACCAGTTCATGCCCCAGTGCAGGTGCGGCCCGGTGGCGCGTCCGGTGGCGCCGACCGCGGCGATCACCTGGCCCTGTTCCACGCGGTCGCCGACTTTCACGTCGATGCGCGACAGGTGCAGGAAGTTGGAACTGACCCCGAAGCCGTGATCAAGCAGCAGCGTGCCACCGGTCAGATACAGGTCCGGGCCGGCGAAGGTGACGATGCCGGCAGCCGGCGCCTTCACCGGGGTGCCGGTCGGCACCGCGATGTCCATGCCGGAGTGACCGGCGCCGGGCTGGCCGTTGTACACCCGCGCATTGCCGAAGCGGCCGCTGATGCGGCCCTGTACCGGCCAGATGAAGGTCTGGGTGAAGTCGGTGCGGTCGTCGTCGCGCGAACGTGCGGCGGTCACCTGCGCCTGTTCGCGCTTGATCCGCTCGGCGATCGCCGGCGGCGGATTGACCGTCTTCGGTGGCACGCCGTTGACCCGCTCGGTCGGCCAGTCGCGCGGCGTCACCGCGATGGTCGCGGTCTCGCTGCCACCGTCGGGCCGTTGCACCTGCACGCGCAGCGGACCCTTCTCGTCGCGGCCGATGCCGAACACCACGCTGCCGTAACCGCTCACCCGCAGCTGGCGGCCGGCGTACTGCACGCGGCTGCCGGCGGGAACCTTGCCGATCACCAGCGCGCCCTGCGACGCACTGGCCGGGAACACCACGCGGCTGTCGATCAGGCGGCCGATGCCATCCTGCGCGTGCAGCGTGGGTACGGAAAACAGGGGCGTGGCCAGCAGCGCCCCGATCAGAAGTGCCGAACGCATCAGCGGTCGTAGGTCATGCGCTGGCCGGCCGGTTCGCCCACCAGTTTGCTGCCGTCCCACACCAGCTGGCCGTTGACCCAGGTGGAGGCGATGCGCGAACGGAAGGTGGTGCCTTCAAACGGCGACCAGCCGCACTTGGACAGCACGTCCTCGCGCTTGACCGTGAACGGCACGTCCTCGACCAGCACCAGGTCGGCGAAGTAGCCCTCGCGCAGGAAACCGCGCTCCTCCACATCGAACAGCTGCGCCGGGGCATGCGCGAACTTCTGCACCACCTGCTCGCGGGTCAGCTTGCCTTCGTGCACGCGCTCCAGCGCGGCCACCAGCGCATATTGCACCAGCGGCAGGCCGGAGGGCGCCTGCGCGTAGGGCTTCTGCTTCTCTTCCCAGGTGTGCGGTGCATGGTCGGTGGCCAGCACGTCCAGCACGTCGTCGGCCAGCGCAGCGGTGATCGCCTCGCGGTCGGACACTTCCTTGATCGCCGGGTTGCACTTGATCAGGTTGCCCTTGGTCGCATAGTCCGGGCGCGCGAAATGCAGGAAGTGCACGCAGGTTTCGGCGGTGATCTGCTTGCGGCTGCCGTCGGCACGGATCAGCGGGCCCTTCTCGAACAGCGCCAGCTCGTCGGCGGTGGAAATGTGCAGCACGTGCAGGCGGGTGCCGTGCTTGCGTGCCAGCGACATCGCCAGGCGGGTCGACTTGATGCAGGCCTCGCGCGAGCGGATGTCCGGGTGCATGTCCGGGGTCAGCGCGTCGCCGTACTTCTCCTGGAAGGCCTTCAGGTTGGCATCGATCATCGGCGTGTCTTCGCAGTGCGTGATGATCGGGGTCGGGCATTCGCGGAAGATCGCGTCCAGCGTTTCCGGATTGTCGACCAGCATGTTGCCGGTGGACGCGCCCATGAACACCTTGACGCCCGGGGCCTTCTTCGGGTCCAGCGCGCGGATCGCCTCCAGGTTGTCATTGCTGGCGCCGTGGTAGAAGCCATAGTTGGCCCAGGCACGGCCGCGCGCGAGTTCGTACTTGGCTTCCAGGATGGTCGAATCCAGCGTCGGCGGGTTGGTGTTGGGCATGTCCATGAAGCTGGTCAGGCCACCGGCCACGGCCGCCGCCGACTCGCTGGCGATGTCGCCCTTGTGGGTCAGGCCCGGTTCGCGGAAGTGCACCTGGTCATCGATCATGCCGGGCAGCAGCCAGCGTCCGGCCGCGTCCACCACCTGCTCGCCGTCGCGCGGCGCGAGCCCGCTGCCGATCTGCGCGATGCGGCCGTTCTCGATGCGCAGGTCACCATCGAAGGTGCGGCCTTCGTTGACCATGCGGGCGTTGGTGATGAGGGTGGAGGACATGTCAGTGTTTTCCTGTGCAACGGCAAGAGGGGGCGTTGGGGGACTCGGGCACGGGATCGAAGCCGCCGGGATGGAACGGATGGCAGCGGCCCAGCCGGCGCGCAGCCAGCCAACTGCCGCGCAGCGGGCCGTGCCGCGAGATGGCGTCCATCGCGTATTCAGAACAGCTCGGCACGAAACGGCAGCGCGGCCCCAGCATGGGGCTGATGAAGCGCTTGTAGAAGCGCAGCAGGGCGATGAGCAGGCGCGAGATCACCCAGTCATCTTATGCCAGTTGGCATGAAGGCCGCATTTGTGCAGGATGGGCCGTTGGTCGCATGTCGCCGATGGCCTGCGACCGGTACCAGCACCGTCGGGTGCTGGCCAGGTTCCGTACCGCGCAAGGCGGTCCGTGTTCGTCGGACTGCCCTCCAGGGCGCCTTGGCTCCAGGACTGAATGGAGCAGGGTGCCAAGGTTGCTGCTGCGGGTCGGGTAGGCTATAAAGGCCCGCTTTCCCGGGCCCCGGGAAATCCAAGGAAGAGCGTTTCGTGGCTGCTAAAAAAACTGCAAAGAAGGCCGCAACGGCCGCCAAGAAAACCGCCAAGCCTGTTGTGAAGAAGTTGGCGGCAAAGCCCGTTGCCAAGAAGCCGGCCAGCAAGCCGGTCAGCAAGGCAGCGTCCTCGCAACCGGCGGCCAGGAAGGCCACCGCAAAGAAAGCGCCGGCCAAGGCAACCAAGCCGGTGGCAAAGAAGGCCGCTGCCGCGCCCGCCAAGGCCAAGCCTGCTGCTGGCAAGAAGGCGCCAGTGGTGAAGAAGGCCACCAGCAAGGCCGCGCCGGCAAAGAAGGCCGCCGCCAAGCCGGTGGTCAGCAAAGCAGCCGCCAAGCCGGCGCCGAAGGCGACGGTGAAGAAGGCGTCAGCCAAGCCGGTCGCCAAGCCGGCGGCGAAGAAGGTGCCAGCGGCCAAGCCGGTCGCCACGCCCGCTGCTGCAAAGAAGGTTGCCAAGAATGTCGCCGCGCCGGCCGCAAAGCCGACTCCGGCCCCTGTAGTGAAGTCCGCACCGAAGCCTGCCGCCAAGGCGGCTCCGGCCAAGCCTGTCCCGGCCAAGACCGTGGCAGTGGCAGCAGCCCAACCGGCTTCCAAGCCGGCCCCGGCCGCCGCCCCTGCCGCTGCGAAGGCCCCGCAATCCAAGAATCCCGTGCCCGTTTCGAAATCGCCTGCCAAATCCGCCGTGAAATCCGATTCCGCCCCGAAGACCGTGTCGCGCCCTGTCGGCAAGGTTGCCGTGGCCGTCGCCGCCCGCTCGGCAGCACCGGCCCCGCGCAGCAAGTACAAGGTGGTCGAATACAAGACCGACGAGGCCACCGGCCGCCCGATCCTCCCGGCTGGCTACAAGCCGTCCTCGGAAGAGGAATACATGAGCCCGCTGCAGCAGGAATACTTCCGCCAGCGCCTGCAGAACTGGCGCGCGGATCTGGTGGAGGAGTCCAAGCAGACCATCGAGAACCTGCGCGAGGAAGTGCGTGACATCGGTGACGAAGCCGAGCGCGCGACCCGCGAGACCGAGAACTCGCTGGAACTGCGTACCCGCGACCGCTACCGCAAGCTGATCGGCAAGATCGACAGCACCCTGAAGCGCCTGGAAGCCGGCGACTACGGTTACTGCGTCGACACCGGCGAAGAAATCGGCCTGGAGCGCCTGGAAGCGCGCCTGACCGCCGAGCGCACCATCGACGCCCAGGAGCGTTGGGAGCACCTGCAGAAGCAGCAGGGCGACTGATTCCTGATCGTTGTCTGGTCATGCAGAAAACCCGGCCTTGGCCGGGTTTTTGTTGGCGGATCGTTGGTACGCGACCGTGGCTGGCACGGGCAGTGGTGACCCTTGTTGGGTCCGCCTTGTAGGGAGCCGAGCACCGCAGGGGAATCAGGGGCGAAGAGGTCGCTCTATCCTGTAGAGCCGACTGCTAGTCGGCTGGCTCTCCGCGCCGTCCCCTGATTCACCGAGGCGCACAGGGCACCGGTACGCAGCACCGGCTCGCGGATGGTGGAGCGCTTCTTTGGTTACTTTCTTTTCGCGAAAAGAAGGTGACAAGCCCAATCATCGACGGAGAGCAACGGCCCCAGCCAAACGCCCGGCGCCGCCGAATGCGCTCTCCGCGGAGTCATTGCAGATCACGCAAATTCAGTTTCCGCAGCGTCGGGTTCTTCCACGCGGTGATCCCGGCCACGCTCAGCACCGCAAACCCACCCAGTACCACAGCCGGGACCAGGCCGAGCAGTTTTGCCATCGTGCCGGCATAGAACGCGCCCAGCTCGTTGGACGAGCTGATGAAGATGCCGTTGATCGACGATACGCGGCCGCGCATCTCTTCCGGCGTGGCCAGCTGCAGGATGGTCGAGCGGATCACCACCGAAACGCCATCGAAGGCGCCGTAGAACAGCAGGATCAGCGCCGACAGCCAGAAGTGCTGCGACAGCCCGAAGCCGATCACGCACAGGCCGAACCCGGCCACCGCGAACAACAGCACGCGGCCAGCATTGCGGTGCAGCGGGTGGCGCGCTAGCCACAGGCCGACGCACACCGAGCCCAGCGCCGGCATGGCGCGCAGGATGCCCAGGCCTTCCGGGCCGTGGTGCAGGATCTCGTGCAGGAACGCCGGCAGCATCGCCACCACCCCACCCAGCAGCACCGAGAACATGTCCAGCGCCATTGCGCCGACCATGATCCGGTTGCCGACCACGAAGCGCGCGCCTTCGGCGATGCTCTTGAAGATCGGGGCGGCCGGGCCGGCATGCACCGGTTCTTCCACTTTCAGCGTGGCCAGGCAGGCCATCGCCACCAGCGCGAAGGCGGTGGCCACCGCGTAGGACAGGCCCTTGCCACCGAAGCCGACCAGCACGCCGCCCAGTGCCGGGCCGGCGATCATGCCGGCCTGGAACACCACCGCGCCCAGGCCGGCGCCACGGGCGAACTGGTCACGGGCCAGAACGCGCGCGAACAAGGCGTTGTAGATCGGCGACAGGAAGGCGCGGACCATGCCGGTCAGTGCGATGGCCGCATAGATCGGCCACACGCCGTCAATCGGCAGCCAGCCCATGGCCACGCTGGTCAGCACCAGGGCGGTGGCGATCAATCCGCAGCAGGCGACCATGCCCAGCCGGCGGCGCGGCAGGTGGTCCACCAGGTAACCGGCGAACGGGGCCACGCAGAAGAACGGCACGACCTCGGCCAGGCCGATCAGGCCCAGCGAGAACGGATTGCGGGTGACTTCGTAGATGTGCCAGCCAACGGTGACCGCGACCACCTGGTAGGACAGCATCGCAAAGATGCGGTACGCCAGCAGCCTGGCGAAACCGGGCCGGGACAGCAGGCCCAGCGCGGTGTCTTCGGCCGTGGCAGGCTCGCTCACGAAGGGTCGCGCTGCAGCTGGGCCTGCGCGGTCTCGCGGATGAAGGCCAGCATCGCCGCCACGCCGTTGCTGCGGGTGGGCGAGAGGTGGCGGGCCAGGCCGATGTCCTGGATGTAGCTCGGCTCGGTGTCCAGGATCTCCTGCGCCGAGCGCCCGGAGTACACGCGCAGGGCCAGGAAGATCAGGCCGGAGACAATCGCCGAATCACTGATGGCATGGAAGCGCAGCGACTGCGCGTTGCCTTCGGGCACGATCCAGACCATCGACTGGCAGCCGAGCAGGCGATGCTGTTCGGTCTTCCAGTCTTCAGGGAAGGGCGGCAGCTTGCGGCCGAGGTCGATCAGGTACTGGTAGCGCTCGGACCAGTCGCCGAAGAAGCCGAATTCCTCGGCGATGGCGGCCTGGGCCTCGGCGGCGGTGGGTTCAAGCGGGAACGGGGAGTCGGTCACAACAGTCTCTACGGTGGGGCGTGGCCGGCGGACCGGCCACGGGGCAGGGCGGGTCGTCAGCCGCGCTTGCGCGACCAGCGCACGCCCTGCGGGGTGTCTTCCAGCACGATGCCTTCGGCGGCCAGCTGGTCGCGGATGGCGTCGGAACGGGCGAAGTCGCGCGCCTTCTTGGCGGCGGCACGCGCATCGATCAGGCCCTGGATGCGGGCATCGTCGCCGTCATCGCTGGCGGTGGTGCCGAACCACTGTGCCGGATCGGCCTGCAGCAGTCCCAGCGCCAGGCCGGCACCGAGCAGCTCACCCTTCAGGCGTGCCTGCTCGGCCGGGTCGGTGGCCCGGCGCGCATCGGCGGCGATGCGGGCCACTTCGGCCAGCGCCTGCGGCGTGTTGAGGTCATCATCCAGGGTGGCCTCGACCGTGGCCGGGATCGCTACGACCGCCTCGACCGATGCCAGTTCGCGCAGGGTGCCGTACAGGCGGTCCAGGGTGCGCACCGACTGCTCGATCAGTGCATCGGACCAGTCCAGCGGCTGCCGGTAGTGGGCCGACAGCAGGGCCAGGCGCAGCGCTTCCGGCGGATGCTGGCGCACTAGGTCGTGCACGCGCTCGATGTTGCCCAGCGACTTGCTCATCTTGGCGCCGCCGAAGTTGAGCATGCCGTTGTGCAGCCAGAAGCGGGCGAAGATCCTGCCGCCGTGGGCGCATTCGCTCTGCGCGATCTCGTTCTCATGGTGCGGGAACTGCAGGTCGACGCCGCCGGCGTGGATGTCGATGGTCTCGCCCAGGTGGGCGGCGGCCATCGCCGAGCATTCGATATGCCAGCCCGGACGGCCCCGGCCCCACGGCGATTCCCAACCGGGCAGGTCGTCGCTGGACGGCTTCCACAGCACGAAATCGCCCGGGTCACGCTTGTACGGCGCCACGTCGACGCGGGCACCGGCCAGCATTTCGTCCGGGTCGCGGCGCGAAAGCTTGCCGTAGCCGTCGAAGCTGGCCACCGCGAACAGCACGTGGCCCTCGGCGGCATAGGCATGCCCATTGGCGATCAGCTGCTCGATCATGGCGATGATCTGCGGCATGTGCGCGGTCACTTCCGGCTCGATGTCCGGCGGCACCACGCCCAGCGCGGCCATGTCTTCACGGTAGGCGGCGGCGAAGCGGTCGGTGATGGTGCTGATCGGCACCCCCTGCTCGCGCGCGGCGGTGTTGATCTTGTCGTCCACGTCGGTGATGTTGCGGGCGTAGCGCAGTGCGCCGAAACGGCGCCGCAGCAGGTCGGCCAGCACCCCGAACACCACCGGGCCACGGGCATTGCCGATGTGCACGTAGTTGTAGACCGTCGGGCCGCACACATACAGGGTCGGACAGGCCGGGTCGAGCGGGGTGAACGGTTCGAGCTGGCGAGTCAAGTTGTTGTGCAGGCGCAGGGTCATGGGGCTGTGACTGGGGGACAAGCCTGTGATTTTAGAACGTGTCGCGTCCCTTTGGGGGCACCGGTTGCCACCGGTGGACGCCGGTTGTTCCAGGGTGGGGTGGGCAGGAGCGGCGTGGACGGGTAATGTTCAGCCCCTTGCGCTCGCCACTGCCTACACTATTGCCGTGTCCTTGCTCCCGTCGCCAATGAAACCCACCGCGTTGCTGACCCTGGCCTGCCTGTCGGCGCTGCCCGCCGTGGTGCTGGCGCAGGAGGCCGAGCCCCGCAACCGGGTGGTGATCGTGGAGAACGTGAAGTTCGACTACGCCCAGGTGCTGAATGTCGAACCGGTGTTCCAGACCCTGCGCGCGACCCGCACCGAGGAGCATTGCGAGCCGGTGTCGACCCGCACTCTGGCCCCGGTCAACGTGACCGGGGAGGAACCGGTCGAGGACAAGGGCCGGATCAGCCGCTTCTGGGACTCGGTGCGCTCGATGTTCAAGCGCAGCGATGACGAGGTTTCCGAGGACCCCGCTGCCGAGACGCCCGCCCCGGCCCCGGCCAGCAACGGGCCGATGCTGACCCGCGACTGCCGCATCGTGCCGGTGGGGCGTGAATTCCGCCGCCCCATCGCCTATGACGTGGATTACGTCTACAAGGGTACCAAGTACCGCTCGCGGCTGCCGGAAGACCCCGGCAACCGGCTCAAGATCCGGGTGTCGATCACCCCGTGGGTCGGCCCTGAGCAGGGCACGGCCAGCAATCCCTGATTCTGCGACCCGGGCCCCTTGCGCCGGCCCCGGTCGCATGCAAAGATATCCGGCCATGAAGCTCACCGACTTCCAGCACGACAGCAGCGCAGCCCGACAGGCGTCGGGCATGACCTCGCGTGCGCGTCGACCGGAACCCCACATTCTCGCTGGGTAACCGGAGCTTTTTGCTGTTCGTCCGAAAAAAACCCAGCCCGCCGGCTGGGTTTTTTCGTTTCCGCGTTCTGAAAGCTGCAACTGCAACCTTTTCGCTTCACCTTTGCTTCCTGTTTTCCCTTCCACCGCGTCGAACCCGGCGCCGCCACGCAAGGAAAGATGATGTCCCCCAAGCACTTCCTGAACACCCAGGACTGGAGCCGCAGCGATCTTGATGCGCTGTTGACCCAGGCGGCGCTGTTCAAGCGCAACAAGCTCGGCGACCAGCTCAAGGGCAAGTCGATCGCGCTGGTGTTCTTCAACCCGTCCATGCGCACCCGCACCAGTTTCGAACTGGGCGCGTTCCAGCTCGGCGCCCATGCGGTGGTGCTGCAGCCGGGCAAGGATGCGTGGCCGATCGAGTTCAACCTCGGCACGGTGATGGACGGCGATACCGAGGAGCACATTGCGGAAGTGGCCAAGGTGCTGGGCCGTTACTGCGACATCATCGCCGTGCGTGCGTTCCCGAAATTCCAGGACTGGGCGTACGACCGCCAGGACATCGTCCTCAACAGCTTCGCCAGGTATTCGCCGGTGCCGGTCATCAACATGGAGACCATCACCCACCCGTGCCAGGAGCTGGCCCACATCATGGCGCTGCAGGAGCACTTCGGCACCCAGGACCTGCGTGGCAAGAAGTACGTGCTGACCTGGACCTACCATCCCAAGCCGCTCAACACCGCCGTGGCCAACTCGGCGCTGACCATCGCCACCCGCATGGGCATGGACGTGACCCTGCTGTGCCCGACGGCCGACTACATCCTCGACGAGCGCTACATGGGCTGGGCCGAGCAGAACGCGGCCGAGAGCGGCGGTTCGCTGAAGATCAGCCATGACATCGACAGCGCCTACGCCGGCGCCGACGTGGTCTACGCCAAGAGCTGGGGCGCGCTGCCGTTCTTCGGCAACTGGGAGCCGGAAAAGCCGATCCGTGACCAGTTCAAGCACTTCATCGTCGACGAACGGAAGATGGCGCTGACCAACAACGGTGTGTTCAGCCACTGCCTGCCGCTGCGCCGCAACGTGAAGGCCACCGACGCGGTGATGGATTCGCCGCAGTGCATCGCCATCAACGAAGCCGAGAACCGCCTGCACGTGCAGAAGGCGATCATGGCGGCGGTTGCCGGGCGCTAGATCGCACAAGGGGTAGGGCCGACCGCTGGTCGGCTGCTCCCGCAGCGGCGCATCCAACATTTCGGCCGACCAATGGTCGGCTCTACCGAATTCTCATCCCCCAAGTGGACCTGACCCCCATGAGCAACAAAGACGTCGTTCTCGCCTTCTCCGGCGGCCTGGATACCAGCTTCTGCGTGCCGTACCTGCAGGAGCGTGGCTACAACGTGCACACCGTGTTCGCCGACACCGGCGGCGTGGATGATGAGGAGCGCGACTTCATCGAAAAGCGCGCCGCCGAACTGGGCGTGGCCAGCCACGTCACCGTCAACGGTGGCCCGGCCATCTGGGAAGGCTTCGTCAAGCCGTTCGTGTGGGCCGGCGAAGGCTACCAGGGCCAGTACCCGCTGCTGGTCTCGGACCGCTACCTGATCGTCGATGCCGCGCTGAAGCGTGCCGCCGAACTGGGTACCCACATCATCGCCCACGGCTGCACCGGCATGGGCAACGACCAGGTCCGCTTCGACCTGGCCGTGAAGGCGCTGGGCGATTACCAGATCATCGCGCCGATCCGCGAGATCCAGAAGGAACACACCCAGACCCGCGCCTACGAGCAGAAGTACCTGGAAGAGCGTGGCTTCGGCGTGCGCGCCAAGCAGCAGGCCTACACCATCAACGAGAACCTGCTGGGCCTGACCATGTCCGGCGGCGAGATCGACCGGTGGGAAGCCCCGGGCGAGGGCGCGCGCGGCTGGTGCGCACCGCGCAGCGAGTGGCCGGAACAGGCGCTGACCGTCACCCTGAAGTTCGTTGAGGGCGAAGCCGTCGAACTGGATGGCAAGGCGCTGCCGGGCGACCAGATCCTGGCCCAGCTCAACAAGCTGTTCGCCCCGTACGGCGTGGGTCGCGGCGTCTACACCGGCGACACCGTGATCGGCCTGAAGGGCCGCATCGTGTTCGAGGCCCCGGGCCTGGTCTCGCTGCTGGCCGCACACCGCGCGCTGGAAGATGCGGTGCTGACCAAGCAGCAGAACCGCTTCAAGCCGGACGTGGCGCGCAAGTGGGTGGAGCTGGTGTACGAAGGCTTCTACCACGACCCGCTGAAGACCGATATCGAAGCCTTCCTGAAGTCCTCGCAGGCCAAGGTCAACGGTGAAGTGGTGCTGGAAACCCGTGGTGGCCGCGTCGATGCGGTGGCCGTGAAGTCGCCGCACCTGCTCAACACCAAGGGCGCCACCTACGCGCAGTCGGCCGACTGGGGCGTGGAGGAGGCTGAAGGTTTCATCAAGCTGTTCGGGATGAGCTCCACTGTCTATGCGCAGGTCAATCGCGGTTGACCTGTGACGGGGGGCCGGCCGCTGGCCGGCGCCTCGCAACGTCGATGGAGGGTAGTGCCGGCCGCTGGCCGGCTCGTGGCACGGCTGGATCATTGCGGAGCCGGCCAGCGGCCGGCACTACCGATTTCGAACCCTACGGATATTCAGACACATGCTTGACCAGACGCTCGATCACCTGCAGGCCCTGGTGTCCTTCGACACCCGCAACCCGCCGCGTGCGATCACCACCGGTGGCATCTTCGATTACCTGCGCGCGAACCTGCCCGGCTTCAATGTCGAGGTGATCGACCATGGCGCCGGTGCGGTCAGCCTGTACGCCGTGCGTGGTACGCCGAAGTACCTGTTCAACGTGCATCTGGATACCGTGCCCGATTCGCCGCACTGGAGTGCCGACCCGCACGTGATGCGCCGGCTGGATGACCGCGTGGTCGGCCTCGGCGTGTGCG
Organism: Stenotrophomonas sp. PI_27; assembly: GCF_027854495.1. Lineage (NCBI taxonomy): Bacteria > Pseudomonadati > Pseudomonadota > Gammaproteobacteria > Lysobacterales > Lysobacteraceae > Stenotrophomonas > Stenotrophomonas sp. PI_27. The sequence continues at coordinate 283,349 of NZ_JAJNOF010000001.1, forward strand.
ACATCAAGGGCGCGGCCGCGGCGCTGGTGGCCGCGGCCAATGCCAGCGACGGTGATGCCGCGTTCCTGTTCTCCAGCGACGAGGAGGCCAATGATCCGCGCTGCATCGCCGCCTTCCTGGCCCGTGGACTGTCGTATGAAGCGGTACTGGTGGCCGAACCGACGATGAGCGAAGCGGTGCTCGCGCACCGTGGCATCAGTTCGGTGCTGATGCAGTTCGCCGGCCGTGCCGGGCACGCCTCGGGCAAGCAGGATGCGGCCGCCAGCGCGCTGCACCAGGCCATGCGCTGGGGCAACCGCGCGCTGGACCATGTGGAATCGCTGGCCTCGGCGCGCTTTGGTGGACTGACCGGCCTGCGTTTCAACATCGGCCGCGTCGAAGGCGGGATCAAGGCCAACATGATCGCACCGGCTGCCGAAGTGCGGTTCGGGTTCCGCCCGCTGCCGTCGATGGACATCGATGGCCTGCTGGCGACCTTCGCCGGTTTCGCCGAGCCGGACGCTGCCGTGTTCACCGAGACCTTCCGTGGCCCGAGCCTGCCTGCCGGTGACATCGCCGAAGCCGAGAACCGCCGCCTGCTGGCGCGTGACGTGGCCGATGCGCTGGAGCTGCCGATCGGCAATGCCGTGGATTTCTGGACCGAGGCGTCGCTGTTCTCGGCCGCTGGCTACACCACGCTGGTGTTCGGCCCGGGCGACATCGCCCAGGCCCACACCGCCGACGAGTTCGTGACGCTGGACCAGCTGCAGCGCTATACCCACGCCGTGCACCGGATCATCGCCGCCGGCGCCTGATCGACCCTACAACGCCGCCCGGCCCCGGCCGGGTGGACCTGCAACGCGGCGACCGCCGCCTGTGACGAAACCGAAATGTCTCCTGCCCTCCAGCCTCACCGCCAGACCCGCCAGACCATCGTGCGCCTGCTCTCCAGCATGGCCAGCGCGAAGGAGATCAGCCAGTACCTCAAGCGCTTCTCGCAGCTGGATGCCAAGCGCTTCGCCGTGGTCAAGGTCGGCGGCGCAGTGCTGCGCGACGACCTCGACGCGCTGACCTCCTCGCTGTCGTTCCTGCAGGAAGTCGGGCTGACCCCGATCGTGCTGCACGGCGCCGGTCCGCAGCTGGACGCCGAGCTGTCGGCCGCCGGCATCGAGAAGCAGACCGTCAACGGCCTGCGCGTGACCTCGCCGGAAGCGCTGGCGATCGTGCGACGGGTGTTCCAGCAGTCCAACCTGCGCCTGGTCGAAGCGCTGCAGCAGAACGGTGCGCGTGCCACCTCGATCACCGGTGGCGTGTTCGAGGCCGAGTACCTGGACGTGGACACCTACGGCCTGGTCGGCGAGGTGAAGAAGGTCAACCTGGCCCCGATCGAGGCCAGCCTGCGCGCCGGCTCGATCCCGGTCATCACCAGCCTGGGCGAAACCGCGGGCGGGCAGATCCTCAACGTCAACGCCGACTTCGCCGCCAATGAACTGGTGCAGGAACTGCAGCCGTACAAGATCATCTTCCTGACCGGCACCGGTGGCCTGCTGGACGAGCAGGGCAACGTGATCGATTCGATCAACCTGTCCACCGAGTACGACCACCTGATCGCGCAGCCATGGATTCATGGCGGCATGAAGGTGAAGATCGAGCAGATCAAGGATCTGCTTGATCGCCTGCCGCTGGAATCGTCGGTATCGATCACCCGGCCGGCCGACCTGGCCAAGGAACTGTTCACCCACAAGGGCTCGGGCACGCTGGTGCGCAAGGGCGAGAAGGTGCTGCGCGCCACCGCCTGGGACGAACTGGACCTGCCGCGCCTGAAGGGCCTGATCGAGTCCAGCTTCGGCCGCACCCTGGTGCCGGACTACTTCGAGAAGACCCGGCTGCTGCGTGCCTATGTCAGCGAGAACTACCGCACCGCCGTGATCCTCACCGACGAGGCCGAGGGCGTGTACCTGGACAAGTTCGCCGTGCTCGACGATGCGCAGGGCGAAGGCCTGGGCCGTGCGGTCTGGAACGTGATGCTGGAGGAAACCCCGCAGCTGTTCTGGCGTTCGCGCCATGGCAATCCGATCAATCATTTCTACTACGCCGAATCCGATGGCTGCTACAAGCAGGATCACTGGAAGGTGTTCTGGTTCGGTGCCGATGGCATCGACCGCATCAAGACCTATGTCGACCACTGCGCCCAGCGCGCGCCGAGCCTGCTGGGGTGAGCGATGAGGCCTCCTGACGCCTGGAACGCGGTTCCCACCCTGCGCGGCCAGCACGTGACGCTGCAGCCGCTGCAGCCTGCACACGTGCCGGGCCTGCGCGATGCGCTCGAAGGCAGTGGCCTTGACCAGCTCTGGTACACCCAGGTGCCGTCGCCGCAGCAGGTCGAGCCCTATGTGCAGGCGGCGCTGCAGGCACAGAGCGAAGGCAAGGTGCTGCCGTTCGTGATCCGCGATGCGGCCGGCGTCATCATCGGCAGCACGCGCTTCTACGACATGGATGCCAGCGTGCCCAGGCTCAGCCTCGGCTACACGTGGTACACGCCGCGCGTGCAGCGCACCGGTGCCAACACCGAAGCCAAGCTGTTGCTGCTGCAGCATGCGTTCGAGGTGATGGGCTGCATCAGCGTGGTGCTGGAAACCAGCTGGTTCAATCTCACCTCGCGCACCGCCATCGCCCGCCTCGGCGCCAAGCAGGATGGCGTGCTGCGCAACCACAAGCGGCACGCCGACGGCACGCCGCGCGACACCGTCATCTTCTCCATCATCGATGCGGAATGGCAGGGCGTGAAGCGCCACCTGCAGTACCGCCTGGACAGCCACGCATGAACGATTCGACCTTCACCCTGGGCATTGTCGGTGCCCGCGGCCATACCGGCGCCGAGCTGATCAAGCTGGTGGCCGCTCATCCGCGGCTGGAACTGGCCTTCGTCTCCTCGCGCGAGCGCGCCGGGCAGCGCCTGTCCGACCATCACCCAGAATTCCAGGGCGATCTGCAGTACGAGAACCTGGACGCCGACGCGGTGGCGGCCAAGGGTGTGGACGCGGTGATCCTGGCCCTGCCCAACGGCCTGGCCGCGCCGTTCGTGGCCGCGCTGGAAGCAGCGAAGCCGGATACCGTCATCGTCGATCTCTCGGCCGACTACCGTTTCGACAACGGCTGGTACTACGGCCTGCCGGAGCTGACCCGCGGCCGCTACACCGGCCAGAAGCACATCAGCAACCCGGGCTGCTATGCCACGGCGATGCAGCTGGCGGTGCATCCGCTGCTGGACCTGCTGGCCGGCCCGCCGCAGTGCTTCGGTGTGTCCGGCTACTCCGGCGCCGGCACCACGCCGTCGGACAAGAACAACGTCGAACTGCTGGCCGACAACCTGATGCCGTACGCGCTGACCAACCACGTGCACGAGCGCGAGGTGTCGGTGCAGCTGGGCGTGGCCGTGGAATTCATGCCGCACGTCGCGCCGCACTTCCGGGGCATCACGCTGACCGCCAACCTGTGGCTGAACCGCGTGCAGACCCGCGAACAGATCGTCGAGCGTTTCCAGCAGGCCTATGCCGGCGAACCCCTGATCGAAGTGGTGGATGAAGCGCCGTGGGTCAGCCGTATCGCCGGCCGACACGGTGCCCAGGTCGGTGGCTTCACGCTCGCGCCGGGCGGCAAGCGGGTGGTCGTGGTGGCAACCCTGGACAACCTGCTGAAGGGCGCGGCCACCCAGGCCATGCAGAACCTCAACCTTGCGCTGGGCATCGACGAACTGACGTCGATCCCGCACTGAACACGCCTTCCGGAGCCCCCATGGCAGACCTTCTTTGGCAGAAGCCCGGCGTCGCCGTCGACGCCCAGATCCAGACCTTCCTCGCCGGCGACGACGTGATCCTCGACCGCGAGTTCTTCCTGCACGACATTGCCGCCAGCGCCGCGCATGCGCAGGGCCTGCAGCACATCGGCATCCTCAGCGCCGATGAGCTGGCCGGCCTGCTGCGCGAACTGGACGTGCTGGCGCAGGACTTCCGTGAGGGCCGCTTCATACTGGATACGCAGTACGAAGATGGCCACTCAGCGATCGAAGCACGGCTGACCGAGCGTCTCGGCGATGCCGGCCGCAAGATCCACACCGGTCGCAGCCGCAACGACCAGATCCTGGTGGCCACCCGTCTGTGGCTGAAGGAGAAGCTGCAGCGCGTGGCGCAGCTCAGCGCGGAAGTGGCCAAGGTCGCGCTCGACCGTGCGCAGGCCGAGAAGGCCCTGCCGATTCCCGGTTACACCCACATCCAGCGCGCCGTGGTGTCCTCGGCGGGCATGTGGTGGGCCGGCTGGGCCGAGGCCTTCATCGACAACGCCATCCGCGCCCGCGACACCCTTGCGCTGGTCGACGCCAATCCGTTGGGTACCGCTGCCGGCTATGGCGTGAACCTGCCGCTGGACCGCGAGCACACCACGGCGGCGCTCGGCTTCGCGCGCATGCAGATCTCGCCGATCTATGCGCAGCTGTCGCGCGGCAAGTTCGAGCTGGCAGCGCTGGAAGCCCTCGGTGGCGCCACGCTGGACCTGCGCCGCATCGCCTGGGACCTGTCGCTGTTCACCAGCGCCGAGTTCGGCTTCGTCGCGCTGCCGGCGCAGTACACCACCGGCAGTTCGATCATGCCCAACAAGCGCAATCCGGACGTGATCGAGCTGATGCGCGCCACCCACGCCAGCGTTGCTGCCGCGCGCACCGAGATCGAGCAGTTGCTGTCGCTGCCCTCGGGTTATCACCGCGACCTGCAATCGTCCAAGGGCGCCATCTTCCATGGCTTCGGCCGCGGCCTGGCCGCGCTGGAGCTGCTGCCGGCATTGCTGGCCAACCTGGAATGGCGCGACGACCGGCTGCGCGCAGCGATCGACTCGGGCATGTACGCCACCGACGTGGCGGTGGAAGCGGCCGTGGCCGGTGTGCCGTTCCGCGAGGCTTACAAGGCGGCAGCGGCAGGTGCCGACAGTGCAGGGCAGGGGCGCACGCCGGAAGGCAGCCTGGCTGCGCGCGTGTCGCCCGGCTCGGCGGCCGATCTGCGCCTGGAGCAACTGCACGCACGCTGGCAGGCGCTGGCCTGATGGCGGGCACCGTCTACCTGGTGCTGGCGATGCGCCGTCCGGACTTCAATGCCGCGGCGGTGCAACCGCACCGCGATTTCCTCGATGCGTTGCAGGCACAGGGCAAGCTGCAGCTGACCGGCGGCTTCGCCGATGGCAGCGGTGGCGCCTACGTGCTGTGCAACGTGGACAGCCTGGCGCAGGCGCAGGCCATCGTCGCCACCGACCCGCTGGTGACGATGCAGGCCTCCGACCTGACCGTGCACGAATGGAACATCCGCTGAGAGCCTGACCAATGACCCTGCACGCTGCCAACGTCGCTTCGCCGTTCCCGCAACAGGCGCTGCCGCCGTGGCGGCGCGCGGTGCTGAAGGTCGGCAGCAGCCTGCTGGCGGCCGATGGTGGCGGCCTGTCGCCGCGCCATGCGCTGGGCCTGGCGCAGTTCGTCTCGGCCAATGTAGCGGCCGGGCGCGAGGTGGTGATCGTGTCGTCCGGTGCGGTCGCCGCAGGGCGCGCGATCCTGCCACGGGCCGATGAACCGGGTGCGGCGATGGCGGCGCGTCAGGCCTTGGCCGCGCTCGGCCAGGCCCAGCTGATCGGGCTCTGGCAGCGCTTCTTCGAGCGCCCCGTGGCGCAGGTGCTGCTGACCCACGACGACCTGCGCAACCGCCGCCGCTACCTCAATGCGCGCGCCACGCTGAGCGAACTGCTGCGGCTGGGTGCACTGCCGGTGGTGAACGAGAACGACACCGTATCGGTGGATGAACTCAAGCTCGGCGACAACGACAACCTGGCCGCTACCGTGGCGGCGCTGGTCGATGCCGATGCGCTGTTCATCGCCACCGACATCGACGGCCTGTACAGCGCCGACCCGCGCACGGTGGCCGACGCGCGGCCACTGCACGATGTGCCGGAACTGAGTGACGATGTGCTGGCAATGGCCGGCGGTGCCGGCTCGCGCGCCGGCACCGGCGGCATGCGCACCAAGCTGGAGGCAGCTGCCAAGGCGGGCCGCCTCGGGATCGAGACCTACCTGTTCAACGGCCGCAGCAGCGACGTGGTGCGCGCGCTGGCGCAGGACCGCCTGTTCGGTACCCGCATCCATGCCGCACGCAGCCGTGAGGCCGCCCGCAAGCACTGGCTGCGGCACGCGCCGTTGGCTGAAGGCGCGATCGTCGTCGATGCCGGTGCGGCACAGGCGATGCGCGAGAAGGGGGCCTCGCTGCTGCCCGGTGGCATCACCGCTGCGGAGGGGGCATTCCGGCGCGGCGACATGGTGCAGGTCTGCTGGAACGCGCCGCAGGGCCGCGTCTGCGTGGCCCGCGGGGTCAGCCAGTACGCGGCCGACGATGTGCGCCGCATCGCCGGCCATCATTCGCGCGACATCCAGGCCGTGCTCGGCTACAACTACGGTGGGAGCGTCGTCCATCGTGACGACCTGGTGCTGCCATGACCGGTTTGAAGGACACCCCGATGAGCGAAATCGAAGCCCAGGCGCGCGCCTGCCGTGATGCAGCGCAGATCGTTGCCGGCCTGGACAGTGCGGCGCGACGCACGCTGCTGCTGGCGATGGCGCAGGCCCTGGAGGTGAATGCCGGACTGATCCTGGCCGGCAACGCACGCGACCTCGCCGCCGCGCGCGACAAGGGCGTTGGCAGTGCCATGCTCGACCGCCTCGCACTGGACCCGCCGCGGCTGTTCGCGATGGCCGAGGCGGTGCGCGAGGTGGCCGCGCTGCCTGACCCGGTCGGCCAGGTGACCCGTGATGACGTACGTCCCAACGGCATCCGCGTGCAGAAGGTGCGCGTGCCGCTGGGCGTGATCGCGATGATCTACGAGGCCCGCCCGAACGTCACCGCCGAAGCCGCGGCGTTGTGCCTGAAGGCGGGCAACGGCGTGATCCTGCGCGGGGGCTCCGAGGCGATCCATTCCAACACCGCCATCGCCCAGGCGCTGGCCGGTGCCCTGAACGCCAACGGTGTGCCGGCGGCGGCAGTGACCGTGCTGACCGATCTGCGCCGCGAAGCGATGCTGGAACTGCTGCAGTTGCACGAGTTGATCGATCTGGCGATCCCGCGCGGCGGCGAAGGCCTGATCCGCTTCGTTGCCGAGCATGCACGGGTGCCGGTGATCAAGCACTACAAGGGCGTCTGCCACCTGTTCGTGGATGCCAGTGCCGACCCCGGCAAGGCCCTCGATCTGCTGGTGGATGGCAAGTGCAGCCGGCCGGCGGCGTGCAATTCCCTGGAAACGCTGCTGGTGCACCGCGAGGTCGCCGGAACGTTCCTGCCGCGCGTAGCGCAGGCGCTGGGCGAGCGCGGCGTGCAGCTGCGCGCCGATGCGCAGGCACAGCCGCTGCTACCTGGCAGCACGGCGGCCACCGAAGAGGACTATGCCGCCGAATTCCTCGATCTGGTACTGGCGGTGCGCGTGGTCGATGATCTCGATGCGGCCATCGCGCACATCCGCACCTATACCTCCGACCACACCGAAGTGATCGCGACCGAAGACGCCAGCCATGCCGAGCGCTTCGTCAACGCGCTGCGCTCGGCGGTGGTGATGGTCAACGCTTCGTCGCGCTTCTCCGATGGTGGCCAGCTGGGCCTGGGCAGCGAGATCGGCATCTCCACCACGCGCCTGCATGCGTATGGCCCGATGGGCCTGGAAGCACTCACCGTCGAACGATTTGTCGTGCGCGGTGAAGGGCAGACGCGCAAGTAGATCCACGCCCTGCGTGAATGCTCTTCGCGGTAGACCCCCGTGCCGACCAAGGTCGGCACCCACCGGGCCCGAGCGCCGACCAAGGGCGGCAGCTGCCAGGTCGTCGGCTACACCACCTCGCGGCGGATGCCGACCGGCCGTGCGTGGTCATCCATGTGCAGGGTGGCGGCCTTGCAGCCCATCAGTCGTTCGGCCAGTCCTGCGCTGGCCCCCAGATCGGCCGCGACTTCGTTGAGGCTGGCCAGTGGCCTTGGCTGGCGACGTTCGCGGCCACGGAAGCGGGCGCGGTTGTACTCGGCCCAGGTGATCAGCAGTACGCTGGCGCAGAGCAGCAGCAATGGCAGCGCGACCAGCACGTACGGGTCGAACTGGCCCTGTCGTTCGTACAGCTGCCGCCAGGCCAGCTGGCCGCCGATCAACCACGACAGCAGGGTCACCAGTGGCGCCCACAGGTAGAAGTAGAAGCCCCAGAACGCCAGGGTGACAAATCCCCAGGCGGTGCGCTGGAAGCGTGGCTGGCGATGCGGCTTGCGGATCATCCGCGAGTCGAAGCGGTTGGACGGGTGGTGCGCGTTCATCGGATCCCCCGGTCAGGGCTGGTCCAGGTGGCGCGCCTGCTGCGACGGCGCAGCAGCGTCTTCGGCAGCGCCACCAGGGTGGTGGAAAGGCTGATCAGCCAGTACGCCATCGGGTACCAGATGACCCAGAAGTAGTTGCGTCCAATCTGTGTCTCGTAACGCCGGTCGATGATCAGGCTGCTGGCGAACTGCAGCAGGCAGACCATCGCCAGGATCACGCCGTGCCACTCCGGCAGCAGGGTGGCGATGTGCAGCTGCGGTGGCAGCTCGATGAACTTGCCCAGCGCCCACAGCAGCACGATGAACAGCATGGTGTAGGCCCAGATCACGCTCAGCACGTACTCCAGCAGCACGCCCCACATGCGCCGCTCTTTCCAGTGCAGCAGCGAGCGGGCGTGGCGCAGCATCACCTCCACGCCGCCCTGCGCCCAGCGCAGCCGCTGCCGCCACAGGCCTTTGAGTGTTTCCGGCATCAGGATGAAGCACAGCGCATTGGGCTCGTAGCGGATGTCCCAGTGCGCGCGCTGCAGGCGCCAGCTGATGTCGATGTCCTCGGTCACCATGTCATCCGACCACCAGCCCACCTGGTGCAGGGCGGTACGGCGGAAGCCGGCGATCACCCCGGAGAGGGTGAAGATGCGGCCATAGACGCGCTGTGCGCGCTTGATCATGCCGATGATGGAGGAGAACTCGGCGACCTGCAGGCGGCCAAGCAGGGTGGAGCGGTTGCGGATGCGCGGGTTGCCGGTGACTGCACCGACCCGGTTGCCGCTGACCAGATGCCAGACCATCCAGTGCAGCGCATGTTCCTCCAGCATGGCATCGCCATCAATGCAGACCAGGTATTCCGAGCGCGCGGCCAGCGCACCCATGCGCAGCGCATTGGCCTTGCCCAGGTTGCGGTCCAGGTGCAGCACGCGCAGCCGCGGGTGCTTCGCTGCCAGGGCATCCAGCCGCGCGCCGGTGTCATCGCTGCTGCCATCGTCGATGGCGATCACCTCATAGTCGGCGGGGTAGCGCTGCGCCAGCGCCGCGGCAAGCGTGTCGTCCAGGTTCTCCGCTTCGTTGTGGCAGGGCACCAGCAGGGTGGCGAAGGGAGGAGCGATCATCAACGGGGGATCGTTGCGCGGGCGCGAGTGGCGTTCACGCCGGAAGTAGTAGTACAGGCCGCCGGACATCCAGAAGAACGCCATCACCATCGGGTAGTAGAAGGCGAACTGGAACAGAACCTGCAGCAGCGGATGCATGTCCACGTCACTTCTCCGGGTACGGGAAGTTGCCGGCGGACATCGCCGCACGGGCATCGTGGGTGGAAGGCTGGTCACCGATGAAGTCGTCCGGGTACCAGGCGAAGTGGTGCACGCCCTGCGCCTGCAGCTGGCGGATCTGCGCACGCAGGCGTTCGGCGGGAATCGGCTGCCCGCTGCGCCAATCGACGGTCTGCAGTTCGAACAGCGTGTGCTGCAGCTGCGGGTCGTGCGCGCGTACTGCGGCCAGCAGCTGGTCGAGCCAGCGTTCCGGCTGCCTGCTGCCTTCCATCCAGGGCATCGCCATCAGCGCGGTCTGGTCGTAGGCCCGGTTGAACAGGTCCAGGCGCTGCGCGAACCAGGCTTCGCTCTGCGGACGAAGTACCGGTTCGGCATACAGGTTGCGCACCGTTGCCAGTTTCGGCCGCCAGCGCTGCGCGCTGTTGCGCAGGGCCAGGGTGAAGTCGATCAGGGCCTGGGTACGCGCGCTGCCGTCGGCACCGGCGGCCAGCGCGGGCAGCTCGGTGTCGCGCAGGTAGCCATCGTCATGGAACAGCAGCCCCTCGAAATAGGAATTGACCGCCAGATCTTCGTAGATGTCGAGCATGATCTGGCGTGCCTTCGGGTTGGTGAAGTCCAGCCGGTACATGCCGTCGGCATCGCCGTTGCGGATCGCCAGCGCCTTGCGCTGCGCCGGGTCGGGCAGTTCGAAGCCGAGCACCGGCAGCCATGCGTAGACCTTCACGCCCGCGCGCGATTTGAGCTGCCAGGCAACACGGCTGAACAGGTCCGCGCGCATCGGCATGTGCCGGTTGGGAAAGTACAGTGCGTCGGCCGTGTTGTTGCCGTCCGGGTCGGCGAAGGCCTGCAGGTAGACGTGGGTGGGCGCGATGCGCTTGACCCGCTCGACCAGCGCGTCGAGGTTGCGTGCCTGCTGCGCCGGATCCGCGTCGTAGACATCATCCAGGTCGATCTGCAGGGCGCGGATGCCGTCGAGCGCGACGTCACGGCGCAGTTCGTAGGCCAGGCCCTCCACGGTCGGGTTGTTGCTCACCAGCAACCGTGCCAGCCCGTGCAGGTCGGTGGCCACCGGCGTGCTGCGGCCTTCCAGGTCGAACGAGACCGGCATGCCCAGCTGCTCGGCAATGTCGTTGCTCAACTGGTTGTACGCGGCATATGGCCAGACGATGGCGCGCGGGCGCACGCCCAGGTGCTGCTGGATGCGCTGCACGCTGCGCGAAAGATCAGTGCGCAGGCGCTGCTCATACTGCGTCTCGCTCTCGTAGCTGCGCGTGGCCGGGGTGTAGATGCGGGTGACCACGGCGGGCGTGGAGTTTCCCTGCGGATTGGCAAGCACGCCGTGGTGCAGGTCATCGGTGTGGCTGGCCACTTCGATCAGGCCACTGTCGTGCATCTGCTTCAGCTGCGCCCAGGTCACGAAGTCATCGTGGCCGAACCGGCGGTAGCCGTAGTCGATGGTGCGGCCCGGTGCCATGTCCACATAGTCGGTGATCACCGCCACCAGCGCCGGGTAGCGGTAGGCCTGCAGCAGCGGGAAGGCCTTGTCGTAGACGCTGCGCAGGCCATCGTCGAAGGTCAGCAGCACCGGCTTGGGAGGCAGCGTGGCGCGGCCCTGCGAGGCCTCGATCAGCTGCGACAGCGAAACCGGGTGGTAGCCGTGTGCGCCCAGCCAGTCCAGGTGCGCGGCGAAGTTCTGCGTGCTCACCGCGTAGCTGTCGGCATCGCCCTTGGCGGCGACCTGGTCGCGGATGTCGTGGTAGCTGAGGATCAGCAGGCCGTTGTCGATCGCATCGAGATCCAGGGCCTGCTGCGCCGGGGCCGATGGCGCAATGGCCAGCAGCAGGAGCACGATCAGTCGCAGGATGCGGTCCATGTCAGTCTCCCCAGCGCAATGCGGCTTCGAAGCCGATGTGGCGCTCGCGGTGGCCGTCGTAGACCGGCCGTGACCAGCGCACGCCATACTCGAACACGCGGCCGGGACCCAGCTGCCACTCGTGCATGTAGGACACCGTCGGTACCAGTGCACTGCCGAAACCGTCCTGCCAGTAGTCGCCCAGCGAGACGGTCAGGCGATGCCGGAAGTGGCGCTCGTAGTGCCGCCACAGCTGCTGGTCGATGCGCAGCCCGATCTCGACCATGCGGTCGCGCTTCGGGTTGAAGTAGGGCGCATCGTCGCGGCTGCCGCGACTGGTGTAGGCGCTGGCCAGGCCATCGATCAGCCAGCGCGGGCGGGTCAGCAGGCGCTGTTGGACACTGGTGCCGAACAGCTCGCGATGGTTGCCGTCGTCATAGCGGAAGCGGCTCGCGCCGAACGTCCAGTGGGTGAGCTCGCTGCGCCGGTAGTCCACCTGTGCGCTCACGCTGTCGGCGGTGATGCCGGCCGCACGCGCCTGCATCGAGGCCTCCGGGTCATTGCGTGCGACCACCAGGCCGGCGTGCCAGGAATCGTTGAACTGCCAGCCGACGCCGAAGCGCAGGCCGGTGTCGCCGATGTGGTCGTTGGCGCGCAGCACCGCCGCTTCCGCATCCAGCCGCCCGAAGCGGTAACGCACGCCCGCACCCAGCCACAGCGGATCGATGCGCTGGTCCTGGAAGTCGGTCGAGCGCCGGTCGGCCAGGGCGAACAACCGCCAGCGGTCATCAAGGAGCGGTGTCTCCACTTCCATGCCGTAGTGGCGGTCGTCGTTGCCCAGTGGCGAGGTGCCACCGCCCCCGGAGCTGCGGCCGATGTCGGTCCAGGCCTTCAGCTGCCAGCCGCGATGCGCGCGCCAGGCCTGGTCCATGCGTTCGACCGCCGGTTGGGTGGGGTAGCGCGCGACCAGGTCATCGTGCAGCGGCCGCGCCAGGTCGTCGCGCTGCAGGGCGACATAGGCCTCTTCCATGCCCAGCCGCGGTTCGATGTCTCGCGGGTCGAGCGCGTGTGCCATCTGCTGCCGCTGCAGCGCCCGGCGTGGCCAGCCGCGCATCATGTAGACGCTGCCCAGCGCACTCTGCAGGCCGCCGTTGCCCGGTGCGATGTCGACCATCGATTCCAGGTCGTGCTGCGCGGTGCGCAGGTCACCGCTGTAGGCGCGCACCATCGCCAGGTTGAGATCGGCCTCGTAGCGCGACCAGTTCGCGTACGGTGCCTTGCCGTTGCTCCAGCGCCACGCCGGTTCCTTGTCGCGCCATGCCTGCAACAGGTCGATGGCCTTTTCCTGCTGTTCGCTTTCCAGATAGGCATAGGCCAGCTCCGAATGCGAGGCATCGCGCGTCGGGTCGCCTGCCACTGCCGCCTGCAGTACCGGAATGGCTTCCTCCGGGTGCAGGGTGCCCATCAGCGAATCGCCGACGGCGGGCAGCACGTAGTCGGGCAGGGTGTGGCCTTCGGCCTGCAGCGCCCGTGCTTCCTCGCGCACCTGCGCATGGCGGCCCAGCCGGTTGAGCAGGATCAGCCGGTCCATGCGGATGCGTAGTGGTGCCTGCGAGGGTGGGGTGCCTTCGCCGCCGAGGTAGCGCTGCATGCGGGCCAGGGTCGATTCGGCCTCTTGCAGGCGGCTGTCCTCGCTGCTGCTGTAGGCCAGGCTCCAGACCACCAGCTTGGCCAGGTAGTCACCTTCCAGGCGCTGCTTCTGGGCGGCATCGAACAGTTGCGGGCGCTGCTGGTACAGCTCCCACGCGCGCCAGGCGTTGCCGATGTCGCCCAGCGTCAATACGCGCAGCTTGAACAGCAGGTCGTCATCGGGCTGTTGCTGGCTGGCGCGCTCGATCGCGCCCAGGGCATCCAGCCAGCGGGCCTGGTCGCGGTAGTGGCCGATCTCGGCCAGGGCCGCCTCGCGGCCGCTCGGTGGAGCAGCGCTGCTGGCCCAGGCCAGCGCGGTACAGGCAAGGCCGACGCAGAGCGCCAGCCGACGGTGGACAACCATTGGGGACCCCCTTGGCTTCCAAACCAGACAACCTGAAAAATGTGACGCACATCACATGCCAGCTTTTGGCGTGGCCGTGGCCCGCGTCACTCCCTTCGTGCATTCCCGCCCAGCGAAGACGGATACAACCCGGACAGCGACCTGCAATGTCTTGTCTGAAACGAGAGTCCCCCGCACACCGAGTGGTGGCCTGGGCGGCGGTGCCGCCCCCATGCCCGATGCCGGCACGCGGCAAGGATGGGCATTCGTGGGCACTATCCGCCCGGAATTGTCAGCCCGGCGTCAAAATTCCCCGGGTGGCTGACGAGCGGTAGGTGGGACCGTCTGGCGGCCCCGGCCGGTTACCAGAGATCTTCCAGTTTGCGCGGCTTGCAGGCCACCCACGAGGCGCACAGCATCAGCGTGGCGCAGCCGAACAGGAAGCTGAACGGGAGGGTCCAGCCCGTGCTGACGGTGTGCAGCCAGCCGACCAGGAACGGGCCCAGGCAGCTGAAGCTGTAGCCCACGCCCTGCATGAAGCCGGACAGCGCGGCCGAACCGGTCGGGGTGCGGGTGCGCAGGTTGATCAGGGTCAGTGCCAGCGGGAAGGTGGACGGACCCACGCCGAGCAGGCAGGCCCACAGCAGCGGTGCCTTCATCGGTGCCAGCAGCAGGCCGGCGAACGCGATCACGAACGAGGAATAGCCGATCAGCACCAGCGGGAACGGGTTCTGCATGCGCACCGCCATCGACGGGATGACCAGCGACGGCAGCAGCCCCAACGCGGAGAACACCGCCACCATCACGCCACCGAACGCGGGCGTGCCGCCGGCCTCGACCACGATGCGCGGCAGCCAGGTGAACATCGAATAGGTCATCAGCGAGGTCATGCCGAACATCAGCGTCATGCTCCAGCCCAGCGACGTGCGCCAGACCCTGCCGTGTGGCTGCGCGGCCGGATCGGTGGCGTCGGCCTGCGGCGCCGGTGCGCGCCTGGCCAGCAGCAGCCATGGCAGTGCAGCGGCGAGCGCAAGCAGCGCCCACATGCCCAGCGAGACCCGCCAGCCGGCCGCATTGGCCACCGGCACCGCCAGCAATGCCGGCAGCATCGTGCCCAGCTGCAGCACGCTGATGTACAGGGTGCTCATGGTGCCGACCTTGTTGGCGAAGTAGCGCTTCACCAGCGGCGGGACCACCACGTTGCCGATGCCCATGCCGGCCAGCGCCACGACCGAACCGAGCAGCAGCGTGCCGACGTTGCCGGCGCTGGAGCGCAGCAGCAGGCCGGCCATCGCCATCACCATCGCCAGCAGCGTGGTGCGTTCCAGGCCCAGGCGCCGCGCCAGCGCCGGCGTGGCCACGCCGAACAGCGCGAACGAGGCGGTCGGCAGCATGCCCAGCACGCCGGTCATGGTAGTGCCGAAGCCGAACTGCTGGCCGAGCACGTCCAGCAGTGGCGTGATCGAGGTGACTGCCGTGCGCAGGTTGATCGCGGCCAGCAGGATGGCGGCGAAAGCCAGCACGCGCCCGTGCAGCAGCGACGGCGAATCGGAAGGGGAGGAACTCATCGGTGGTCCTTGCAGGTGTCGCATGCCCGGGCAATGGCATGCAGCGCCGGCATCGGTCTACGCCGAAGCGGCAGGTGGGGGAGTGGCTGCAGGCAAGCCGGCAGCGCGGCCATTGTACGTGCGCGCTCCGGCAAGGTCCCGTCATGCGGGCGGCCTGGCGGCTGATACAAAAAAACCCGGAGGACAGTGACGTCTTCCAGGCTTCTTGGTGACCACCGAAGTGGTCGGGGAGACAGGATTCGAACCTGCGACCTCTACGTCCCGAACGTAGCGCTCTACCAGACTGAGCTACACCCCGAAGGGAGCCGCCTATTCTAGCGATTCACCCCGGTGGCGGCAAGGGGTAAATGCTGTTCCTTCACACTGCCGAAGCGGTGTCACTTCAGGGAACAAAAAAGCCTGGATGACTTCACCAGGCTTCAATGCGACCACCGAAGTGGTCGGGGAGACAGGATTCGAACCTGCGACCTCTACGTCCCGAACGTAGCGCTCTACCAGACTGAGCTACACCCCGAAGGAGCCGCCTAAGATACCGTGTGAAGGCCAGGGCGGCAAGGTTTTTTTACAGCTCAGCGACGATTTTCCTTCTCGATGCGGTTCTGCTCGCGGGCTTCGAACCACATGCCGTTGAGGATGGCCACCGTCGAGGCGAGACCGGCACCGAGAATCCAGGCGAAGTACCACATGGTCAATCTCCTTAGTTCAAGGGTGTGCCGGCGGTCGGCCGGCACACCGGCAATCAGTAGGCGTTCGGGTTGTTGCCCATCTCTTCGGTGGTGGTCTTGCCCTTCAGCACGCGGTACACCCAGGTGGTGTAGGCCAGGATGATCGGCAGGAACACCGCCGTGGCCAGCAGCATGATCCACAGGGTCAGGTGGCTGGACGAGGCATCCCACACGGTCAGGCTGGAGGTGGGCTGGCTCGAGGACGGCAGCAGGAACGGGAAGATGGCGAAACCGACGGTCAGGATGATGCCGGCGATGGCCGCACCTGAAGCGATGAACGCCAGTCCGCCGCGACGGGCCCGCAGCAGCGCCGCACTGGCCAGCAGGCCGGCCAGGCCGAGCAGCGGGGCCAGGATCGTGGCCGGCATCGCGCTGTAGTTGCGCATCCAGCCACCGGCGGCGCCGAGTTCGGCGGTCTTCAGCAACGGATTGGTGGCGCCATCGGTAACCACCTGCGAGGTGATCTGGTAACCCGGCAGGCCGAAGGCCACCCAGGCGCCGCCCACCGCGAACAGCACGAAGGCGATGATCGCCGCGATGCTGCCGAAGCGGGCGGCACGCTCGGCCACCGGGCCATCGGTCTTCAGCACCAGCATGGCGGCACCGTGGGCGACCAGCATCGACACGCTGAGCAGGCCGGCCAGCAGCGCGAAGGGCATCAACAGGCCGAAGAACGAGCCGGTGTAGAAGATGCGCATGCTGTCATCGAAGTGGAACGGCACGCCCAGCACCACGTTGCCCACCGCCACGCCCATGATCAGCGCCGGGATGAAGCCGCCGATGAACAGCGCCCAGTCCCAGGTGTTGCGCCAGCGCTCGCTCGGCATCTTGCTGCGGAACTTGAAGCCGACCGGGCGCAGGATCAGCGCGAACAGGATCACGAACATCGCCAGGTAGAAGCCCGAGAAGCTGACCGCATACAGCGGCGGCCAGGCGGCGAAGATCGCACCGCCGCCCAGGATCAGCCACACCTGGTTGCCTTCCCAGACCGGGCCGATGGTGTTGATCACCCGGCGGCGTTCGGCATCGTTGCGGGCGACGAAGGGCAGCAGGGTGCCCACGCCCAGGTCGAAGCCGTCCATCACGGCAAAACCGATCAGCAGGATGCCGAGCAGCAGCCACCAGATCACGCGCAGCGTGGTGTAGTCCAGAAGAATGAAGTCCATCTTGGTTCTCCTGCCTCAGGCCTGGCCGGCGGCGGGCGCCGAGGCATTGTGGGAAGCATGCGGCTGGGGCGACTGCAGCGACGGCAGCAGTTCGTCCGGACCCTTGCGGATCGCCTTGAGCATCAGCTTGATCTCGACCACGATCAGTGCGGTGTAGATCGCGGTGAAGCCGGCCAGGGTCAGCACGATTTCATGCAGGGCCAGGCCCGATGCCGCATAGAAGGTCGGCAGCACGCCATCGACCGCCCACGGCTGGCGGCCGTATTCGGCGACGAACCAGCCGCACTCGATCGCAATCCACGGTGCCGGCAGCGTCCACAGGGCCAGCTTGAGGAACCAGCGCTTGTCCTGGAAGTTGTTGCGGCACGAGTAGTAGAACGCCAGCGCGAAGAAGGCGATCAGGTAGAAGCCCAGGCCGGCCATCACGCGGAAGGTCCAGAACAGCGGCATCACGCGCGGCACGGTGTCCATCGCTGCCTGCGAGATCTCCTGCGGGGTGGCGTTGAGGATGTCATCGCGGTAGCGCTTGAGCAGCAGGCCGTGGCCCAGGTCCTGCCAGTGGCGGTCGAACATCTCGCGCGCTTCGTGGTCGTTCTTGTTGGCACGCAGGCGTTCCAGCGCACCGTAGGCCAGCTGGCCACCACGCACGCGGTGTTCGGCGCGCTCGACCAGCTCCAGGATGCCCGGGATCGGCTGGTTCAACGAACGGGTGGCGATCAGGCCCATCAGGTAGGGGATCTTCACCGCGTAATCGTTCTGGTGGGTGGTCTGGTTGGGAATGCCGAAGGCGGTGAAGTCGGCCGGCGCACGCTCGGTCTCCCACATCGCTTCGATCGCGGCCAGCTTCATCTTCTGGTGTTCGCTGGCGGCGTAGCCGCTCTCGTCACCCAGCACCACCACCGACAGCGACGACAGCAGGCCGAACGCTGCGGCCACCGCGAACGAACGACGGGCCAGGTCCTTGTGCTTGTTGCGCAGCAGGAACAGGGCGCTGATCGCCATCACGAACACCGCACCGGTCACGTAGCCGGCGCTGACGGTGTGCACGAACTTGGCCTGCGCCACCGGGTTGAACACCACCGCCATGAAGTCGACCACTTCCATGCGCATGGTTTCCGGGTTGAACACCGCACCGGTCGGGTTCTGCATCCAGCCGTTGGCGACCAGGATCCAGATCGCCGACAGGTTGGTACCCAGCGCCATCAGCCAGGTCACCATCAGGTGCTTGACCTTGGTCAGACGGTTCCAGCCGAAGAAGAACAGGCCGACGAAGGTCGCTTCCAGGAAGAAGGCCATCAGGCCTTCGATGGCCAGCGGCGCACCGAAGATGTCACCCACGTAGTGGCTGTAGTACGACCAGTTCATGCCGAACTGGAATTCCATGACGATGCCGGTGGCGACGCCCATGGCGAAGTTGATGCCGAACAGGACGCCCCAGAACAGGGTCATCCTGCGCCAGATCTCCTTGCCGGTCATCACGTACACGCTCTCCATGATGGCCACCATGAAGGACAGGCCGAGGGTGAGCGGTACGAATAGGAAGTGGTACATCGCGGTCAGCGCGAATTGCAGCCGCGACAGTTCTACGACTGTCTGATCAATCATGGCCTGGCTACCTCGTTGGATAGTGCCGTTGCAGGTGGCGGGAAGGGTGGTCTACGACGTGAATGATGTGACCGACTACTTCAAACAGCCTTGATCCAGATCAATGTATGAACAGGTGCCCCGGTTGATCGTATGCCAACCTGATGAAGACTGCGACCGCCGGCCGCAGGGGTGGGCGGTTGCCTGCGCCTACAATGCCGTGTCTCCCCTGTTTGCCGTGAAGACCCCTTGAGCGCCGCCGAACCGACCCCTGACGGCCTGTCCCAGGACGCCGAAACGACCCGCCAGCGGCGCGCCCGCAGTGCATGGCTGGCCGATCTGGCACGGCCCGCGCGCGGCCGCCAGCGCCTGGCGGCGATGTGCATCAGCCTGTCCGGCGCCCTGTTGATCGGCCAGGCGGCTGCCATCGCCTGGCTGGTGCAGCAGGTGCTGGTGGAGCGCGCGCCGCTGGCCTCGGGGCTGCCGGTGCTGGCAGGGCTGGCGGTGATCCTGGTGCTGCGCACGCTGCTGGGCAGCGCCACCCAGGCGGCCGCCGGCGATGTGGCCGATGCCGCGCGGCTGGCCCTGCGTGAGCGCGTGTTCGCGCGCCTGCTCGGCCATGGACCACTGTGGCTGCGCCAGCGCCGCACCGGCGAACTGGGCGAACTGATGCTGCATCACGGTGATGCGATCGAGAGCTATTACAGCGGGTTCCTGCCGGTGCGCACCGAAGTGGTGGTGGTGCCGCTGCTGATCCTGGCCGCAGTCGCCTGGGTTGACTGGGTGGTGGCGCTGATCCTGCTGTTCACCGCGCCGCTGGTGCCGTTCTTCATGATGCTGGTGGGGTGGGGCGCCGAAGCCGCTGGCCGCGCCCAGTTGGGGGAGCTGGCGCGGATGAGTGGCCATTTCGCCGATCGCATCAAAGGCCTGGGCCTGCTGCGCCTGTATGGTCGCGGTGACGCCGAACTGGCCGGCGTGGAGGCCGCCGCCGAAGGCGTGCGCGTGCGCACCCTGAAGGTGCTGCGCATCGCCTTCCTGTCGTCTACGGTGCTGGAGTTCTTCGCCTCGGTGAGCGTGGCGATGGTGGCGCTGTACCTGGGCCTGAGCTACCTGGGCATGATGTCGCTGCACACAGCGGTGCCGACACTGGGCGCGGGCCTGTTCTGCCTGTTGCTGGCGCCGGAGTTCTACGCGCCGCTGCGCCGGCTGGCCGCGCACTACCACGACCGCGCCAATGCACTGGCCGCCGCCGCCGAAGTGGAACGCCTGCTGCAGTCGCTGCCGGACGAGCAGGGCCTGATCGAAAGCGAGGCTGTGCCGCTCGCGGTGGAGCCGGCCGAGGCCGCGTTGCCGCCGCTGCAGGCGCAAGGGCTGGTACTGCGCCCGCTGGGGGCGCCGCATGATGTGCTGCAGGATCTGGACGTGCTGCTGGAACCGGGCCAGCGCCTGGCGCTGGTCGGTCGCAGCGGTTCCGGCAAGAGCACGTTGCTGGAGGCGCTGGCCGGGTGGTTGCCACCCCGTGCCGGCAAGCTGCAGGTGCGGCCGGGCGTACAGGTGGCCTATGCCAGCCAGCGGCCGTACCTGTTCCACGGCAGCATCGCCGACAACCTGCGCCTGGCCGATCCCGGTGCCAGCGAGGCGCGCCTGCGCGCGGTCGCCGAGGCCGCGCAGGTAGTGCAGTTTGCCCAGCGCCTGCCGCAGGGGCTGGACACGGTGATCGGCGAGCGCGGCTTCGGCCTGTCCGGTGGCGAGGCGCGCCGTATCGGCCTGGCCCGGCTGTTGCTGCGGGACCCGCAGGTGCTGCTGCTGGACGAGCCCACCGCGTTCCTGGATGCCGACACCGAAGCCGCGTTGCTGCGCAGCCTGGCGGCCTATGCGCGTGGCCGCAGCGTGGTGGTTGCCACCCACAGCCCGGACGTGATCGCCTGGGCCGACCGCTGCCTGCTGTTGCCGGAAGGGCGTCTGCTGGAACCAGCACAGGCGGTGCGCGCATGAGCCGTTCACCCGATACGCTGCGTGCGGTGTTCCTGCGCCATCGCCCGCGCCTGCTGCTGACCGTCCTGCTGCTGTGGACCACGATGCTGGCCGGCACCGCTCTGCTGGGCCTGTCCGGTGGGTTCCTCACTGCGGCCGCGCTGGCCGGTGCGGCCGGCCTCGGCCAGGGCTTCAATTTCTTCTCGCCGTCGGCGGGCATCCGCGGCCTGACCATGGCGCGCATCGTGTCGCGCTACTTCGAAAAGCTGATCGGCCACGATGCCACCCTGCGCATCGCCCGCGATCTGCGCGTGTGGTTCTTCCGCCGCGCGCTGCCACTGGCACCGGCGCGGCTGGGTGCCACCCGCACCGGCGAACTGCTGGCCCGGCTGCTGGGCGACATCGGCGAAGTGGACGGCCTGCTGGTGCGTGCAATCGGGCCACTGCTGGCATTGGCCGCGCTGTCGCTGGTCGCGGTGGCATCGGCGGCGCTGATCTTGCCGTCGGCGGCGCTGCTGCTGGCGGTGCTGGCGGTGCTGATCGCCTTCGGCGTGCCATGGCTGGGCGTGCGGGGGCGTGACGATGAAGAGGCCGACCGCGCCGCGCATCGCGCCGCATTGCGGACCGCGGCCTTTGAAGGGCTGGAGGGCGCCGGCGATCTGGCCGCGCTGCACGCCGACGCGGCGTGGCAATTGAAGGTGCGCGTGGCGGCCAAGCAGCTGGCCTCGCGTGATCGCCGCCGCCGCTGGCGCCTGATCGCGGCCTCGACCCTGCACGGCCTGGTTGCCGGACTGGGCCTGGTGGCGATGCTGGCGCTGGCCCTGCACGCAGCCGAACAGCAGCGCATTGCAGCGGAGATGGCTGCGGGCCTCGTGTTCCTGACGGTGGCGCTGATTGAATTGTGGGCCGGCATGGGCCTGGCCTGGCAGTCGCTGCAGTCCGGGCGCATCGCCGCTGATCGCCTGCAGGCCATCGTCGGGCAGCCTCCGGCGGTGGAGGATCCCCAGGTACCGCAGCCGGTGCCGCCGGCGGCGCGCGTGCACTGGGATGACGTGCATTTCCAGTGGCCGGGTGCCGCGCGGCCGGTGTTGTCCGGCCTGCAGTTGACCCTGGCACCGGGGGAACGCATCGCCATCCGCGGCGACAGCGGCAGCGGCAAGACCACGCTGTCCAGCCTGCTGCTGCGGCTGTGGGATCCGCAGCACGGGCGAATCACCTATGGTGGCCGCGACCTGCGCGACGTGGCCCAGGCCGAGTGGCACCGACAGCTTGCGTGGCTGCCACAGAACGCGCCGGTGTTTGCCGGCAGCGTGGCCGAGAACCTGCGGCTGGGTGATCCCGAGGCCAGTGACGCCGCATTGTGGGCAGTGCTGCGCCGCGTGCGCCTGGGGGAATGGGCCGAGCGCAACGGTGGCCTGCAGGCGTGGGTGGGCGAGAACGGCGCGACGATGTCGGCCGGCCAGGCACGGCGGCTGGCGCTGGCGCGCGCGCTGCTGCGCGCTGCGCCGATCCTGCTGCTGGACGAACCGACCGAGGGGCTCGACGTGGATACGGCGCGCGCGCTGCTGCAGGACCTTTCCGGCCTGCTGGACGGACGCAGCCTGCTGATGATCACCCACGACGATCTGCCCGACGGCGTGGTCGACGCGCAGTACCGGTTGCGTGATGGGGCGCTGGTCCGCGAAGCGTGAACGGTCGTGCCGGCCGCTGGCCGGCAACCTCGTGGCACTTGATACGGATACGGAATTGCCGGCCAGCGGCCGGCACTACCTCAGCGGGTGGTTACCGCGACAGCTCGCGCAGCATCACCGCGATCGAGGCCACGTTGGCCAGCACGCAGAGCCAGAACACCCACTGGAACGCAGCCTTGCGGTGCTTGTGGCGGAACAGCGCCTGGCCAAGCAGCGCCCCCGGCCAACCGCCGGCAAAGGCCAGCAGCTGCAGGGTGCGCTCGGGAATCCGCCACTGTTTGCGCTGCGCGGCGCGCTTGTCGTGGCCATACAGGCCGAACGACACCGCACTGGCCAACAGGCACCAGCCTCCCAGCCACAGCGGCAGCACACCGCTGACCATCAATGCGGCCAGCGCGCCGAACGCGGCCAGCGCGAGGTTGCGCCGCCAGGCCACTTACAGCGCGTCGAGGAAGCCGCGCACGGCCGGGCCGAAACGTTCGAAGTCGACGAGGAAGGCGTCGTGGCCCTGCGGCGATTCCAGGCCGATGAAGTGCGCATCGGCACCGCCGGCCCGCAGGCCATCGGCAACCTGTTGCTGCTGCTGTACCGGGAACAGGATGTCGGTGTTGGCGCCGATCGCCAGCGCCTTCTCCACACGGATCTTCGCCAGCCCGGCCAGCACGTCGCCGTCGGCATACTCGGCCAGGTCGAACCAGTCCATCGAGCGGCTCAGGTACAGGTAGCAGTTGGGGTCGAAGAAACGCACGAAGCGTCGTGCATGGCCTTCCAGGTAGCTCTCCACCTGGAATTCCAGGCCGAACGGATCATCATCGGTCTGGTCCGAATCCAGCCGCACGCGGCCGAAGCGGCCATCCCACTCCAGCGCCGAGCGGTAGGTGATCACGCCCAGCTTGCGCGCCATGCGCATGCCGGACTCCGGGTACTCGGCATCGTTGTAGTGGCCGCCGTTCCAGCGTGGATCCAGGCGGATCGCCTCGCGCTGCAGCGAACGGATCGCGATCGAGAATGGCAGCGCCTGCGCACTGCCGGAAATGTTGATGTGGCTGCGCGCGATGCCCGGATGCAGCATCAGGATGGCCAGCGCGGTCATGCCGCCCATCGAATTGCCGATCACGCACGCCAGTTGCGTGATGCCCAGTGCCCGCACCACCTCGATGGCGGCGCGTGCGCCGTCTTCGATCGACAGCTCGGGGAAGTCCAGGCGATAGGGCTTACCGCGGGCCGGATCGAGCGAGGCGGGGCCGGTCGAGCCCTTGCAGCTGCCCAGCGAATTCACGCACACCACGAACCAGCGATGGGTGTCGATCGGTTTGCCGGGGCCTACCATCGCTTCCCACCAGCCGGGTGCGGGGTTGGCCTCGTTGGCCGCCGCATGCGCGTCCGGCGACAGACCGGTCACGATCAGGATCGCATTGCTGGCATCGGCCGCCAGTGTGCCCCAGGTTTCGTAGGCCACGCGTGCGCCGTGCAGGGCGCCGCCGCGCTTGAACGGAAAGGGTGAGGGCAGGGCGTGGAAGCGGGTGCCGGGCGGGATGAATTCGGTCATGCAGGCATTCTAGCGGGGCGGCATGTGGAGCTGGCGACACGCTGGTTTCCATCGGCGATGCAGGTAGTGCCGGCCGCTGGCCGGCAACCTCATGAATCCTGATGCGCCTGCGTGGTTGCCGGCCAGCGGCCGGCACTACCGCGGCGCGTTATGGGAAGCGCAGCTCCACCACGCCCTCATGCGGCAGGCTCACCTTCACCGGCACGCTCTGCAGGTCGCCCTCGCTGCGGTTGGCGCTGCCGGAGCGCGAGATGCGCGCCAGCACTTCCACTTCGCGATGGGCCGACAGCGGCGCGGTCGGCATCGGACTGTCGGCATCACTCAGATCGACCGGGTCCGGAAAACCGGCCAGCGGCAGCTTGCGTGCGGCCACCGGCATCGGCGGTCCACCCACGGCGCGGGCCATCACGAACACCCGGGTACTGGCGGGCCACTCAGTGCCTTTCAGCGCAGGCAGCAACACGCGCACCTGCAGCAGCGCCGGCGGCGCCGCGCCGGTATCGGGCGCCTGGCCGGCGGCCTCGCGGGCGATGGCGATCTGCGCCTGCAGCGCCTGCGCGGCGCCCGGTTCGAGCCGGGGTAGCAGGTCGCTCCACACGTCAGCGGCCTCGGCGTTCTTTCCGCGCTGGCGCAGGGCGATGCCGAGCAGCCAGCTGGCACGTTCGGCATCGGGTGCCTGTGCACGCGCCTGCTGCAGCCAGGCCATCGCGGTGTCATCGAACTGCTTGCCGGCATCGGCCTGCGCACGCGCCTGTGCGGCTTCCACCAGCACGCCGGGATCTTCCGGGGCGAGTGCGGCGGCGCGTGCGAAGGCATCCGCTGCGGCGGCCACGTTGCCGAGTTCGGCCTGCGAACGGCCCAGCAGGGCCCAGCCATCGGCCCGCTGCGGGTCATCCTTCAGCGCATCCTGCAGGGCCTGCACGCCATCGCGCAGCGTCGCCACCGAGGCCGTCGGCGGCACCTGCGCGGCACGCGGGTCACCGACCAGCAGGTACAGGCAGGCGCCGGCCACGCCCAGTGCGAGTACGCCCAGCGCGAAACCACGGCGACCCTGGCCGCGCAGTGGCCACAGCACCAGCGCGGCCGTCAGCGCTGCCACCAGACCGGCCACGAGCGGTAGCCAGGCACTCACCATCCGTCTCCTTCATCGGTGCTGCCGGCCGGTGCGGCCGTGACGTCCCGGCCACGGCGGCGGACGATGCGCAGCACCACCAGCGCGCCGGCGCCGAGCACCAGCAAGGGGCCGCCCCACAGCAGCCAGGTACCCGGCTGCAGGGGCGGTTGATAGAGCACGAAGTCGCCATAGCGGGCGACCAGGAACTGCTTGATCTGTGCGTCGTCGTGGCCCTGCTGCATCAACTGCAGCACCTCCCGGCGCAGGTCCTGGGCGATCTGCGCGTTGGAGTCGGCCAGCGACTGGTTCTGGCACTGCACGCAGCGCAGCTGCGCGGCCAGGTCGTGGAAGCGGCGTTCTTCGGCGCCGTCGCGGAACTGCAGCGGCTGCGGGTCGTGCAGTGGCTGCTGGGCCAGCGCGGCCAGCGGCAGCATCAGAAGCAGCAACGCCAGCAGCCAGCGCATGGGTTCAGGGCGCCGTATGCAGGGTGTTGCCGGCACTGCCCTGCGCTTTCTCGATCTTCTGCAGTGCCGGGATCAGCTTCTCGTCGACCACGCGCTGGGTCATCGCACCACTGTATTTCCAGCGCACGATGCCGCTGCCGTCGACCAGGAAGGTTTCCGGCGCGGCGGTCACGCCCCAGTCGATCGCGGTGCGGCCTTCCACGTCGCTGAGCACGACCATGAACGGGTTGCCGAGCTGTTCCAGCCAGTGCAGCGCGTCCTTCGGATCATCCTTCCAGTTGTAGCCGATCACGCGCACGCGCTTGCTCTCGGCAAAGCGGGTCAGCACCGGGTGTTCCTCGCGGCAGGCCGCGCACCAGCTGCCCCACACATTCAGCAGGTACGGCGCACCGCGCAGGTCGTCGCTGTGCACGATCATCTCCGGATCGTGCAGCACCGGCAGCGCGAACGCCGGTGCCGGCTTGTCGATCAGCGGCGACGGCAGTATGTCGCGCTGCGGGTCGCCCGATTTCATCACCCCATAGATCATCAGCCCGAGCAGGCCGAAGAAGAACAGCACGCCGATCACGATGGCTACCGGCGGCAGCGGGCGGGAGGGGCGAGGGGCGGGGGACTCGGACATGGAAACTCCTACGGACGACGGAAACGGCGGTCGGCGGCGGTGATGAATCCGCCCAGGGCCATCAACAGCGCGCCCAGCCAGATCCAGCGCACGAACGGCTTGATGTGGACCCGGACCGCCCATGCATTGTTGCCCAGCGGCTCGCCCAATGCCACGTAGACATCGCCGTCGAAGCGTGCATCGATGCCGGCCTCGGTCATCACCTGGCCGCCGCTGGCGTACTGGCGCTTCTCCGGGTGCAGCAGGGCCAGCTCGCGGCCGTCGCGGTAGACGCGCAGATGGCCACGGTCGGCGATGAAGTTCGGGCCTTCGCGATGGTCCACGCCTTCGAAGCGGACTTCGTGGCGGCCGACCACCAGCTGCTGGCCCGGTGCCAATGCAACTTCGCGCTGCACGTTCAGTGCCTCCACCAGCAGCGCGCCAGCCAGGAACACGGCGATGCCGGCGTGGCCGACGATCATGCCGAGCATTTCGGCGGTGAAGCGGCCATTGCCGCGCAGTCGTTGCCAGACGAAGCGTGCGGTGCCGAGTGCAACCCAGGCCGCTGCGGCCACGCCGATGCCGGCCTTCCAGCCGTTCTGTGGCGCCCGCCACCAGGCCAGCGCGCCCAGCAGCAGTGCCAGGCCCAGCCACGGTGCCAGCAGCGCAAAGGCGCGCGAGGGCTGGTCACGCTGCCATTTCACCAGCGGGCCGAACGGCAGCAGCAGGATCATCGGCGCCATCAGCAGCAGGAACAGGCTGCCGAAGTAGGGCGGGCCGACCGAGATCTTGCCCAGCGACAGCGCGTCGGCCAGCAGCGGGTACAGCGTGCCGAGCAGCACCATCGCGCAGGCGGTGGCCAGCAGCAGGTTGTTGGCCAGCAGCAGGGTCTCGCGCGAGGCAGCGGTGAAGCCGCGGCGTGGGTCATCGGCATCCACGCTCAGCTGGCGGGCACGCAGCGCGTACAGCAGCAGGCTGCCGCCGACCAGCACCGACAGGAACACCAGGATGAACAGGCCGCGCGACGGATCGGCGGCGAACGAATGCACGCTGGTCAGCACGCCCGAGCGCACCAGGAAGGTGCCCAGCAGTGACAGCGCGAAGGCGGCGATCGCCAGCAGCAGGGTCCAGCTGCCGAAAGTGCCGCGCTTTTCGGTGACGGCCTGGGAGTGGATCAGTGCCGCACCGACCAGCCAAGGCATGAAGCTGGCATTTTCCACCGGATCCCAGAACCACCAGCCGCCCCAGCCCAGCTCGTAGTAGGCCCACCAGCTGCCCAGTGCGATGCCCAGGGTCAGGAAGCCCCACGCGACGTTCGTCCACGGCCGCGTCCACCGCAGCCAGCGTGCGTCGACACGGCCTTCCAGCAGTGCCGCCACCGCGAATGCAAACGGCACCGCGAAGCCTACGTAGCCGATATACAGCATCGGCGGGTGGATGATCAGCCCCGGGTCCTGCAGCAGCGGGTTGAGATCGCGGCCTTCCAGCGGTGCCGGGTTCAGGCGCAGGAACGGATTGGAGGTGAAGATCAGGAAGGCGAGGAAACCGACGCTGACCACGCCCATCACCGCCAGCACGCGCGCCAGCACCGGCGTGGGCAGCTGTCGCGAGAACAGCACCACCGCGCCGGTCCACAACGCCAGCACCAGCGCCCACATCAGCAGCGAGCCTTCGTGCGCGCCCCAGACCGCCGAATAGCGGTACATCATCGGCAGCAGCGAATTGGAGTTCTCGGCCACGTAGCGCACCGAAAAATCCTGCTGCACGAACGCGGCGGTCAGTACCGCGAAAGCGCCGGCGAGCAGCAGCAGCTGCGCGACGGCGGCCGGCCGTGCCACCGCCATCCAGGCCGCATTGTTGCGATGCGCACCGGCCAGCGGCAGGCCGGCCTGCAGCAGCGAGGCCAGCAATGCGCACAACAGCAGGATCTGACCCAGTTCGGGCAGCACTCAGCGCACCTCGGGTGCCGTCACCGGCACGTCGTGCTTGCGATGGGCGTCGCCCATCTTGTCGGCCACTTCCTTCGGCACGTACTTCTCATCGTGCTTGGCCAGCACTTCGTCGGCGACGAAGGTGCCGTCCTGCAGGCGGCCGCTGGCGACCACCGCCGTGCCTTCGGCGAACATGTCCGGCAGGATCCGCGACGTGGTCACTGCCAGCCGCGCGTCGCCGTCGGTCACCTCGAAGCGTGCCTCCAGCGAGCCGACCGGTCGGTTGAAGGAACCTTTCACCACCATGCCACCGAGGCGGAAGCGCGACTGTGCATCGACATCGCCGCGCAGCACTTCCGAAGGCGTGTACAGGTAGGCGATGTTGCGCTCCAGTGCCATCGCCACCAGTGCGGTGGCCAGGCCGGAGGCGAGCAGGGCCAGCAGCACCCACACCAGGCGGCGACGCTGTACCGGGGTCATCGTTCCAGCTCCGTCGACAACGGCGTCGCTGCGTCCGGCCTGCCGGCGCGGGTCTGCTGGCGCTGCTGGCGGGCCAGTGCCAGCCGGCGCGCAACGCGCAGGCGCAGCCACGAGCCGATGGCATCGGCGCCGAGTACCAGTACGAACACGGCGTAGGCGCCGATTACATAGGGCAGGTGGGTCATGGCTGTGCCTCCGGGGCCGGGCGTTGGGCATCGACGCGGCCACCGACCCAGGCCTTGCCGGCCTCGCGGTCGAGATTGTCGGCGCGGGCCTTGGCCAGCACCGAACCGGCGAACCAGAACTTGGTGCCGATCACCATCCACCACAGCGGCGCGATCATCGCGCTGCTGATGGCCGATTCACCGAACACGCTGATCGACTGGCGCTGGTGCAGGCCGCCCCACCAGTCCACCGAGTAGCGGATCACCGGCAGCAGGCTGACACCGACGATGGCCAGCAGGCCGGCCGCGCGCGCGGCGCTGCGGCGGTCCTCGATGGCGTGGTACAGGCCGATCACGCCCAGGTACAGGAACAGCAGCACCAGCTCGCTGGTCATGCGCGGGTCCCAGTCCCACCAGGTGCCCCAGGTGCCCTTGCCCCAGATGCTGCCGGTCAACAGGGTGATCAGGGTGAAGCCGGCGCCCATCGGCGCGCAGGCCATGGCCAGGATCTCGCAGACCTTGATCCGCCAGATCAGTGCGATGGCCGCATACAGCGCCATCAGCGCGAACACGAACAGGCTCATCCAGGCGCTGGGCACGTGGATGTAGAGGATGCGGAAGCTGTCCAGCTGCTTGGCTTCCGGTGGCACCACCAGCAGCGCCTGCCACATGCCGACCAGCAGCACCGGTACCGCAACCAGGTAGAACACCCGCGACCAGCGGGCAGCGAAACGATCGAACGTGGGAGGCGAACCGAGTTGGTGGAACCAGCGGACAATCGGATTCATGCGTGGCGGCTATCCAGCAGGGGTGGATTGGCTCTCAGCTCGGTCAACTCAGAGAAATGCGTATTGCAGCGGCAGTGGCCAGCGGCGCCAGCACCAGCGCGATCAGCAGGCCAGCGCCCAGCATCAGCAGCGCACCGACCGGATCCTGCCCGCGCCCGGCTGCCGCCAGGCTGCCCGCGCCGAACACCAGCACCGGCACGTACAACGGCAACGACAGCAGCGCCACGAGAATACCAGAGCGTCGGATGCCGACGGTCAGCGCGGCGACCACGCCCCCGATCAGGCTCAGCAACGGCGTTCCCAGCAGCAACGATGCCAGCAACATCGGCAGCTGGTCATGCGGCAGATGCAGCATTTCGGCCAGCAGCGGGCTGACCACGATCAGCGGCAGCGCGGTGGTGGCCCAGTGCAGCAGCACGCGCACCAGCACCAGCCAGGCCAGCGGCACCGGCGCCAGCAGCCATTGTTCCAGCGAGCCGTCTTCGGCGTCGGAACGGAACAGCGAATCCAGCGACAGCTGTCCGGCCAGCAACACGGCCAGCCACAGCACTGCACCGGCGGTGGCGGCCAGCAGCTGTGGTTCGCGGCCCTGGGCCAGGGCGAACAGCACCACTACCAGCACCGCGAACAGCAGCGGTTGCAGCGCGTCGCCGCGGCGGCGCCAGAGCAGGCGCAGGTCGCGCTTGAGCAGGGCGCCTGCGGTCTGCCACAGGCCCGGTTCGGTGCCCGGCGCGATCATGCGGCACCGCCGAGGTCGAGCTGGCGGGTGCGCACCGGCGGTGCGGCATAGGCACCGTGGGTGGTGACCAGCGCAGCGCCACCGGCGCGCAGGTGCGCCGAAATCATCCGGTTGACCAGGGTGATGCCCTCCAGGTCGAGGTTGGCATAGGGCTCGTCGAGCAGCCACAGCGGCGCTGGCGACAGCCAGATGCGCGCCAGTGCCAGCCGCCGCTTCTGCCCGGCCGACAGGTGCCGCACCAGGGTGTCCTCGTAGCCGGCCAGGCCGACGATCGCCAGTGCGTTGCCGGGCATCTGCCGGGCACGCCGGCCATGCAGGCCGCACAGGAAGTGCAGGTTCTCCAGCGTGCCGAGGTCCGGCTTCAGCGCTGGCAGATGGCTGAGGTAGGCCACGTAGCGCGCACGCTCGGCATTGCTGGCCGGCTTGCCGTCGATCCGTACCTGGCCGGCACCGGGCCGGGCCAGGCCGGCCAGCACGCGCAGCAGGGTGGTCTTGCCGGCGCCATTGCCGCCCTGCACCAGCAGGGCCTCGCCGGCGTCCACATGGAACTCCAGCGGGCCGAACACCGGCTCGTCATTGCGGGAGAAGCTCAGGCCGCTGGCGGCCAGCAATGCAGGGGTGTTCAAGGGGCAGGGGTCTTCATGCCGGAGTGCGGCGGCAATTGTAGCGGCGAATGCCGCGGGTAGTGCCGGCCGCTGGCCGGCAATTTCGCCACCTGCCAGCCGAGGTTGCCGGCCAGCGGCCGGCACTACCGACGCGCGGATTGCGTAAACTCGCAGGTCTGTTCCCCCACAGCCCAGGCCGATGCAACCCACCACCAAGCTGCCCAAGGTCGGTACCACGATCTTCACCGTGATGTCCCAGCTCGCCGCCGAACACGGCGCGGTCAACCTGGGCCAGGGGTTCCCGGACTTTTCCGCGCCGCAGCGCCTGATCGACGAGACCGCCAAGGCGATGGCGGCCGGCCTCAACCAGTATCCGCCGATGACCGGCGTGGCGCCGCTGCGCCAAGCCATCGCGCAGAAGTCGCTGGACCTGTACGGCGCCACCATCGACCCGGACACCGAAATCACCGTCACCAGCGGCGCCACCGAGGCCATCTTCAATGCCATCCACGCCGTGGTGCGTGCCGGCGAGGAAGTCATCGTGCTCGACCCGGCCTATGACTGCTACGAGCCGGCGATCGAGCTGGCCGGGGCCACCGCCGTGCACGTGCCGCTGGACCCGCAGACCTTCGCCGTGGACTGGGACCGCGTGCGCGCGGCGATCACCCCGCGCACCCGCATGCTGATGGTCAATACCCCGCACAACCCGTCCGGTGCGATGCTGGACGAGGCTGACATGCAGGCGCTGGCCGCGCTGCTGCGCGGCACGCAGATCTACCTGATCTCCGATGAGGTGTACGAGCACATCATCTACGACGGTCGCCGCCATGAGTCGGCGCTGCGCTATCCGGAACTGCGCGAGCGCACCTTCGTCATCTCCAGCTTCGGCAAGACCTACCACTGCACTGGCTGGAAGATCGGCTACGCCGTGGCGCCGCCGTTGCTGACCGCTGAATTCCGCAAGGTGCACCAGTACAACACGTTCACCAGCTTCGGCCCGGCCCAGTACGGCTTCGCCGCGATGATCCGCGACGAACCCGAACACCACCTGGAACTGGGCGCCTTCTACCAGGCCAAGCGCGACCGTTTCCGCGAGCAGCTGGCCGGTACCCGCCTGAAGGCGCTGCCGGTGCCGGGTGGCTACTTCCAACTGGTGGACTACTCGGCGATCAGCGACCTGCCCGACCATGAGTTCGTGAAGTGGCTGACCATCGAGAAGGGCGTCACCGCCATTCCGCTGTCGCCGTTCTACGAAACTCCGCCGGCCGGCCAGCGCCTGGTGCGCCTGTGCTTTGCCAAGAACGAAGCGACCATGGACGCGGCGATCGAACGCCTGCGGCTGCTGTGAGCGGAGGCGTGGACATGAATGACCTGCGCATTTCCCTCGTCCAGGGTGACACCCGCTGGCACGATCCGGCCGGCAACCGCGCCTACTACGGCGCGCTGCTCGCACCGCTGGCCGGCACCACCGACCTGGTGATCCTGCCGGAGACCTTCACCAGTGGCTTCTCCAATGACGCCATCGCCCAGGCCGAAGGCATGGATGGCCCGACCGTGGCCTGGGTGCGCGAACAAGCGAAGGCGCTGGACGCGGCGGTGATCGGCAGCGTGCAGCTGCGCGACGGCGAGGGCGTGTACAACCGCCTGCTGTTTGCCACGCCCGAGGGCGAGCTGCAGTACTACGACAAGCGCCACCTGTTCCGCTACGGCGGCGAGCACGAACGCTATGCTGCTGGCCGCGAGCGCCTGAGCGTGGAATGGAAGGGCTGGCGGATCAATCCGCAGGTCTGCTACGACCTGCGCTTCCCGGTGTTCTGCCGCAACCGCTACAACGCCGAACGCCCGCAGCAGCTGGATTTCGACCTGCAGATTTTCGTGGCCAACTGGCCGTCGGCGCGCGCCTATGCGTGGAAGACCCTGCTGCGCGCGCGCGCGATCGAGAACCTGTGCTTCGTGGCGGCGGTGAACCGCGTTGGCATGGACGGCAACCAGCTGCACTACGCCGGCGACAGCGCGGTGATCGACTTCCTCGGCCAGCCGCAGGTGGAGATCCGCGAGCGCGAACAGGTGGTCACCACCACCATCTCGGCCGAGGCGCTGGCCGCCCACCGCGCGCGTTTCCCGGCGATGCTCGATGCCGATGCCTTCCACCTGGACGAGCAGGCCTGATACAGCACGACGGCGGTTGAATGCCTGCCACGCAGCGCGCGCGCCTGCATCCAACGTGCACGTGCGCGCTGCTAGATTCGCCGGCAGTCGATCGAACTGGAAGTCCCGCCATGAACAAGCCCTTCGCCCTGCTGCTGGCCCTGTCCGCTGCCACGCTGGCCCCGGCCGCGCACGCCGCCGGCAACCTCGATTGCCAGCTGCGCTACAACCTGTCCGGCTGGTCGTTGATCTACAAGACCGCGTCGGGCAACGGCACCGTCAGCTGCAGCAACGGCGCCAGCCTGCCGGTGCGCATTGAAGTGAAGGGCGGCGGCCTGACCGTGGGCAAGTCGAAGATCACCAATGGCCGTGGCAGCTTCACCGGCGCGGTGAGCGTCAACGAGCTGCTGGGCACCTACGCCTCGGTCGGTGCACATGCCGGCGCGGTGAAATCCAGCAATGCGCAGGTGATGACCAAGGGCGACATCTCGCTGGCCCTGTCTGGCACCGGCAAGGGCTGGGACCTGGGCGTGGACGGCGCCGCCTTCACCATCAGCCGGCGCTGACAACAAAAAGGGGACGGAGGGGATTAAGTCGCTTTTGCCTCAAAGGGGCGAAAGCGACTTAATCCCCTCCGTCCCCTTTTTCTTGCCGAAGGTGCTGTCAGGTGCCTTCGGTGTTGGTGCGTACGTTGAGCTTCCAACGGATCGGGCCTTGTTGCGGGGTATGCACGTGCTTGGGTTGGGGCGGGAAGGGATCGTTCCTGTTGCAGGTGACCTCGCGCTTGCAGCCCAGGCATCGATAGATGCCTGAAACCTCAACCTTGTCGGCAGGCCCATAAATGGTGTTCCACCACCGGTTGGTGGCAGTGCCCAGCCCCAGGACGGATTCGGAGGTGTGCCAAGCCATTGCGGCTCCTGTGTGTAGTGTGGATGACACAGGCACGATAGTTAGGCCTCGCGCGTCATGCAGCGACGCGTGACACAAACAGCT
Organism: Stenotrophomonas sp. PI_27; assembly: GCF_027854495.1. Classification (NCBI taxonomy): domain Bacteria; kingdom Pseudomonadati; phylum Pseudomonadota; class Gammaproteobacteria; order Lysobacterales; family Lysobacteraceae; genus Stenotrophomonas; species Stenotrophomonas sp. PI_27. Next base: position 317,133 of record NZ_JAJNOF010000001.1, read on the forward strand.
CGTTTTCAAAGAATTTCTAGTTCTCGCTTTGCGTCCGCCCATGGCGTGGATCCACCCGGGGGGCGACCTGCCAGGTAAAGAAAAACCCCGGCCGGAGCCGGGGTTTTTCATGTCAGCGTGGCCAACGATCAGCCGCCGCGCGGGCCGCTGCGGCGCGGGCCGCCGGGACCGCGGTTACCACCGGGGCCGCCCGGGCCACGGTTGCCACCCGGACCGCCGGGGCCGCGATTGCCCCCCGGCCCACGGTTGCCACCACCCGGACCACGACCGCCCGGACGGGCGCCCTGCGCCGGCTTCGGGCTGCCGTACGGGTTGAAGCCCGGCGTGGCGTGGTCGGACGGGAAGCTCGGAGCGTTGCCCGGATGGCCATACGGATGCTTGTTGCCCTGGCCCTGCGAGCGGTTGCCCGCACCGGCCGGCCTGCCCTGGCCGCCTGCGCCACCACGGCCTTCGCCACCGAAACCGCCACGGCCCTGGCCGCCACCGGCGCCAGCACCCGGGCCCTTCGGCTTGCCGTACGGACGGCCCTGGCCGCCAGCACCCGGACCACGGGCACCCGGGCCACGCGCGCCCGGACCGGCGTTGCGATGGCCGCTCGGGCCGGTGCTCACGCCATCCGGCACGTACCAGGTGCGGAACGCGGCCGGGTTGCCTTCCGGCAGCGAGCGATCGTTCTTCGGGGCGCGCTGCTTGAACGGCTTCTGCGACTGCTTGGCCGCCGCTTCACCGCTGACCGTCAGGCCACCCTTGAAGCCACCGCCCTTGCCACCGCGGCCACGACCGCGATCTTCGCGGACGTTGTCGAAACGGCGCAGCTCGCGACCTTCGTCAGCGGTGTTGTGGCCGTTGACGTAGGCGTTGCCGCGGCCCCCTTCGCGCACGCGCACGGTGGTCTTGGCGGCGCGGCGCTGGCCGATCACCGGCTGCAGCGTCAGCGCCGACGGTGCGCCTTCTTCCAGCTTCAGCTGCGCGCGCAGGGCTTCAACCTGCGGGGTGCTCAGTTCCACCGAATGGCCACGGGCCAGTTCGCGCGGCAGGCTGACCTTGCCGTAGCGGGTGCGCTTCAGGCGGCTGACCTGGCAGCCCTGCGATTCCCACAGGCGGCGCACTTCGCGGTTGCGGCCTTCCTTCACCACGACGCGGAACCAGTCGTGCGAATCGGTGCCGCCGATGCGTTCGATCTCGTCGAACTTGGCCGGGCCGTCCTCCAGCGCGACGCCACGGCTGAGGCGGTCGACGATGGCGTCGGAGACCTTTTCCTCGCCTTCCGGTGCACGCACGCGCACCACGTACTCGCGCTCGACCTCGAACGACGGGTGCATCATGGCGTTGGCCAGCTCACCGTCGGTGGTGGCCAGCAGCAGGCCGGTGGTGTTGATGTCCAGGCGGCCGATCGCGATCCAGCGCGCGCCCTTCAGCGGCGGCAGCGATTCGAACACGGTCGGGCGACCTTCTGGATCTTCGCGGGTGGTCACTTCGCCTTCGGGCTTGTTGTAGACCAGCACGCGCGACGGTTCGGCCAGCGCGGTGGCGACGAAGCCGCGACCGTCCAGTTCGATCCTGTCGCCGCTCTTGACCGACATGCCGGTCTGCGCGACTTCACCGTTGACCTTGACCAGGCCTTCGGCGATGCGCTGTTCCAGCGCGCGGCGCGAGCCAAGGCCGGCCTGGGCCAGCACCTTGTGCAGGCGCTCTTCCAGCTTGAACTGTTCGGAGGTGGCTTCGCGCTTCAGCGAGAGCTTGTTACGGGGGGTGTCACTCATCAGTTTTGCTCCGGCCGACGGTTTCGAGGTCGGCCTCTGGTTCGGAATCGGCTTGGTCAACAGCCACGGTCGTCATCGCGACGGCGTTGTCTTCGCGTTCGTTCAGGGGCACCGCGCGCTCGCCCGGCGCGGAATCGGGGTGCCCATCATCGAGGGGCGAAGGTGCTTGCTCATCGGTGGCCGACGCAGGCGCTGCATCGGCGGAATCGGGGGTGTCACTGCCGGCCAGGCCGGCGTCGTCGTTGGCGGCAGCGCCGTCGGCCGAGACGTCCGGACCGTCGGCACCGGCAACGGCCGGAGCATCGCGGTCCAGCGCCAGCTGCGGTTCCAGCTCGCCCAGGTCCTTCAGTTCCGACAGCGGCGGCAGTTCGTCCAGCCGCTTCAGCCCGAAGTAGTCCAGGAAGCCCTTGGTGGTGCCGAACAGTGCCGGCTTGCCGGGCACGTCGCGGTGGCCGACCACGCGGATCCATTCGCGTTCTTCCAGTGCCTGGATGATGTTGCTGCTGACCGCCACGCCGCGCACCTGTTCGATCTCGCCGCGGGTGATCGGCTGCCGGTAGGCGATCAGCGCCAGGGTTTCCAGGGTGGCACGGGTGTAGCGGGTCTTGCGTTCGGTCCACAGCCGGCTGATCCAGCCATGCACTTCGCTGGTGACCTGGTAGCGGAAGCCCGAAGCGACCTCGACCAGTTCCACGCCGCGTCCTTCGCAGGCCTCGCGCAGCCGTTCCAGCGCACGTTCGATGCTACCCGGCGGCGCCGGCTCCTCCTCCGGGAACAGGTCCTTCAGCTGGGCCAGGGTGAGCGGCTGGCTGGAAGCCAGCAGGGCACCCTCGACAATGCGGTCGATCAGCGATTGATCCATCGGCAGTCAGCGCTCACTCATTGGCATTGGCGGCGTCGTTGTCGTCGAACTCGCTGCTGAACTGCAGCGGGGCATTGGTGTTGCCGGCCGCCAGCGACTTCACGTAGATCGGCGCCAGCGGTTCTTCCTGGACGATGTCCAGCAGCTGTTCCTTGGCCAGCTCCAGCACCGCCAGGAACGTGACCAGCACGCCCAGCTTGCCTTCTTCGGCCGTGAACAGCCCTTCAAAGCGATAGAACTTGCCGTCTTCCAGGCGGCCGAGTACCTCGCCCATGCGTTGCCGCACGCTCAGTGCCTCGCGCTTGATGGCGTGGCCGCTGAACAGCTCGGCGCGCTTGAGCACGTCGTGCAGGGCCAGCAGCATTTCCTTCAGATCCACCGGCGGCGGCAGCTTCACCGTGGCGCGCTCGGGCATGAAGGCGTGCGCCACCGTGGTGTCGCGGTCCTGGCGGGGCAGGGCGTCGATGTCCTCGGCGGCCTGCTTGAAGCGTTCGTACTCCTGCAGCCGGCGCACCAGCTCGGCGCGTGGGTCGGCTTCATCGCCTTCCTCGCTGACCGGGCGCGGCAGCAGCATGCGCGACTTCACCTCGGCCAGGATCGCGGCCATCACCAGGTACTCGGCAGCCAGCTCGAAGCGCAGCTCGCGCATCACGGTGATGTATTCCACGTACTGCCGGGTGATTTCGGCGACGGGAATGTCCAGCACATCCAGGTTCTGGCGGCGGATCAGGTACAGCAGCAGGTCCAGCGGGCCTTCGAAGGCATCCAGGATGACTTCCAGCGCATCCGGCGGGATGTACAGGTCCTGCGGGATCTGCAGGACCGGTTGCCCATGCACCACGGCCAGCGGCATTTCCTGCTGCTGGGGGGCGGGCGGCCGGGTTGGCGGGTTCGCGTCGAGCGCGAGTTCGGAAGTCATCTAATGGACATCAGGATTGCAACGGACCAGTCGCGGCACCGGGTTCGCCGGGCCAACGCCACGGAGCCCCAGGGCACCAGACACGCCGGGATCGGCGCGATTCCACACATATCAAACAGCAGGACGCGCCGCAGGAGACGGCAGCGACGGAACTACGGGGAGGTCGTCTACGTGGCCCGGCCGGGTGGTCCGGTTTGAAGCAGCGGGACGATCGTCGGGGGCTGCGTTGGCCGCAAAAACCGACGGGCTGCTGCATCCAGCCACGTGCAATGGACACTAGGGTAAGCCTTTGCCGCGCCAGTGTCCAGCCGGGGCCGGGAGCGGGCCGGCATTGGCTAGAATCGGCGCACCGACAACGCACGCGAGGAAATGCCGGTGTGGTATGTGATCGAAGGGTATGACGGCCAGGATGTGCTGGCACAGCGGCTGCAGGCGCGGCCGGAACACCTGGCGCGGCTGCACGCGCTGCGCGACGAGGGACGCCTGCTGCTGGCCGGGCCGTGCCCGGCGGTGGACAGTGAAGACCCGGGCCCGGCCGGGTTCAGTGGTTCGGTGGTGATTGCGCAGTTCGAGTCGCTGCCACAGGCCCAGGCCTGGGCCGATGCCGACCCGTACGTCGCCGCAGGCGTCTACACCCACGTGCAGGTGCGGCCGTTCCGCAAGGTCCTGCCGTGAGCACGGAACGGATCGAGCGGATCCGTGACGCGCTGCAGCAGGCACTGGCTCCCACCATTCTTGAGATCGAGGACGACAGCCATCGCCACGCCGGCCATGCCGGTGCCCGCGACGGGCGCGGCCACTTCAACGTCCATGTGGTGAGTGAGCGGTTCGCCGGACTGGGGCCGCTGGCCCGGCATCGCGCGGTCTATGCCGCGCTGGGGTCGATGATGGACACCGATATCCACGCGCTGTCTATCCGCGCACAGACCCCGTCAGAACAGGGCTGAGCCCTTGTCCCGCACTGTCATGGCCGGTCCCTGCGGGCCGCGCCACGGACAGATTTTCATGTCCATTTCGGGACATTCGCCTAACGGACTGTTTACAAGCCCAGATGGAAACGCTTACATTCCGCGCCAATGCTGGTAGGTCCAAGCCGTGGAGGGCGGCTTCGTGAACAAGGCAGCTATCACAATCAAAGACGTCGCACGCGAAGCCCGGGTCTCCGTGGCCACGGTTTCCCGCGCGCTGAACGGGCATGAAAATGTCGCCGAACCGGTCCGCCAGCTTGTGCTGGAGGTCGCCGCACGGCTGCGTTACACCCCGCACGCCGCCGCCCGCAGCCTGAGCAGCCGCCGCACCAATACGGTGGGCGTGGTGCTGCCGGACCTGTACGGCGAATTCTTCTCCGAGCTGATGCGCGGTATCGACGGCGTGGCCCGCAACCGCCGCCAGCACCTGCTGGTGTCCAGCTACCACGGCGACCAGGAACAGCAGGGCGCTGCCCTGCGCGCCATGCGCGGCCGCGTTGACGGCCTGCTGGTGCTCTCGCCCTATGCCGAGAGCCCGGGCTTCCTGACCGACAACCTGCCGCAGTCGTTGCCCACGGTGCTGATCAACACCTACCTGCCCGGGCAGGACCACCCGGTGCTGAGCATCGACGACCACGCCGGCGCCATGGCGATGACCCGCCACCTGCTGGATGCCGGCCACCGCCGCATTGCCTTCATTTCTGGTCCGGACCTCAACTTCGACGCGCGCGAGCGCCTGCGCGGCTTCCGTGACGCGCTGGTGGCATTCGGCAGTGGCGCCGAGGGCATCGAGCTGCCCGGTGATTTCGACGAAGCTTCCGGCCATCGCGCCGGTCAGGAGTTGCTGGCAGCCGGAGCGCTGCCCGATGCCGTGTTCGCTGCCAACGACATGATGGCCCTGGGCTGCCTGTATGCGTTCACGCAGGCAGGGGTCCGTGTGCCGGCCGATGTTGCCCTGGCAGGTTTCGATGACATTCCACTGGCGCGTTTCGTCCACCCGTCGCTGACCACCATGCAGGTCAGCATCGCCGAGCTCGGCGACCGGGCCATGACGCGTCTGATGCAGTTGATGGACGGCACCTCCACGGATGGGACAGGGGACAAGCAGACCCTGGTTCCCCGCTTGATAGTTCGCGATTCCACCACTCCGCCATCCGGCCGTTGAAGCCAGAGGCGTTCCTTCTTTTTTTTGACTGATCGCAGGGACCGCGCAAGCGGTTACCGCCACCCGGAGATTGAGTTGATGATGCATACCACCTTCCGCATGCCGGCGCGCCGGCTGCTGAGCACCGCACTGGTCAGCTGCCTGATGCTGGCTGCCGCCCCCAACGTCATGGCGCAGTCGGCCAACGCCAGCCTGCGCGGCCAGGTTGCCGGCGCCCAGGCAGGCACCGAAGTGACCGCCACCAACGTGGCCACCGGTACCGTCCGCCGTGGCACCATCCGCGCCGACGGCAGCTACTCGCTGATGGGCCTGGATCCGGGCACCTACAACGTGGTCGCCAACGGCCAGACCCAGAAGGTCACCGTCACCGTGGCCTCGACCGCGACGCTGAACTTTGCCGGTGCCGCCAGCAGCACCCCGGGTTCGACCGCAGCCACCAACCTGGACACCGTCAACGTTGTTGCGCCGACCCTGCTGCAGGAAGTGCGCACCTCCGAAGTCGGCAAGACCGTCAGCCTGCAGCAGATCCAGACCACCCCGCAGGTGTCGCGCAACTTCCTGGAGTTCGCCGACGCGGTGCCGGGCCTGATCTTCACCCGCGACGCCAAGGGCAACACCTCGCTGCGCGGCGGCGCTACCAATGCCGATGGCACCAACGTGTACATCGACGGCGTGGGCCAGAAGAGCTACGTCAAGGGCGGCGGCGTGGCCGGCCAGTCCGGCAGCGCCGGCAACCCGTTCCCGCAGTTGGCCATCGGCGAATACAAGGTCATCAGCGGCAACTACAAGGCCGAGTACGGCCAGGTGTCGAGCGCCGCGGTGACGGCTGCAACCAAGTCCGGCACCAATGAGTTCAAGGGTGAGGCGTTCTACCGCTACACCGATGAAGACATGCGTGCCAAGACCCCGGCCGAGCGCCAGGGTGGCAAGGAGAAGATGGTCTCGGCCGAGAAGGAATACGGCTTCGCCCTGGGCGGCCCGATCATCCAGGACAAGGCGCACTTCTTCGTGACCTACGAAGCGAAGCGCTTCGACCTGCCGGTCACCATCGCGCCGGATGGCGCGGTCACCGGCGCTGCCGGCCTGCTGCCGCCGGCCGGCGCCGCCGGCCTTGGCCCGGCCAGCCAGCCGTTCCAGCAGGACCTGATCTTCGGCAAGATTGACTTCGAGCCGACCGACAACGATCGCATCGAGCTGACCTTCCAGGACCGCGACGAAACCCAGTCGCAGTTCAGTGGCCAGACCTCGCCGGAAGCCGGCCGTGAAGTGGTCAACACCGACCGTCGTTACGCCCTGCGCTGGAACCACAGCGGTGAGCGCTACTACAACGAGTTGATGGTCACCCACGAAGACTCGTTCAACAACCCGACCCCGCTGACGCTGGCCAACGGCATCACCTACACCGCACCGGACGGCCCCGAAGACCGCACCATCGTGAAGATCGGTGGCGCCTCGGCACTGGATTCGCAGGTGAAGGGCCAGAAGGGCTGGTCGATCGAAGACAACCTGACCCTGGATGGCATCCAGTGGGCGGGCGACCACACCATCAAGATGGGCGTGAAGTACAAGCAGATCGACCTGTACGCTTCCGATGCGGCGCAGATCAACCCGACCTTCACCTACTCGCTGGGCGATCCGGACTTCCCCGATTCCATTCCGTACAAGGCGCAGTTCGTCAAGCCGGTCACCGGCGTGACCGGCGTGTCCGGCGAAGTGCGTTCGAAGTCCAAGCAGTACGGCGTGTTCATCCAAGACGACTGGCAGGTCAACGACCACCTGCAGCTGAACATCGGCCTGCGCTGGGACTACGAAAAGACCCCGTCCTACCTGGACTTCGTGACCCCGCAGCAGGTGGTCGACGCCATCTATTCGCAGGATCCGCGCGCCCCCGCCGGCCAGACCTATGCCGATTCGCTGGCACTGGGCGGCCTGGACATTAGCGACTACATCAGCAACGGTCACAACCGCAAGGCATTCAAGGATGCCTGGCAGCCGCGCCTGGGCTTCTCGTATGACATCAATGCCGACGAGCAGCACGTGATCCACGGTGGTGCCGGCCGTTCCTACGACCGTGACCTGTTCGACAACCTGCAGCTGGAAACCACCAAGCTGGCCCTGCCGCAGCCGACCATCTACTTCCGCAACCCGGCCACCGGCGCCTGCATCAACGGCCAGGCCGCCTGCTATGACTGGAACCCGAATCTGCTCAACGGCATCGGCAACCTGCAGGCACTGGTCGGCGCGACCAGCAATGCCGGCCTGGAAGTGGACCTGCTCAACAACAAGCTGAAGGCGCCGTACTCGGACCAGTTCAGCCTGGGCATGAGCAACCAGATCGGCGACTGGCTGACCGACGCCACCATCGCTCGTACCCTGAGCTACGACGGCTTCGCCTTCACCCTGGGCAACCGCTATCCGACCGGCCAGTTCTTCGATGATCCGCGCCTGTGCGGTGGCACCTCCCCGGGCCTGAGCCAGGCCTGGAGCTGCAACGTACCGGGCTTCGGCAGCCTGATCATCGGCCAGCAGGGCATCAAGACCCGTGCCACCCAGGTCCTGCTGTCGGCGCAGAAGCCGTTCACCAAGGAAAGCGGCTGGGGCACCTCGATCGCCTATACCTGGACGACCGCGCGCCACAACCGCGACATCAACGAGAAGTACGCCTTTGATCGCGGCCTGATCGGTGATTACCCGACCATCCGTTCCAACGGCGCACCGCGCCACCGCCTGGTGGTGACCGGTTCGTACGCGGGCTTCTGGGGCATCACCTTCGGCGGCAAGATCACCCTGGCCACCCCGACCGCCGTCAACGACTGGTACCCGGTGATGCAGGCCAGCGGCTACACCCTGCCGACTCCGCAGGCGGCCGTGCCCAACGCCACCGGCAAGTTCCTGGTGGGTGGCAAGATCTTCGGCTACCGCTCGGTCGACCTGCAGGCGACGAAGACGTTCAAGCTGGCGGGCAACACCGAGCTGTACGCCCGCCTGGACATCATCAACGTGTTCAACTTCGACAACTTCTCCACCTACAACTACGTCAAGACCAACGGCAAGCTGCAGGCCAGCTACAACGAGACCGGCGACATCATCGGTACTCCGCGCCAGGTCAAGGCCGAAGTGGGCTTCCGCTTCTAAGCCCGGGCGGTGATGCATGACCCGATGCCGCTGGTTTGCTGGCGGCATCGGTGAAAACGGCAATGGCCGGCCCCGTGCCGGTCCATTGCCCACGCCGCTGCCGGCCAGGGGGCAGCGGCGTGGGCAATGATCGCGGTGTCAGGCCACGTTTTCCGTGGTTTTTTAAGCACACACCTTGTAAACGATTTCAGATCATTGGACGGTATGCTTTCCCATCGATCAGACCACCGGAGGAACCGCGCCATGCAGGCACGCCATCTGTTGTCCGCCGCAGCGCTGAGCCTGGCCGTGGCCGCCTGCCAGCCGGCCCAGCAGGAACCTGCCAAGCCCCGCCCGCCGGTGATCCTGATCGAGGCCGACGCACCGCCGCGGCCGATGAAGCCGGAGCTGCCGCCGCTGTTCGATGACATCGAGCGCCGCACCTTCCAGTTCTTCTGGGATACCACCAACGAGGTCAACGGGCTGACCCCGGACCGCTACCCATCGCGGCCGTTCGCCAGCATCGCCTCGGTCGGCTTCGCGCTGACCGCCTATCCGATCGGCATCGAGAACGGCTGGGTCAGCCGCAACCAGGCGATCGACCGCACGCTGACCACCCTGAAATTCTTCCGCGACGTGCCGATGGGCCCGCAGCGCACCGGCAAGGCCGGTTACAAGGGCTTCTACTACCACTTCCTGGACATGCAGGAAGGCCGTCGCTACGACAGCTGGGTCGAACTGTCCTCGGTGGATACCGCACTGCTGATGATGGGCGTGCTGTTCGCGCAGTCGTACTACGACGGTGACGATCCGCGCGAGAAGGAAATCCGCCAGATCGCCGATACCTTGTACAAGAAGGTCGACTGGCCGTGGCTGCAGCAGCGTGCGCCGCTGATCTCGATGGGCTGGTTCCCGGAGAGCGGTTTCATCGACCACGACTGGATGGGCTACAACGAGGCGATGATGGTCTACATCCTCGCCCTGGGTTCGCCCACGCATCCGGTCAGCCCGGACGCGTGGACGGTCTGGACGCGCACCTACGACAACGACTGGGGTGTCTACCAGGGCCAGGAATACCTGTCCTTCGGCCCGCTGTTCGGCCACCAGTACAGCCACGTCTGGATCGACTTCCGCGACATCCAGGACGCGTACATGCGCGAGCGCGGCAGCACCTATTTCCTCAACAGCCGCTCGGCCGCGCTGGCCCAGCGCGAATACGCCATCGCCAACCCGATGCAGTGGAAGGATTATGGCGAGAACGTCTGGGGCCTGACCGCCAGTGATGGCCCGCAGAACACCACGCAGGAGTACCGCGGCGAGCAGCGCCAGTTCCGCCATTACTCCTCGCGCGGCGCCGGCCTGCGCGAGAACTTCGATGACGGCACCATCGCCCCCACCGCCGCGATCGCATCGGTGGTGTTCGCACCGGAGCAGGTGATTCCGGCGACGCTGGAGATGCACAAGCGCTACGGCGACTACATCTATTCCAGCTACGGCTTCCTGGATTCGTTCAACCCCAGTTTCAACTACGACATCCCGATCAAGACCGGCCGCGTCATCCCGGATCGTGGCTGGGTCGCCAGCGATTACATCGCCATCGACCAGGGCCCGATCCTGACCATGATCGCCAACTACCGCGATGATTTCGTGTGGGAAGTGATGAAGAAGAACCCGTACATCCGCAAGGGCCTGGAGCGGGCCGGGTTCAGTGGCGGCTGGCTGGCGCCGGAAGGGTCGTTCCAGCCCCTGGAACTGCAGAAGGATGAGAAGGCCGCGGCAGCACGCGCGGTGGGTATCGCCGAATCACGCGCGGCTGCCGCGCAGGAACAGAAGAACAATGCCAACCGCACCACAGGCCAGGGCAAGTAACCTGATGCCGAACTGGACCGACCGCCTGCGCCGCTGGGCGCTGCCTGCCCTGGCCGCGCTGGCGGTGGCCGGCTGCGCCCGTCCCGAGACGGGCACCACCACCGTACGCTTCTGGGCGATGGGTCGCGAAGCGGAGGTGGTCAGCGAGCTGATCCACGAATTCGAGGCTGAAAACCCCGGCATCAAGGTGGATGTGCAGAACATCCCATGGACGGCCGCGCACGAGAAACTGCTGACTGCATTCGCGGCCGATGGCCTGCCGGATGTGTGCCAGCTCGGCAACACCTGGGTGCCGGAGTTCGCCGAGCTGGATGCACTGACCCCGCTGCAGCCGTTCGTGCAGCACTCGGCCGTGGTCGACCCGAAGGACTACTTCCAGGGCATCTGGGACACCAACGTGATCCACGGCGAGCTGGTGGGCGTACCGTGGTATGTCGACACGCGCCTGATCTACTACCGCAAGGACCTGCTGGCCAAGGCCGGCTACGACCACCCGCCGCGCACGTGGGCGGAGTGGGAGGAGCAGATGGCAGCGATCAAGCGCATGCAGGGGCCCAACCGCTATGCGGTGCTGATGCCGATCAACGAGTTCGAGCAGCAGCTGTCGCTGGCCCTGCAGCAGCCGGATCCACTGCTGCGCGACGACGATACCCGCGGCAATTTCGCCAGCCCGGGATTCCGCCGCACGCTGGCCTTCTACGCCAACATGTTCGAGCAGGGCTGGGCGCCGAAGATGTCCGAGACGCAGATCTCCAACGTCTGGGATGAGTTCTTCCGCGGCTTCAACGTGTTCTACATTTCCGGCCCCTGGAACATCCGCGAGTTCAAGAAGCTGCAGCCGAAGGAACTGGAAGGGCAGTGGGGCACTGCCGCGCTGCCGGGGCCGGACGGTCCGGGCGCGGGCATCGCCGGCGGCACCAGCCTGGTGATCTTCCGCAAATCGCAGCAGAAGGAAGCGTCCTGGAAGCTGATCGAATTCCTGTCGCGCCCGCAGATCCAGGCGCGCTTCCATTCAATCATCGGCGACCTGCCGCCGCGTCGCAGTGCCTGGAACGCACCGTCGCTGGCCAGCGATCCGCTGGCTGCCGCGTTCCGTGATCAGCTGGAGCGGGTCAAGCCGACGCCGAAGGTGCTCGAATGGGAGCGCATCGTGCAGGAAATGCGCATCGTCACCGAGAAGGTGGTGCGCGGTGGCCTGCCGCAGGACAAGGCCGTCGAAGAACTCGACCAGCGCGTGGACAAGGTGCTGGCCAAGCGCCGCTGGATGCATGAACAACAACGCCTGCAGGAGCGCGCGCCGCCGCCGCACTCGAGCAGCGCCGTGGCCGCCGGGAGCCCGCAATGAAACGTACTTCGCTGGCCGGCTGGATCTTCGCCGGCCCCTCGCTGATCGTGCTGGGCGTGTTCTTCGGCCTGCCGGTGGCCTCGGCGCTTGCGCTGAGCGTGACCGACTTCGACCTGTACGCGCTGGCCGACAGCAGCAACCTGCGCTTCGTCGGCCTGGGCAACTACATCGACCTGCTGCAGACGCCGATGTTCTGGAAGTCGCTGTGGAACACCACCTACTTCGTGCTGATCGGCGTGCCATTGTCGATCGGCGTGTCTCTGGGCGCGGCGATGCTGCTCAATGCGCCGGCCGCCCGCTTCAAGGCCCTGTTCCGCACGGCCCTGTTCGCGCCGGTGGTGACCACGCTGGTGGCGGTGGCGGTGATCTGGCGCTACCTGTTCCACACCAGCTACGGCCTGGTGAACTACGGCCTGGGCCACCTGGGCATCAGTCCGATCGACTGGCTGGGTGATCCCAACTGGGCCATGCCGACCATCATGCTGTTCGCGGTGTGGAAGAACTTCGGCTACAACATGGTGATCTTCCTGGCCGGCCTGCAGGCGATCCCGCATGACCTGTACGAGGCCGCGCGCATCGACGGCGCCTCGCGCTGGAAGCAGTTCCTGCACATCACCCTGCCGATGCTCGGCCCGGTGCTGCTGGTGGTCGGGGTGATCACCGTGTCGGGCTACTTCCAGCTGTTCGCCGAGCCGTATGTCATGACCCGCGGCGACCCGCTGCAGAGCACCGTCAGCGTGCTGTATTTCATGTTCGAGGAAGGCTTCAAGTGGTGGAACCTGGGACGCGCCTCCGCGGTGGCGTTCCTGCTGTTCCTGATCATCCTGGCGGTGACCACCGTGATGCTGCGTTTCGGCCGCAAGAGGCAGTTGGTATGAGTCGTGAAATCGGCCAGTCGCGCTGGTACCCGTGGATGATCAATGGTGCGTTGCTGGTGCTGGCCCTGGTCAGCCTGGCACCGCTGCTGTGGATGGTCTCGGTCTCGTTCATGCCGCAGGGCGAGGCCAGCCATTTCCCGCCGCCACTGCTGCCTTCGAGCATCACCACGCACAACTACCATGAGCTGTTCGCGCGCACCGGCATGGGGGGCAACTTCGCCAACAGCCTGCTGGTGTCGCTGGGCATCACCGTGGGTTCGCTGCTGCTCAACACCATGGCGGGCTATGCCTTCGCCAAGCTCAACTTCGTCGGTCGCGAGCGCCTGTTCCAGGTGCTGATGGCGGCGCTGGTGATTCCGGCGCAGGTGGCGATGCTGCCGCTGTTCCTGCTGATGAAGCAGCTCGGCCTGGTCAACAGCTTCGGCGGCGTGATCGTGCCGGCGCTGGCCAGCGTGTTCGGCATTTTCCTGGTGCGCCAGTACGCGCGTTCGATTCCGGACGAGCTGCTTGAAGCGGCGCGCATCGACGGGGCAGGGGAGCTGCGCATCTTCTTCCAGATCGTGCTGCCGATGCTCAAGCCGGTGCTGGTGACGCTGGCCATCTTCACCTTCATGGGCGCATGGAACGATTTCATGTGGCCGCTGATCGTGTTGACCGACCAGGAGCACTACACTTTGCCGGTGGCGCTGGCCACCCTCTCGCGCGAGCACATCATGGACGTGGAAATGATGATGGCGGGCGCGGTGGTTACCGTGGTTCCGGTGCTGGCGCTGTTCCTGGTGCTGCAGCGGTACTACATCCAAGGTCTGTTGCTGGGGAGCGTCAAGGGATGAAGCGCGTGATCGCCGTTGGACTGGGCCTGTTGTGGACCTCCCTGGCGATCGCCGCACCTCCGGTGCTGCCGGCACCGAAGGTGCTGGACGACTTCGACGACATCGGCGCCTGGAAACTGGTGCTGTCCGACCAGGTCAGCGGATCGCTGCGGCCGGTCAGTGGTGCCGGTGGCGGCCGTGCCCTGTGCCTGGACTACGATTTCCACAAAGTCTCCGGCTACGTCGGCATCCGCCGTGCGCTGAACATCGAGTACCCGGTCAACTACCGCTTCGGCTTCCAGCTGCGCGGTGACTCGCCGGCCAACGACCTGCAGTTCAAGCTGATCGACGCCAGCGGCGACAATGTCTGGTGGGTCAACCGCCCGGGCTACCGTTTCCCCAAGGCATGGTCGCCAGTCGAATACCGCCGTCGCCAGATCGACAAGGCGTGGGGGCCCTCGCCCGAAAAGGAGATGGCGCGCAGCGCTGCGGTCGAGTTCACGATCTACAGCAAGGTCGGCGGGCGCGGCACGGTGTGCTTCGACAGGCTGACCCTGCAGGGCCTGCCAGCGCAGGATGATTCGGCGCTGGCGCCGTCGGTGATCGCCGATACCGCCACCGCGTTGCAGGACCGCATGATCGACGGCAAGAGCGATACGTTCTGGATCAGCGGCGGGGTCAAGCAGCAGACCATCAGCCTGGACCTGCACAAGAGCCGCGAGATCGGCGGTGCAGTGATCGACTGGCTGCCGAATCTGGAAGCCAGCCGCTATACCGTGCGGACCTCCGAGGATGGCCGCGACTGGCGCACCGTGCGCGAGGTGACCGGCGCTGCCGGTGGCCGCGACTGGCTGGCATTGCCGGACACCGATGCGCGGTACGTGCGCTTCGATCTGCTCGATGGCCCGAACTGGCGTTACGGCATCCGTGACATCACGCTCAAGCCGCTGGCCTTTGCCGCCACGCCGAACGCGTTCCTGTCCTCGGTGGCGGCCGACCTGCCACGCGGTTCGTTGCCGCGCGCCTACGTGGGCGAACAGCCGTACTGGACCCTGCTGGGCCTGGACGGTGGACAGGAACAGGCGCTGATCAGCGAGGACGGTGCCCTGGAACCGGCCAAGGGCAGCTTCAGCATCGAGCCGTTCATCCGCCTCGACGGCAAGCTGCTGGACTGGTCCAAGGTTGCCATCACCCAGTCGCTGCAGGACCACTATCTTCCGATCGCCAACGTCGATTGGGTGCACGAGAAGGCCGGCCTGGCGGTGACCAGCTTCGTGCAGGGCACGCCGGAGCGCGCGCAGTTGATCGGCCGCTACCGCTTGAGCAATCCGGACAAGGTCGCCCACGAATACACGCTCGCGCTGGCGATCCGCCCCTGGCAGGTCAACCCGCCGACCCAGTTCCTCAACACGGTGGGCGGCTTCAGCCGCATCGACGCGCTGGACGTGGGCGAGCAGCTGGTGCGCATCAACGGCGAGCCGCGCATCTATCCACTGCAGGTGCCCGATGCCCGCTTCGCCAGCACGTTCGATGGCAAGCTCGACGCGATGCACCTGGCCTCCGGGAAATACCCGGCCAGCACGGCGGTGAAGGACAGTACCGGCATGGCGTCCGGTGCGCTGCTGTATACGATCAAGCTGGAACCCGGCCAGAGCCGCGAAGTGGCAGTGGTACTGCCGCAGACCGGGAGCTGGGCGCCGCAGTCGCTGGACGTGGCCAAGGCCCAGGCGCAGGTGGCCGAACAGTGGCGGCAGAAGCTGGGCGTGGTCTCGCTGCAGGTGCCGGCGGCCGGCCAGGCCCTGGTCGACACCCTGCGCACCGCCGTGGCGCACATGCTGATCTCGCGGGTTGGCCCGCGCCTGCAGCCGGGCACGCGCTCGTACGCGCGCAGCTGGATCCGCGACGGCGCGATGATTTCCGAAGGCCTGCTGCGCATGGGCCGCAGCGACGCAGTACGTGACTACATCAACTGGTATGCGCCGTTCCAGTTCGAGAACGGCAAGGTGCCGTGCTGTGTCGATGCGCGCGGCAGCGACCCGGTGCCGGAGAATGACAGCCACGGTGAGCTGATCTACAGCATCGCCGAATATGGGCGCTATACCGGCGACAGCACCTTCGCCGAGCTGATGTGGCCGCACGTGCAGGGCGCCTACACCTACATGGAGCAGCTGCGTGCCAGCGAGCGTACCGAAGAGAACCGTGCGCGCAATCCGGCGTTCTACGGGATGATGCCGGCCTCGATCAGCCACGAAGGCTATTCGGCCAAGCCGATGCATTCGTACTGGGACAACTTCTGGGCCCTGCGCGGCTACAAGGACGCGGCAACGCTGGCGGCCCAGCTGGGCAAGGTCGAAGCGATGCAGATCGCCGAGTCGCGTGACCAGTTCCGTGATGACCTGCAGGCGTCACTGCTGTCGGCGATGCAGCAGCACAACATCGACTACCTGCCGGGCTCGGCCGAGCTGGGCGATTTCGACGCGACCTCGACCACCATCGCGCTGGCGCCGGGCGGCGAGCAGGGCCGCCTGCCGCAGCAGGCGTTGGAGGCGACCTTCGAGCGTTACTGGAAGGAATTCGTAGCCCGCCGCGATGGCAAGCGCGAGTGGAAGGACTACACGCCGTACGAATGGCGCAACGTGGCCGCCTTCGTTCGCCTGGGCAGGCGCGATCGCGCCTGGCAGGCGACCGAGTTCTTCTTCAGGGACCGTGCGCCGCAAGCCTGGAACCAGTGGGCCGAAGTGGTTTCGCGCACGCCGCGCAAGCCGTTCTTCGTCGGTGACCTGCCGCATGCCTGGGTCGCCTCGGACTTCGTGCGTTCGGCACTGGACATGTTTGCCTACAGCCGCGACATGGATGATGCGCTGGTACTGGCCGCAGGCGTCCCGACCGCCTGGCTGCAGGGCGACGGTGTTGCCGTGCAGGGCCTGCGCACGCCGCAGGGCCAGCTGAACTACCGCCTGCAGCGCAGTGACAAGCAGCTGGTGCTGGAGGTGCAGCCGGGCCTGGTGCCACCGGTCGGCGGCGTGGTGCTGCCATGGCCGTATGCCGGTGAGCCGGGCGCGGCGACCATCAACGGCGAAACGGCCGAGTGGGTCAACAACGAGCTGCACGTGCACCAGCTGCCGGCGCGGGTCGAGATCGAGGTGCCGGGCGCGGTGCGCCGCGCCGAGCGCAAGGGGCAGTAATCATGAAGCAGCAGGGAACAAGGGCGCGCACGACGATGCGCGCCCTGGGGCTGGCGGTTGCATTGGCGCTGCCGGGACTGGTCCTGGCGGACGGGCCGCAGGCGGCCACGGCGGCCGAGGCCGCCAACGCGCCCGGCATGAGCATGGTGACCTTCAACCTGCATCATGACCGTGAGGACTGGCCGAGCCGCCGCCGCACCATCCTGGCCGAACTCAAGCGCCTGCAGCCCGATGCCATCGCCCTGCAGGAGGTGATCCAGCGCCGCAACGTGCGCAACCAGGCGCAGTGGCTGGCCAGCCAGCTCGGCTACAGGTACATCTTCGTCTCCACCGATCCGGTGGGTGCACCGAAGCGCTATGGCAATGCGTTGCTGAGCCGGCGCCCGGTCCTGGCCCAGGGCGAGCACCTGCTGCAGCCGCGGGAAGACTACCGCACCGTTGCCCATCTGCGCATCGATGTGGACGGCAAGGCGGTCAACGTCTATGCCACCCATCTCAACGAACGCAATGACGAAAGCGGCCAACGCATCCGCCGCGCACAGGTCGAGGACCTGCTGCGCTTCATCACCGCCACGTCGGCCGGGGCACCGGTAGTGATTGCAGGCGACTTCAACGCGCTGGTGGATGCCGGCGACCTGAGCGAGCTGCGCAGCCACTACGGCGACAGCTACGGCAGCGTGCACGTCAACACCGACCTGGCCGGGGTCAGCACCTTGAACCGGCACTATTACCAGGTGCCGTCGCGGATCGACCACATCTTCTTCCAGCAGGACCGGATGGTCGCGCGCGAAGCGAAGCTCCTGTTCGACCAGCCTGATGACAGCGGTCGCTGGGCCTCGGACCATTACGGCGTGTGGACGCGCCTGCAGTTCGCGCCGAAGCCCTGACGCAGGGGTGCTGTGGTCGTTGCCAACCCGGGTGGGTGCGATACGACCAGCGCCACAAACGGAAACGGCGGGGATCATCGATCCCCGCCGTTTCGTTTTACGCGATCAAGCCGCGATCAGTTCGCCGGCGGCGTGCGCTTGGCGGCTTCTTCGTCTTCTTCGTCGGCCTTGGCCTCGGCCGCCTGGGCGGCGGCATCGGCGTGACCATCGGCGACCGGATCGACCGACGGCGTCACCACCGCATCGGCGACCGGCGCCGCAGCGTCCACCGGCGCGGCTTCAACTGCCACCGGAGCCACCGGCTGTTCGGCGACCACGACCGGCTCGACAACCGGCTTGGCCTCGACCGCCGGCGCAGCCGCAACGGCCACCGGCGGCGCTTCGACCGCCGGAGCGGCTTCAGCGATCTGCGGCTTCGATTCCACGACCGGCGCAGCCTCGACCGCTGCCGGCGTCGCTTCGATGACCGGCGCGGCTTCAGCCACTGGCGCGGTTTCAACCACGACCGGCTTGGCTTCGATCACCGGCGCCGCAGCGGCCACCGGCTGGGCCGGAGTCGCAGCGTCGATGGCATCGAGCATGCTGGTCTGCACCGGCGATGCCGGTTCGGCCTTGGCGGCGCTGTCGATCGGGGCCTGCACCTCGGCCACGGCCGGTGCAGCGGTTTCCACCACCGCGCTGCTCACCACCGCGACCGGCGCAGCGGCAACGGCGGCAGCGGCGCGGACCGGCTTCCCGGCGTCGGAGGCGGTCGGCTCGACGTCGTCATCGAAGTCGAATTCCGGCTGCGAGCGGGTCGGCTGTGCAGACGCGGCGGAAGCAGCACCCGCACCGTTGTCGAGGTTCGGTTCGGCACCTTCGGCGTCATCACCGTCGTCAGCGTCGTCCTGGTCATCGCCCAGGCTATCGCTGCCGGCCGTGTTCTCAGCACCACCACGGCGACGGCGACGGCCACCACGACGGCCGCGGCGGCGGCGGGTTGCGCCTTCACCGTTCTGCTCGCCATGGGTGTCAGCCACCGCCTCGTCACCGGTCACCGCAACGGCTTCGGCCTCGCTGCCGGCGTTGGCAGCGGTGTCGGCCAATGCGGCGGCGTCCGCCGGAGCGGCCGCTGCCGGAGCCACCGGCGCCACCGGCGCGGTCGCTTCCTGCGCGGTCACCGCATTGGTGGCGATGGTCGTCGCGGCCACGGCTGCCGCCGCGGTCACGCTCTCCGCCGGTGCCTCGACGCCGCCGCGCTGCGGCTTCTCGGCCGGCTTGTCACCTTCCTGCTGCTGGCGCGGCTGCTTGGGCTGCTTCAGCTTCGGCTGCTGGTTCTGGTTCTGGCCCTGGCCCTGCTGGTCGTTGCGCGGCTTGTTCTGCTGCTGCGGCTCCTTCTGCTTGCCCTGCTGCGGCGGCTGCTGGGCATTGCCGTTACGGCCGTCCTTGCGCTGCTCACCACGGTCCTTGCGGTTGCCGCCGTCCTTCTGCGGCTGCGCGTTGCCGTTGCCGCCATTGCCACGCGTGTCGTCGCGACGGTCCTTGCGGTCCTTGTTGCGATCCTTGTGGCGGTCCTTGCGGCCGCCGTCCTGCTGCTGGCGGGCGGCCGGAGCCACCGGTGCCGGCGCCGGGGCCGGCTCGCCACCGAACACGCGCTTGAGCCAACCAATCACGCCGCCGCTGGGGGCGGGTGCCGCCGGTGCGGCGACGACCGGGGCCGGAGCTGCTTTGGCCGGTTCAACTTCCTCGCGCACCGGGGCGGGGGAGGTGTGCTTGACCTGGGTCACCGCCGGCGGTGGGATGTTCAGCTGGCCCTTGGTCAGGGCGTGCACCGGCAGCTTGCGCGGGGTGCCGCGCTGGTAGCTGGGCTTGCTGCTCTCTTCACCCAGCTCGTTCTCGCGCAGGCGGGTGACGGTGTAGTGCGGGGTATGCAGCTGCTCGTCGGCGACGATCACGATCGGCGCCTCGTGGCGCTGCTCGATCTCGCGCAGCGCGCTGCGCTTCTCGTTCAGCAGGTAATTGGCGATCTCCACCGGGGCCTGGACCAGCACCTGCCCGGTGTTCTCCTTCATCGCATGCTCTTCGGCGACGCGGATGATCGACAGCGACAGCGACTCGACACTGCGCATGCGGCCGTGGCCGTCGCAGCGCGGGCAGACGATCTGGCTGGATTCACCCAGGCTCGGGCGCAGGCGCTGGCGGCTCATTTCCAGCAGGCCGAAGCGCGAGATGCGGCCGACCTGGACGCGGGCCCGGTCGTACTTCAGCGCGTTGGCCAGGCGGTTCTCGACCTCGCGCTGGTGCTTGTTGGAGGCCATGTCGATGAAGTCGATCACCACCAGGCCGCCCAGGTCGCGCAGGCGCAGCTGGCGGGCCACTTCCTCGGCCGCTTCCAGGTTGGTCTGGAAGGCGGTGTCCTCGATGTCGCTGCCCTTGGTGGCGCGCGAGGAGTTCACGTCGACTGCGGTCAGCGCTTCGGTCTGGTCGACCACGATCGAACCGCCCGACGGCAGGCGCACGTTGCGCTCGTAAGCGCCTTCGATCTGCGATTCGATCTGGAAGCGGTTGAACAGCGGGATGTCGTCCTTGTAGTGCTTGAGCTTGCGCAGGGTCTGCGGCATCACCTGCTGCATGAACTCACGGGCGTGCTCGTACATCTCCTCGGTGTCCACCAGGATCTCGCCGATGTCGGCGCGCAGGTAGTCACGCAGGGCGCGCACGATCAGGCGCGATTCCTGGTAGATCAGGAACGGGGCCGGCTTGCTCAGTGCGGCTTCGGCGATGGCACGCCAGACATTGAGCAGGTAGTCCAGGTCCCACTGCAGTTCTTCCGCATCGCGGCCGACGCCGGCGGTACGGATGATCACGCCCATGTCGTCAGGGATGTTCAGCTTGTCCAGGGCGTCCTTCAGCGCGGCCCGGTCTTCGCCCTCGATGCGGCGCGACACGCCGCCGGCGCTGGGCGAGTTCGGCATCAGCACCATGTAGCGGCCGGCCAGCGAAATGAACGTGGTCAGGGCGGCGCCCTTGTTGCCACGCTCTTCCTTGTCGACCTGGACGACGATCTCCTGGCCTTCCTTCAGCAGCTCGCGGATGCCAGCCTTGTTGTGGTCGACACCGGCCTGGAAGTAGTCGCGGGAGATTTCCTTCAGCGGCAGGAAGCCATGGCGGCCACCGCCGTACTCGACGAAGGCCGCTTCCAGCGAGGGCTCGATGCGGAAGATCCGGCCCTTGTAGATGTTGGACTTCTTCTGTTCCTTCGACGGCTGTTCGATGTCGATGTCATACAACGACTGGCCATCCACGATGGCAACACGCAGCTCTTCAGCCTGCGTGGCGTTGATCAGCATTCGCTTCATTGTTGCGTTCCTCGCAAGCGGCTACCGCGCGGAACGCCATGGGGTTTCGCCTCTGGACACGGCTCGCCGCCCATTCGCGCAAGCGCGGGGAGGGCGGCTTGGGTTTCCAGCGCTACGACACCACGGCAGGCCGCGGGAGCGCTTCACTCTTATGGTTTTTGGGTGTTGCAGGGCCGCAGGCAGCTGTCAGCCAGGCTGGAGCGCCACGCGGGACATGTTCAGCACGGTTGCGTGTCAGGCATCCGGCGATGGCCGGGAAGGCCGGTGAGCCGCTAACATGGCCGCCCCGCGGGCGGTGGTCGCGCACTGTGCCGGATTCGTCGGAAGCTGGGCTTCTGGCCCTGAGTAACTTCCAACGAAATCAATCCCTTATCTCGCCCCCCGAGTGTAACAGAATAAACAGCCTGATGACCGCCCAAGACCCCACCAAGCCCGCTGGCGACAAGCCTTCCGTGCGCATGATCACCGTTCCCGCCGACCGCGCCGGCCAGCGCCTGGACAACTTCCTGCTCGGCCAGCTGAAGGGCGCCCCGCGCAGCCTGGTGTACAAGCTGGTGCGCAGTGGTCAGGTGCGGGTCAACGGCGGCCGCGCCAAGGCCGAGCGCAAGCTGGAGGCCGGTGACGAGGTGCGCGTGCCGCCGGTCCGTCTCAGTGAGGAGGGAGACAAGGCCGGTCCGCCTGAGGCGTTCATGCGCCGCCTGGAGCAGGCCATCGTGTTCGAGGACGCGCGCCTGCTGGCCCTGAACAAGCCCTCGGGGGTGGCCAGCCATGGTGGCAGTGGCATCAGCTTCGGCGCGATCGAGACCCTGCGCGCGTTGCGTCCCGGGCAGACCCTGGAACTGGTCCACCGGCTGGATCGCGACACTTCGGGCCTGCTGATCGTGGCCAAGAAGCGCTCGGCGCTGAGCGAACTGCAGGCGCTGCTGCGTGAAGACCACGGCGCCGGCATCCGCAAGCGCTACCTGACCCTGCTGGCCGGGCGCATGCCCGACGGGGTGATGACGGTCGACGCGCCGCTGCACGTGGGCCTGCGCCAGGGCGGCGAACGCCATGTGCAGGTCAACGCCATCGGCAAGGAATCGATCAGTCACTTCCGGGTGCTGGAGCGCCGCGGCGGCCATTCGTACTGCGAGGTGCGCATCGAGACCGGCCGGACCCACCAGATCCGCGTGCATGCCCAGCATCTGGGGCATCCGGTGGCCGGCGATGACAAGTACGGCGATCCTGCAGTCAACAAGCGGCTTCGCGAGCAGATCGGGCTGAAGCGCCTGTTCCTGCACGCGGCATCGCTGGAGTTCGCGCTGGATGACGGCAAGAGCCCGTATGTGCTGAACGCGCCGCTGGCGGAGGAGCTGGTCGAGGCGCTGGATCGGCTGCGCTGACAATGACCGGGTAGCGCCGGGGCAGGCCCGCCCGCTACCTTGTTTGGGTAGATCCACGCCATGCGTGGATGCGCCCCTCTGGGTCGTTCACCACTTGAACAGCACCAGGCTGATCGCCAGGGTGCCCATGCCGGCCACCAGGCCGTATACGGTTTCGTGGCCCTTGGCATAGCGCTTGGCCGCCGGCAGCAGCTCGTCCAGCGCCAGGAACACCATCACGCCGGCGATCAGGCCGAACACCCAGCCGAACGTGGCGTGCGACAGCGATCCGGACAGCAGCAGGTAGCCGATCGCTGCGCCGATCGGCTCGGCCAGGCCCGACAGCAGGCTGGCGGTGAACGCATAGGCCTTGTTCTGGGTGGCGAAATACACCGGCACCGCGATCGCGATGCCCTCGGGAATGTTGTGGATGGCGATGGCGAAGGCCAGCGGCATGCCCACCGACGGGCTTTCCAGCGTCGCAAAGAACGTCGCCAGGCCCTCGGGGAAATTGTGCGCGGTGATCGCGATCGAGGTCAGCAGGGCAACGCGCTTGAGGTACTCGCGGCTGTTCTCGCGGAACGCGGGATCCTGCTTGTCCAGGCTCTCATGCGGGTTGGGGATGAAGTGGTCGATCAGCACGATCACGATCACGCCCAGCAGGAAGGCCAGGGTGCCGTAGGTGAAGCCGGTACGCTCGCCATAGGCCAGGGCGAACGAGGCAATGGACTTGTTGAGGATTTCCGACAGCGACACATAGACCATCGCGCCACCGGCAAAGGCCAGGCCGAACGCCAGCAGGCGCGGGCTGGGGCGGCGCGAGAACAGCACCAGCAGGCTGCCGATCGCGGTGGCCAGGCCTGCGGCCAGCGTGACCGCCAGTGCGATCCAGATGTTTTCGGGGGGGATCTGCAGCATCTACCGACGCGGTCCTGGTCAACAGACAACCGCCCCGGACAGGGCCGGGGCGGCGGGGGCGAGGCGGGCGTCGGCGGGCCTCGTCGGGTGCGCGCGATCAGCCGCCGCGGCGCAGGCGCTCTTCGATGGCGAAGCACTGGTCCGGCTTCGGCTGCGGCGGGTTGAAGCTGACCGGCACCTGGATGGTGGCCGGTACCGGCTGGCCGTTGCGGGTCGCGGCCTTGAACTGCCAGCCCTGCACCGCGGTCCTGGCCAGTTCGTCCAGCTGCGGGTTGCCGGCGCCGGTGAGCAGGGCGACCTCGCTCGGCTTGCCGTCGGTACCGATGGTCACCTTGAAGGTGCTGGTGCCACCCACGCCCATGCAGGCCAGTTCCAGCGGGTACTGCGGCGGCGGCGTCTTCACCGCTGCGACTTCGGTCGGCGCGGGCGGTGGCGGTGCCGGCGGTTCGGACGCGCCACAGCCGGCCAGGCCGGTCGCAGCGATCAGGGACAGGCTCAGCAAACGTACGTTCATGGCAGTTGCTCCGTCAGGGCCGAAGTCTTGGCCGCGCAGATGAAGTCGTTCTCGCTCAGCCCGCCCACATCGTGGGTGGAGAAGCGCACGACCGCGCGGTCGTAGTGCACGCCCAGGTCCGGGTGGTGGTCCTCGCGGTGGGCGATCCAGGCCAGCGCGTTCACGAAGGCCATGGTGGCGTAGTAGTCCTTGAAGCGGAAGGTACGCGACAGGGCCTGGCCACCCTCGCTCAGCTCCCAGCCGGGAACCTGCGGCAGCAGTTCGGCCAGGCGGGCTTCGCCGAGCTTGTGGTCGCTGCCTTTGCGCGGCACGCAACGGGCCTGGGCCAGTGGAATCAGGTCGGCCATGGGAATCTCCACCTCGTGTTGACTGAACAATGCGCCGGACGGTGTATAAACCGAATGAGCGGCTGACGCTTACTTGGCTAGAATAGCCTGATGATCCAGATCTCCGACACTGCCCAGACCCACTTCCGCAAGTTGATCGAACGCGAGGGCGTGCCCGGCATGGGCGTGCGCCTGAGCGCGGTCGACCCCGGCACGCCGCGCGCCGACGCCCGGCTCGAATTTGCCGAACCGACCGACCTGCTGGGTGACGAGTGGGCAGTGGACTGCGATGGGTTCACCCTGTATGTCGATGCCGGCAGCGTAGGCTGGCTTGATGGCGCCGAGATCGACATCGTCGCCGGCACCGCCGGCACCCAGCAGCTGACCATCAAGGCGCCGCGCATCAAGGGTGAAGCACCCGGCGATGCGGCATCACTGGTCGAGCGCGTGCACTGGGTGGTGGAGAACGAAGTCAATCCGCAGCTGGCCTCGCATGGCGGCAAGGTCGCCGTGCAGGAAGTCTCGGCCGATGGCGTGGTGCTGCTGCGCTTCGGCGGTGGCTGCCAGGGCTGTGGCATGGCCGATGTGACGCTGAAGCAGGGCATCGAAAAGACGCTGATGGGCCGCGTACCCGGCGTGACCGCCGTGCGCGACGCGACCGACCACGACAGCGGCCACGCGCCGTACATCCCGCGCGACAACGTCGCCTGATCGCCGACGCGTGCCTCTGACCCGGGCCGAGCAACTCATCAATCTGCTGCTGGCGCGCCAGCAGCCCCGCGCCGTCCTCGAGAAGACCACGCGCCTGCCTTATGGCTGGGCGCTGTGGCTGCGCTCGCTGGGGCCGCTGCCGCGGCCGCACCACGCGCGCGACGTGATCGCGGTATTGCTGCCCCGGCCGTTGCCGGGGCCACCCGGTCAATCGCCGCAGCTGTCGCCGTGGCAGGCGCTGCGCCGCTTGTTCTGGCAGGACTGGGACGCCGCGCCGCGCGACCAGCGCTGGATGCGCTGGCTCTCGGCAGTGGCCAGCGCGCTGCTGCACCTGCTGTTCTTCATGCTGTTGCTGTGGGTGGCGGTGATCCGTACCAGCGCGCCGCAGGACGAGGGCACCGAAGGCGAGCGCGTGCAGGTGGAATTCGTCGGCCGCGCCACGCAGGAGGGCGGCGGCGACCAGCCGGGTGCCGAGGCCGCCGAGGCCGTACCGGCCGGTCAGGTTGCGGCCGGGCAGGAGGCGGGCGCTGCGACGGCGCCTGCGCCGCGTCCGCTGGCGGCCGAAGCCGCCAGCGCGTCCCCCGCGTCGGCACCTGCCGCGAGCGTTCCGCCGCCGCCGGCCGAAGCCGAGCCGGCGCCGGTTGCCGCGCCGCCGCCTTCACCGGTGCAGGCCACCGAAGTGGCGCAGGCCAGCACGGATTTCGTGGTACCGCCGGTCAGCGTGCCCCGCACCGAGGTCAGCGTCGTACCGCGCGACAACACGCCCAGCGTGCGCGAGCGCAGCATTCAACCGGTGCAGGCGCCTCCGGCACCGACCGCAGTGCGCACCCCGGAGCTGGCCGTGCGCGCACCGCAGGTGCGTGACATCCAGGTGCGCGAACGCGAAGTCAGCACGGTTGACGCGCCCGTCGCGCCCCAACCGCTGCGCAACGCTGAAGTGCAGGTGCGCGTGCCGCAGCGGGACGTGCAGGTGCGCGAACGCGAAGTGCAGGCCGTGGCCGATCCGCAGGTGCGGATGGCGGCGGTGGCCGGACGTGAGCCGGCCGTACGCGCGCCCAGCGGACGCGACGTGCAGGTACGGGAACGTCAGGTGCCCTCGGCACCGGCCGTGGCGCCCGCCGTCTCCAGCGGCAGCGCCACGTCGACACCCGCCGCTGCGGCCGAGGGCAGCGCGGCGCAGGCGAGCCGCAGCACGCGACCGGTGGCCTCCAGCAGTACGCCGACAGCCGCAGGCGAACGTCCTGCCCCCGATCCCGGCAACTGGGCGACACCTGCCAAGGGCGATGACTGGGGGGCATCCAGCCGCAACCGCGAGGGCAGCAGCGACGGTGCCCGCCAGGCAAGCGCCGCCGGCCGGGGCAATGGCCTGTTCAATGCCGATGGCAGCGTGCGTGTACCCGGCCAGGAGGGCGACGGCCATGCAGAGCGCGGCGCGCCCGGTGGTGCCAACGATGGCTGGAGCAAGGAGCGCATCGCGCAGTCCGGCACCTGGCTGAAGCGCCCGCCGTACGACTACACGCCGACCTCGTTCGACAAGTACTGGGTACCGCAGGAATCGTTGCTGGCCGAGTGGGTGCGCAAGGGGGTCAAGGCCATGGAGATTCCATTGCCGGGCACCAACACCAGGATCTCCTGCGTCATTTCGATCCTGCAGGCCGGTGGCGGCTGTGGCCTGACCAACCCCAACATGCAGGACCAGCCGGCCGTGGCACGACCGCCGCCGGACATCCCGTTCAAGAAGGAACTGCAGGAAGACAACGGCAGCCGCTAGGACGGCGCATCCACGCAGGGCGTGGATCTACTGTGCATCCAGCTGCGCCGGGTGGACCCACGCCATGCGTGGATGATCCATGGGCGGCACGCCCATGCCGACCAGGGTCGGCCTCCATCAGGGCGTTGCCCTTACGCGCTCTGCGACAGGAACACCCAGAACGGCACGTCGCGGCCGAGCCAGTCGCGGCTGGTCTCGTCCATCACGTCCAGCAGGGTGTCGAAGTCCTTCGCTGCGCCGGCGCGCAGCGCATCCACGTCGGCCAGGAACAGCGCATAGCCGGCGGCCGGCAGCCACTGCAGGTCGCGCAGATTGTCCGACAGTGCATCCCAGTTGCCGCCGAAACCGGCGGGGAAATCCAGCTGCGCCGCCAACCGGGCGAGCAGCGTGCGCTTGTCGGCGACGTTTTCCAGATCGATGCGGATCACCTTCAGGCCGGCATCGCGCATCGCGGCGGCCAGTGCGCCGATGTCGTCGCTGTCGATGGCATACACGCCGGCATTGTTGATGTCATGCAGGCCGAGGCCGAAATCATCATGGCTCATCACTGCGCTCCCTGGGCCGGTACGGTGAAGCTGCGGAATGACGCGTAATGGTCGTCGGTGTAGTACCACGCTTCCGGCGGATCGCCGCCGGTGACGATGCGGCGCGTGCCGCGGGTGCGTGCGCCGGGGGTGTCGACGGTGTATTCGCGGTAGTAGCCGCGTGCCCGCTGCGGCAGCTGCTGCTCGCGGTTGCCGAAGGTGCTGCCGTCCTGGCGGTGGGGGAAGGGGCCGCCACGCTGGATCAGGGCGATGGTCGCGCGTGCTTCGGCAGGCAGGAACGCGGGCAGGCCGCTGGCCCCGCTGGTCGAGGCGGGCGCGGTAGCGCGCGCGGTGGGCGTGCCCTGCAGGTCGGGCGCGAACTGCGGCGCCGGTGGCCGTTGCAGGAAATGGTTGGCGACCAGGCCGAGCAGAAGCAGGGCGATGGCGGTGATCAGCAGCCGGGGGTTGCGCATGGGCTGGGGCGGGCGAGGGTGGTGCATGCACTGTAGCGCCTGCGCGCTGCATGGTGCATGAGGAGGTGCCGCGTCACTGCTGCGTAACAATTGCCGTCGTACTCACTGGCAGGACGCAATTTCCTTTACATCCCCCTTGGTAATCTTGCGGTCTGTCCCCATCATTCACCGCGCACCGCCCGACAACGTCGGGTGCCCTCGCAATCAGGAGATGCATCATGGCCTACACCCTGCCCAAGCTGTCCTACGCCTACGACGCGCTGGAGCCGCATATCGACGCGGCGACGATGGAAATCCATCACACCAAGCATCACCAGACCTACATCAACAACGTCAACGCGGCGCTGGAAGGCACCGAGTACGCTGACCTGCCGGTCGAAGAGCTGGTGAAGAAGCTCAAGTCGCTGCCGGAGAACCTGCAGGGCCCGGTGCGCAACAACGGTGGTGGCCACGCCAACCACTCGCTGTTCTGGACCGTGATGGCGCCCAATGCCGGCGGCAACCCGGTGGGCGACGTGGCCAAGGCCATCGACAAGGACCTGGGCGGTTTCGACAAGTTCAAGGATGCCTTCACCAAGGCCGCGCTGACCCGTTTCGGCAGCGGCTGGGCGTGGCTGAGCGTGACCCCCGACAAGAAGGTCGTGGTCGAGAGCACCGGCAACCAGGACAGCCCGCTGATGGAAGGCAACACCCCCATCCTCGGCCTGGACGTGTGGGAACACGCGTACTACCTGAAGTACCAGAACCGCCGCCCGGAGTACATCGGCGCGTTCTTCAACGTCATCGACTGGAACGAAGTCGAGCGCCGTTACCAGGAAGCGATCGCCTGATCGCAGTGACGGGATGAACGGAAAAGGCCGGGGGAGACCCCGGCCTTTTCTGTTGCAGCAGTCGTTCGGTAGTGCCGGCCGCTGGCCGGCAACCGTGCGGTACCGGGGGAGCCGGCCAGCGGCTGGCACTACCTATTCCGCGGTGGCCGTATTGCCTTGCAGGCGCAACGTGGCCATCACGCCCAGGCGCAGCCCGGGCAGGTCGCCGTCGGCCGGCAGCAGGATCGGCTGCTGGCGGATCCCGTCGAAATGTTTGACCTGGAACAGCACATCCAGTCCGTGGCCGGTGCTGCCCCCGCCATTGGCCGCGGCCGCCTCGGGCCGGCCGCCAGGATTGCGCCGGGCCGGTTGGAATCCCGGCGTGCTGCGCACCAGTTCCACGGTCGCTGCAGAGAAGTCGCCGGCGATCAGGCTGGGCATGCCTTCGGCGGTGGCGCCGATCCAGGTCATCAGGTCGCTGGTCTGGTGCTGGCGGGCGGTGGCCTCGTCCGGCTCCGGGCGCAGCCGCGCCACATAGACATTGACCAGCGCCTCGCCCAGCTTGAGCCGCATCATGCCGGCCGCGCTGAAGGTGCCAGGAGGATGCAGCAGGGTCACCCCGTCTTCGCTGACCGGTAGCCGGGTCAGCATTGCGTTGCCATGCCGCAGCGGCTGGCTGGGCGGATCGGCGGTGACGAAGTCGCAGCTGTAGCGCAGCCGGCTGGCCAGCCAGCAGGCCGGATTGCGGCCCTGCTGCTGCAGTACCTGCTGCACCGAGATCACGTCCGGCTGCAGTTCGGTCAGCAGTTGTGCGACCTGCTCACGGCGCTGCTTCCATTGCGCATCGTCACGGCTGGGCAGTTCCAGTGCGGCCACGGTCAGTTGCCGTGAGCCGTTGCCGCTGGCGGCGGTGGCCGCTGCCTGCGGGCGTGCCTGTGCCTGCAACGCCAGCAGCAGCGCGAAACAGCTGAGCAGGAGGCGGGCGTGGGCGAGGGGGCGCATAACGATAAGTTTACGCTTTTGCCGTGCAGGTGCCGTGACTTCCGGCAGGGCCGGGATCGCCTGCCACGGATTGGCACCGTTGTCATGCAGCCCTGCAGCGTGCCTGGCGCGCCCCGGTTCCGGTAACCTTGCGCCTTTCGCTTTGCAGGAATGCCCTACAGGATGAGCCACGACGCAGTCGCCCCCATCGCCGGCCAAGGAAAGATGCCGCGCCAGATTCCGTACATCATCGGCAATGAGGCCTGCGAGCGGTTCAGTTTCTACGGGATGCGCAACATCCTGGTGCAGTTCCTGATCACCTCGCTGCTGCTGCAGGAAATCACTGCGGAAGGCCGTGCCGGTGAAGCCAAGGACATCATGCACAGCTTCATGATCGGCGTGTATTTCTTCCCGCTGCTCGGTGGCTGGCTGGCCGACCGGTTCTTCGGCAAGTACCACACCATCCTCTGGTTCAGCCTGGTCTACTGCGCCGGCCACCTGTGCCTGGCGCTGTTCGAGAACAGCCGCGAGGGCTTCTTCCTCGGCCTGGGCCTGATCGCGCTCGGTGCCGGCGGCATCAAGCCGCTGGTGGCTTCGTTCATGGGTGACCAGTTCGACCAGAGCAACAAGCACCTGGCCAAGATCGTCTTCGACGCCTTCTACTGGATCATCAACTTCGGCTCGCTGTTCGCCTCGCTGCTGATCCCGCTGGTGCTGAAGAACTGGGGCCCGCAGTGGGCGTTCGGTATCCCCGGCATCCTGATGTTCATCGCCACCTTCGTGTTCTGGCTGGGCCGCAAGCGTTACGTGCTGGTGCCGCTGCCGCCGAAGGATCCGCATTCGTTCGCCAACGTGGTGCGCACGGCGCTGACCGCACGCGTGGCCGGCCAGGGCCGCCCGGGCCTGGTGATCGCCGTGCTTGGCCTGGTGCTGGCGGCGGCCTCGTTCGCCCTGGTCGGCTCGCTGGGCATCGTGATCTGCCTGTGCCTGGCGCTGGTGGCCATCCTCGCCGGCATCGGCGGCGGCACCTGGCTGCAGCTGGACCGCGCCCGTGGCCAGCATCCGGCCGAAGCCGTGGAGGGCGTGCGCTCGGTGCTGCGGGTGCTGGTGATCTTCGCGCTGACCACGCCGTTCTTCTCGCTGTTCGACCAGAAGGCTTCGACCTGGGTGCTGCAGGGCCAGCAGATGCAGATGCCGAGCTGGTTCACCGCCTCGCAGATGCAGGCACTGAACCCGCTGCTGGTGATGATCCTGATTCCGTTCAACAATCTGGTGCTGTATCCGGCGCTGCGCCGCTTCGGCTTCGAGCCGACCGCACTGCGCCGCATGACCGCCGGCATCGCCTTCAGCGGCCTGGCCTGGATCGTGGTCGGCGGCATCCAGGTGGTGATGGACGGCGGCAACGCCATGTCGATCTTCTGGCAGATGCTGCCGTACGCGCTGCTGACCTTCGGTGAGGTGCTGGTCTCGGCCACCGGCCTGGAATTCGCCTACAGCCAGGCGCCGCAGGCCATGAAGGGCGTGGTGATGAGCTTCTGGAACCTGACCACCACCATCGGCAACCTGTGGGTGCTGCTGTCCAACGCCGCCGTGCGCAACGACACCGTGACCCACCAGATCGCCGGTACAGGGCTGAGCGAGGCGGCCTTCCTGATGTTCTTCTTCGCCGGCTTCGCCTTCGTCGCGGCGTTGGCCTTCGGTTGGTACGCGAAACGCTATCGTATGGTCGACAACTACCGCAGGGCCTGAGCCTGACATGACCCCCGTCAATCTGCTGTTGATCGCCGTCACCGCCATCCTGTCGTGGATGGCGTTCAACAACCGCAAGCTGGCCGACCGCCTGATCCTGTGGCCGCCCGCTATCGACCGTCACCGCCAGTACGACCGGCTGGTGACCTATGGCTTCATCCACGCCGACTGGTCGCACCTGATCTTCAACATGATCACCCTGTTCTTCTTCGGGGGATTCATCGAGAGCGTGATGGTGCAGCTGACCGGCAGCTACCTGACCTACCCGGCGTTCTACATCGGTGCGCTGCTGGTCTCGATCCTGCCCAGCTACCTGAAGAACCAGAAGAACCCGAACTACCTCAGCCTCGGAGCGTCCGGGGCGGTGTCGGCGGTGCTGTTCGCCTTCATCCTGATCAAGCCGTGGTCGATCATCCTGGTGTTCTTCATCCCGGCACCGGCGATCATCTATGCCGCGTTCTACGTCGGCTACAGCATCTGGATGGACAAGCGCGGCGGCGACCGCATCAACCACAGCGCGCACCTGGCGGGCGCGGCGTTCGGCGTGATCTTCATGCTGGCCATGCAGCCGAGCATCTTCAACCACTTCCTGCGCGAACTCTCCAACCCGACCTTCCGCCTCGGCGGCGGTTGAGGAAGCCGGGGTCGGATCCATCGATCCGACCCCGCGCAAGGCGGCAGCCGGCCCGGGCTCAGACCGCCGTCTGCTGGCCGTAGGTATCCAGCAGGCGGGCGAACACTTCCTCGCCGATACGCTGGAAATCCTGGTCCTCGGTCTGCCCTTCCACCGCCAGTTGCAGCAGGCCCTCCAGCAGGGCGCGGTCGGTATCGGTATGGGAATTGCTGGCGTGCATGGGAAGCTCCACGGTGGTGCGCAGGGTCAAGGATCGCAAGGGTCGTGCCAGCCCGGCCGTATCCCTCCACAGGCGATAGCGGCCGGCGGCCCTCCAGCTTGAGGGTCGAAAACTGACGTGAATGGACTGGACTTGCCCCTGTTCAGGCTTCACGCGATCATGGCGCCCGGCTGCGCACCATCCACGCAGTCGCCGCAGGAGACAGTTCCATGGCTTCGGTCACGCCCCCCGGTCTGGCCTACGAGGTCGAACATGACCTGGCCAACCACCGCTTCACCGCCCGTGTGCGAGGACAGCTGGCGGTGCTGGACTACCAGATCAAGCGCAAGCGCATGGTCATCACCCACACCGAGGTGCCCGAGCCGATCGCTGGCCGCGGCATCGCCGGTGAGCTGACCCGTGTGGCACTGCGTTTCGCCCGTGAGCAGAAGTACAAGGTGGTGCCGGCATGTTCCTATGCCGAGGCCTTCCTGCAGCGGCACGAGGAGTACCACGACCTGCTCGCTGGCTGAATGCCAGCGGGTCACGCTTCAGCCAGGGCAGGCGATGATGTACAAACATGAACAGGGGATCCCGATGAAGATTGGAAACAACCGGCCATTGCACGGCAGCGTGCTGGCCGGCGTGGTGGGCGTGCTGTTGCTGGCCGGTTGCCAGCGTGAAAGCGAGCCGGCACCGGCGACCGACGCGGCTCCTGCCGCCGAGGCGACGGCCGCGGGCGAAACGCCGGCCACGGAAGCAGCGCTGGACCTGCGCGACGTGATCGAGAACAACGAGCGCGAAGTGGTGGGTATCAGTTACCCGGCGGGCATCGACCGTTATCCGGGCCTGGCCCGCGCGCTGCAGAGCTATGCGACCAGTGCGCGCAGTGACCTGCAGCAGGCGCTGGACGGGCTGGGCAACGACAAGCCGACCATGCCCTACGAACTGTCGCTGAGTTTCGAGAAGCTGCTGGAAACCCCGCAGCTGGTGGTGGTCAGTGCCGATGGCAGCCGTTATACCGGTGGCGCCCACGGCGAGCCGCTGGTGGCGCGCTTTGTGTGGTTGCCGCAGCAGCAGCAGATGCTCAGTGCCGAAAAGCTGGTGGCCGACGCCAAGGGCTGGAAGGCGATCAGCGATTTCGTCGCCGACCAGCTGCGCGAACGCGTGGCCACCCGCCTCAGCGGCGAGGACATGGATCCGGCCCAGCTGCAGGAATCGCTGCGCAACGCGTCACGCATGATCGCCGACGGTACCGGGCCGCAGGCCGACAATTTCAGCCAGTTCCAGCCGTTGACCAACGACAAGGGGCAGATCACCGCGCTGCGCTTTGTGTTCCCGCCGTACCAGGTGGGGCCATACTCGGATGGCACCCAGACCGCCGACGTACCGGCGGCGGTGCTGTTGCCGCACGTGGCCAAGGACTACGTGGAGCTGTTCGCACGCGGTTGACCGCAGTCGAGGAGGTGGCGTGGATACAGGGTTGCAGGAGCGGGTCGCCGGCCTGCTCCACCAAGCCGGGGTCCGCATCGGCGGCACCCAGCCCCAAGACATCCAGGTACATGACCCACGCTTCTTCGCGCGGGTCATGGGCCAGGGCTCGCTCGGCCTCGGCGAGAGCTACATGGACGGCTGGTGGGACGCCAACGTCCTGGATGAATTCCTGGTCCACCTGATGCAGGCGCACCTGGACGAACGGGTGCACGGCTGGCGCGAAGTGGCCGATGCGCTGAAGGCGCGCCTGTTCAACCTGCAGGCCGGGCAGGGCAGCTACGAGGTCGGCCGCCGCCACTACGACCTCGGCAACGATCTCTACCAGGCCATGCTGGGCCAGCGGCTGGTCTACAGCTGCGGCTACTGGCGCCATGCCGGTGACCTGGATGCCGCGCAGGAAGCAAAGCTTGATCTGGTCTGCCGCAAGCTGGGGCTGCGCCCGGGCCAGCGCGTGCTGGACATCGGCTGCGGTTGGGGCGAAGCCCTGAAGTTCGCGGCCGAGCGCTACGGTGTCAGCGGCGTGGGCGTGACGATTTCGCAGGAGCAGGCCGAGTTCGCGCGGCAGTTGTGCGCGGGCCTGCCGATCGAGATCCGCCTGCAGGACTACCGTGAACTGGATGAGCCGTTCGATGCGATCTTCTCGATCGGCATGTTCGAGCACGTCGGGGACAAGAATTACGCAAGCTTCTTCGAGGTGGCCAAACGCTGCCTGTCGCCGCGCGGGTTGCTGCTGCTGCATACCATCGGCACCAACATCTCGCGGCATCGCACCGATCCGTGGATCGCGCGCTACATCTTCCCCAATTCGATGCTGCCGTCGGCGGTGCAGATCACCCGGGCGTTCGAAGGCCGTTTCGTGCTGGAGGACTGGCACAACTTCGGCACCGACTACGACCTGACCCTGCAGGCCTGGCGGCGTAACGTGGAAGCGGCGTGGCCGCAGCTGGATGCGCGCTACGACGAGCACTTCCGGCGCATGTGGCGTTTCTACCTGGCCGGGTCGATGGCCACCTTCCGCTGCCGCCATGCGCAGTTGTGGCAGCTGGTGCTGTCGCCGGAAGGCGTACCGGGTGGGTACGTGGCGCCGCGCTGAAGCCAGCGCGGGGGCGGAGACCCCGGGGTCAGATCCCTTTTCGCAGAAAAGGGCTCTGACCCCAATCACAACAAAAAAAACCGCCCGGTCTCCCGGGCGGTTTCCGTTTCAGGCCGGTACGCGGGCGATCAGTTGCCAGCGCCGGTCAGGCCACGCTTTTCCAGCAGCGGTTCGATCTGCGGCTCGTGGCCGGCGAAATCGCGGAACAGCTGCATCGCATCGACGCTGCCGCCCTTGGACAGCAGCGTGGCGCGGAAGTGGTCGCCGTTCTTGCGGCTCAGGCCGCCATTGTCCTTGAACCACTTCTGGGTGTTGGCGTCGAGCACTTCCGACCAGATGTAGGCGTAGTAGCCGGCCGAGTAGCCGCCCATGATGTGGCTGAAGTACGGCGTCTTGTAGCGCGGCGGCACCGGCGCGTAGTAGATGCCGTCCTTCTCCAGCGCGGCGCGCTCGAAGGCCATCACGTCCTTGGCGGCCGGCACCTGGTCCGGGCCGATCTGGTGCCAGTTCTGGTCCAGCATCGCCGCGCCCAGGTATTCGGTGGTGGCAAAGCCCTGGTTGAATTTCGAGGCGGCAATCACCTTGTCCAGCAGGGCCTGCGGCATCGCGCTGCCGTTCTGGTAGTGCTTGGCATAGTTCTTCAGGATGACCGGGTTGTCCGCCCACATTTCGTTGACCTGCGAGGGGAACTCGACGAAGTCACGCGGCACCGAGGTGCCGGAGAAGTAGGGGTACTTCACGTTGGAGAACATGCCATGCAGTGCGTGGCCGAACTCATGGAACGTGGTGCTCACTTCATCCCAGGTCAGCAGGGTCGGCTGGCCGGCCGGCGGCTTCGGGATGTTCAGGTGGTTGGCCACCACCGGCTTGAAGCCGGTCAGCTTCGACTGCGAGACGTACGAGTTCATCCACGCACCGCCACGCTTGGACGCACGTGCATACGGGTCGAAGATGAAGATCGCCAGCTGGCTGCCATCGGCGTCGAACACATCGTAGACGGTGACGTCGTCGTGGTAGACCGGCAGGTCGGTGCGCTGCTTGAAGGTCAGGCCGAATTCCTGGCCGGCCGCGTAGAACACGCCGTTCTCCAGCACGTTCTTCAGTTCGAAGTACGGCTTCAGCTGCGACTCGTCGAAGTTGTACTTGGCCTGGCGCACCTTCTCGCTGTAGAAGGCCCAGTCCCACGGTTCCAGCTTGAACGTCGGCTTGCCGGCCGCCTTCTGTTCCTGGTCGATCATCGCCTGCAGGTCGGCGGCCTCACGCTTGGCGTTGGCCACTGCGGCCGGGGCCAGCTTGCCCAGCATCGCGTTGACCGCTTCGGGGGTCTTGGCGGTCTGGTTGGTCAGGTTGTAGGCGGCGAAGTTCGGGAAGCCCATCAGCTTGGCCTTGTCCGCGCGCAGCTGCATGATGCGCGAGACCAGCGCGGTGTTGTCGAACTCGCCACCACGGCTGCCACGGCTGACCGAGGCTTCATAGATCTTCTGGCGCAGGGCGCGGTTGGCCAGGTTGGTCAGCGGCGGCTGGCCGGTGGTGTTGAGCAGGGTGATCACGTACTTGCCGTCCTGGCCACGGGCCTTGGCGGCTTCGGCGGCGGCGGCGATCTGCTCCTTGGACAGGCCGGCCAGTTCCTTGACGTCGTCGACGGTGATCGCCGAAGCGTTCACTTCCGACTGCACGTTCTGGCTGAACTTGGTGCCCAGGTTGGCCAGTTCGGCATTCATGTCCTTCAGCTTGGCCTTGTCGGCCTCGGACAGCTTGGCGCCGGCGCGCACGTAGTTGTCGTAGTACTTCTCGACCAGGCGCACGCCTTCGGCGTCCAGGCCCAGGGTGGAGCGGCTGTCGTACAGCGCCTGGATGCGGGCGAACAGCTTGCCGTTCAGCGCGATCGCATCGCTGTGCGCAGCGAACCTGGCCGAGTAGTCGGCCTGCAGCTTCTTGCGGGTGTCGTTGGTGTCGGCGCCGACCAGGCTGAAGAACACGGTGGTCGCGCGGTCGAGCACATCACCGCTCTTTTCCAGGGCGATGATGGTGTTGTCGAAGGTCGGCTTGGCCTTGTTGTTGGCGATCGCCTCCACTTCCTTCAGCTGCTGTGCCATGCCGGCATCGAAGGCCGGGGCGAAGTCGCTGTCCTTGATCTTGTCGAACTGCGGGAAGTGCAGCGGCAGCGGGCTTTCGGCGAAGAACGGGTTGGCCTGCTGGGCGGCGGTGCTGGCAGCCGGGGTGGCGGCGCCGGCCGAGAAGGCGGGCAGGGCAAGGCCGAGGGACATGGCCACGGCAAGGGCAAGGCGGGTGGTCAAGGCAGGAACTCCGGTAAGGCAAACAAGGGCCCGAGGGTAACCCGGCCGGCGCCGCCCGCACTTGTGTCAAAAGGCATGTTGCCGGGGCCGGGCGCGGGTACCATGCATTCTCCGCCCACGGCCTGCTGCCATGACCACTGCCTACGATTTCAGCTTCCGCGACCTCGACGGCCAGCCGCACGCCCTGGCCCGCTACCAGGGCCATCCGTTGCTGCTGGTCAACGTCGCCAGCCGCTGTGGCTTCACCCCGCAATACACCGGGCTGGAGCAGCTGTGGCAGGAGTATCGCGAGCGTGGCCTGGTGGTGATCGGCTTCCCGTGCAACCAGTTCGGCGCGCAGGAGCCCGGTGACGCCGCGCAGATCCGCCAGTTCTGTTCGCTGGACTATCCGGTCAGCTTCCCGCTGTCGGAGAAGATCGAGGTCAACGGTGAAGGCGCCGATCCGCTGTGGGCATGGCTGTCACGCCAGAAACGCGGCCTGCTCGGCAGTGCCCGCATCAAGTGGAATTTCAGCAAGTTCCTGGTCGACCGCCAGGGGCAGGTGGTGTCGCGGCATGCGCCCACCACCCGGCCGGAGCAGCTGCGCGGCGAGATTGAAGCGCTGCTGTGAGGTAGTGCCGGCCGCTGGCCGGCAACCCCGTGGGCCAGGAAGCGCCGGCCACTGGCCGGCACTCCCGTTGCAGCATCATTTCTCGACGAACGCGCGCTCGAACACGTAGTGGCCCGGCTGGCCGATCCGCGGCGATACCTGGAAGCCCCGGGCGTCGAGCACGGTACGGAGGTCGGCGAGCATCTGCGGGCTGCCGCAGATCATCGCGCGGTCGTTTTCCGGGCTCAGTTCCGGCAGGCCGAGGGTGCGCTGCATCTGGCCGCTTTCCATCAGCGAGGTCAGGCGGCCCTGGTTGGCGAACGGCTCGCGGGTGACGGCCGGGTAGTACAGCAGCTTGTCGCCGATCATGTCGCCGAGGAACTCGTGCTCCCGCAGTTCCTTCTCGAAGTAATCGCGATAGGCCAGGTCCTTTTCGTAGCGCACGCCGTGGCAGAGGATCACCTTCTCGAAGCGCTCATAGGTTTCCGGGTCCTTGATCACCGACAGCCACGGCGCCAGGCCGGTGCCGGTGCCCAGCAGGTACAGATTCCTGCCGGGGTGCAGGTCGCTGATCAGCAGGGTGCCGGTGGGCTTCTTGCCGACCAGCACCTTGTCACCCGGCTTGATGTGCTGCAGGCGCGAGGTCAGCGGGCCGTCCTGCACCTTGATGCTGAAGAATTCCAGCTGCTCTTCCCAGTTGGCACTGGCGATGGAGTACGCACGCAGCAACGGGCGCGCCTCGGTTTCCAGGCCGATCATCACGAACTGGCCGTTCTCGAAGCGGAAGCCGCTGTCGCGGGTGGTGGTGAAACTGAAGTAGGCGTCGGTCCAGTGGCGGACCTCAAGCACCGTTTCGGCGCCAAAAGCGGAGGACATGGGCGTATCTATCGAAAGTCGTCGGAGGTGATTCTATCTCAAATGAGACAGGTTCTCATTGGGCGGAACGAGAGGCGTTCTCAGCGGTAACCGGCCGCCTGCAGCTCGAACAGTTCGGCGTAGCGGCCGCCCTGCGCCATCAGCTGCTCATGGGTGCCGCTGGCCTCGATGCGGCCATCGGCCAGCACCAGGATGCGGTCGGCCATGCGTACCGAGGAAAAACGGTGGGAGATCAGCACTGCGGTGCGATTATCCGCCAGTTCCCTGAACCGCTGGAACACGTCGAACTCACTGCGCGCATCCAGCGCGGCGGTGGGCTCGTCCAGGATCATCACCTGCGCGTTGCGCATCCAGGCGCGGGCAATGGCGATCTTCTGCCATTGGCCGCCGGACAGGTCCACGCCCTGCTTGAAGCGCCGGCCGATCTGCTGCGCGTAGCCACCGGGCAGATCGTCGATCACTTCCTCGGCCATGCCACGCCGTGCCGCGTCGGCGATGCGCGCCTGGTCGTCCATCGCCTCGACCTGGCCGACGCCGATGTTCTCGCCCGCGCTGAGGTTGTAGCGCACGAAATCCTGGAAGATCACCCCGAGGTTGGCACGCAGGTCGTCCAGGTCGTAGTCGCGCAGGTCGCGGCCATCGAGCAGGATGCGGCCCTCGTCCGGTTCGTACAGGCGTGCCAGCAGCTTGACCAGGGTGGTCTTGCCGGCGCCGTTCTCTCCCACCAGGGCCAGCACTTCGCCGGCGTGCAGCTGGAAATCCAGGTGGCGCACCGCCCACTGTTCGGCATCGGGATAGCGGAAGCCGACGTTCTCGAACACGAAGCCCTGGCGGATCGGCTGCGGCACGCGCACCGCCCCTTCGCGCGAGTGGATCTCCGGCTGGATCTGGAAGAACGAGAACAGGTCATCCAGGTACAGCGCCTGGCTGGCCACCTGCGAGAAGCCGATCAGCAGGCCCTCCAGCAGCTGGCGCAGGCGCAGGAAGCTGCCGGCGAGGAAGGTCAGGTCGCCGATCGTGAAGTCGCCGCGCACCGTGCGCCAGGCGATGTAGGCGTAGGCGGTGTAATAGCCCAGCGTGCCGAGCGCGGCCAGCAGCGTGCCCCAGAACGCGCGGCGCCGGGCCAGTGCGCGGTTGGCCAGGAACAGCGCCACCGACAGGCGCCGGTAGCGCTCCACCAGAAAGCGGTGCAGGTTGTAGATCTTCACTTCCTTGGCCGTTTCCACGCTGGCACCCAACTGGCGCAGGTAGTCGAGCTGGCGGCGCTCGGGCGTCCACTGGAAGTTGAGGCTGTAGCCGGCCGCATTGAAGTGCGATTCGCCGATGAAGGCCGGCACCAGTGCCAGCGCCAGCAGCAGGATCAGCCACGGCGCATAGACCAGCAGGCCGATGGCGAGGCTGGCCACGGTGATCGCATCCTGCACCTGGCCGAACAGCTGGCTCATCAGGTTCATCCGGCCCATGGTCTGGCGCCGTGCACGGTCCAGCTTGTCCTGCAGGTCCGGGTCCTCGAAGTCCTCCAGATCCAGCGTCGCGGCGTGTTCCATCAGCCGGATGCTGGTGGCGTTGGCGAACAGTTCCGAGAGCAGCGCATCGGCATAGCTGACCAGCCGGCCGAGCAGGTCCGAGGCGATGGCCAGGCCGAATTCCAGCGCCAGCAGGCCCAGCAGTGGATTGAGCAATCCGCTGGACAGCGCCTCGCCCAGTGGCGGGAAGCCGGCACCGTGCTGGCTCAGGTGCAGGGCGCTGTCGATGATCAGCTTGCCGACGTACAGCATCGCCACCGGCAGCAGCGCCCGGATCAGCCGCAGGCCAAGGCTGGCCAGGGTGAGCGCGGGGCTGGTCTGCCACACCATGCGCAGGAACGGCGGCAGGTTGCGCATCGCCTTGAAGCGCTGGCGCAGGCTGGGTTTCTTCGCGGCGGCAGCGCCAGCGGTGGGGGTAGCAGGCATGCGCGTATTGTGCGCGCCTGCTACGTGCAGAGGGGGTCAGTGCAGCCGCGTGGCCGGCACCGGGGTCAGATCCCTTTGCCACGCAAAGGGATCGACCCTCCCGCATCCACGCGTGGCGTGGACCCACCCCGCCAACCCACAGTAGCGCCGGCTTTTGATGGTGCTCTGGGCGTTGCCTCTGCGGGTCCCGGGCGGCAGCCCGGCCAGGCCCCCGTTACGGCAGCGGCGGCAGCAACCCCGCACCGAGGCGGTTCCAGGCATTGATCACCGCGATGCCCATGCTCAGGTCACTGATGCCCTTCTCATCGAAGTGCGGTGCCAGTGCATCGAACGCGGCCTGCGACGGTGCGCCGTCGGTCAGCCGGGTCAGCGCCTCGGCCCAGCCCAGTGCCGCGCGCTCGCGCGCATCGAAGAAGCGGCTTTCGTGCCAGGCCGGCAGGGTGTCCAGCTTGCGCGGCTCGATGCCGCCCTTGCGCAGGGCCGTGCCGTGCATGTCCATGCAGTAGCCGCAGCCGTTGAGCTGCGACACGCGCAGGAACACCAGTTCCATCAGGGTCGGATCGATCGAGCTGTCATGCACGGCCTGGCTGGTGGCCAGCAGGCCCTTGAAGGCCTCGGCGGCCAGGCGGATGTAGGGAACGCGGGGAGAGGTGTGGTTGGACATCGTGGGCTCCAGGGCGGCCACGATGGCCGCCTTTCACTCCCAGGACGCCGCAGCACCATCGCGCGTGACAACCGTGGGCAGCTTTTCCGGATTCAGCACGCTGTAGACATTGGCGATGCGGCCGTCGACCACTTCGATGGTGGTGACCGAGTGCAGGCGCTCGCCGTGGAAACGCAGGATCGCCGGCTCGCCGTTGACGTAGCCCAGCTGCGCCGGATGCGCCGCGCCGCGGCGGGCGATGGCCCAGAACAGGCGGCCGATGCGCTCGGCGCCCCGCAGCGGGCGGATCGCGGCGGTAACCACGCCGCCACCGTCGGAGACCAGCAGCGCGTTGGCGTGCAGCAGGGCCTGGATCGCCTCGCTGTCGCCGCGCTGCGAGGCGTCCATGAAGCGCGCCAGCAGCTGCCGGTGCTGGCTGGCATCGGCGTTGAAGCGCGGCCGTCCGGCGTGCAGGCGCTGCCGGGCACGGTGTACCAGTTGCCGGCAGTTGGCTTCGCTGTGGCCGATCAGGTCGGCGATTTCGCGGTAGTCGTGATCGAAGGCCTCCTTCAGCAGGAACGCGGCGCGTTCCTCGGGGCCGAGCTGTTCGAGCAGGGTCAGGAAGGCGACCGAGACGTCGTCGGCCAGCGCATGCAGCTGCGCCGGTCCGGGTGCCGGGTCGGGCTCCAGCGTGACCGCCAGCGGCTCGGCCAGCCACGGGCCGACGTAGTGCACGCGCTCGCGCCTGGCCGCGCGCAGCCGGTCCAGGCCCAGCCGGGTGGTGGTGGTGACCAGCCACGCCTCGGGGTCGCGGACGCTGGCCGGATCGGCGCCGGACCAGCGCAACCAGGCGTCCTGGACCACGTCTTCGGCGTCGGCGCGACTGCCGAGCAGGCGGTAGGCCAGGGCCATCAGGCGCGGACGGTGGGTCTGGAAGGCGGTTTCGGCGTTCATGGGGGCAAGGACGCCGCAGCGGCGCGTGGCGTGACAGAGCGTCGGGGGAATCTTGCCGGCCAGCGGCCGGCACTACCACCCCGGGGCCGGGGGAGGGGGTAAAATGGGCGGATTACCCCCGCCAGCCTCGAGCAAGCGAGCAAGCCGTGACATCGATCAAGCAGGAAGACCTCATCCAGTCCATCGCCGACGCGCTGCAGTACATCTCGTACTACCACCCGGTCGACTACATCAAGAACCTTGCCGCCGCCTACGACCGCGAGGAGTCGCCGGCCG
This sequence comes from Stenotrophomonas sp. PI_27, assembly GCF_027854495.1. Taxonomy (NCBI): domain Bacteria; kingdom Pseudomonadati; phylum Pseudomonadota; class Gammaproteobacteria; order Lysobacterales; family Lysobacteraceae; genus Stenotrophomonas; species Stenotrophomonas sp. PI_27. Next base: position 359,382 of record NZ_JAJNOF010000001.1, read on the forward strand.
CGAAGGAAGCGATGGCGCAGATCCTGATCAATTCGCGGATGTGCGCGGAAGGCCACCGCCCGATCTGCCAGGACACCGGCATCGTCACCGTGTTCCTGGAAATCGGCATGGACGTGCGCTGGGATGACGCCACCATGGGCGTGGAAGACATGGCCAATGAAGGCGTGCGCCGCGCCTACATGCACCCGGACAACAAGCTGCGCGCCTCGGTGCTGGCCGATCCGGCCGGCAAGCGCATCAACACCAAGGACAACACCCCGGGCGTGGTCAACGTCAAGGTGGTGCCGGGCAACACCGTCGACGTGATCGTCGCCGCCAAGGGCGGTGGTTCGGAAGCGAAGACCAAGTTCGCGATGCTCAACCCGTCCGACTCCATCGTCGACTGGGTGCTGAAGACCGTGCCGACCATGGGCGCCGGCTGGTGCCCGCCGGGCATGCTCGGCATCGGCATCGGTGGCACCGCCGAAAAGGCGATGCTGCTGGCCAAGGAAGCGCTGATGGAACCGATCGACATCACCGAGCTGCAGGCCCGCGGCGCGTCCAACCGCATTGAAGAGCTGCGCCTGGAGCTGTACGAGAAGGTCAACGCGCTGGGCATTGGTGCGCAGGGCCTGGGTGGCCTGACCACCGTGCTCGACATCAAGATCAAGGATTACCCGACCCACGCGGCCAACCTGCCGGTGGCGATGATCCCGAACTGCGCGGCCACCCGCCATGCGCACTTCACCCTGGATGGCAGCGGCCCGGTGATGCTGGACCCGCCGTCGCTGGAAGACTGGCCGAAGCTGACCTATGACGCGTCCAAGGGCACCCGGGTGGACCTGGACACGATCACCCCGGAGGACGTGGCCAGCTGGAAGCCGGGCCAGACCCTGCTGCTCAACGGCAAGCTGCTGACCGGCCGCGACGCCGCGCACAAGCGCATGGTCGACATGCTCAACAAGGGCGAGGAACTGCCGGTCGACCTGAAGGGGCGTTTCATCTACTACGTGGGCCCGGTCGATCCGGTGCGCGACGAAGTGGTGGGCCCGGCCGGCCCGACCACGGCGACCCGCATGGACAAGTTCACCGAGCAGGTACTGGCACAGACCGGCCTGCTGGGCATGGTCGGCAAGGCCGAGCGCGGCCCGGCCGCGATCGAGGCGATCAAGAAGCACAAGTCGGCCTACCTGATGGCCGTCGGTGGTTCGGCCTACCTGGTGTCGAAGGCGATCAAGGCGGCCAAGGTCGTTGGCTTCGCCGACCTGGGCATGGAAGCGATCTACGAGTTCACCGTGCAGGACATGCCGGTGACCGTGGCGGTCGATTCCACCGGTGAATCGGTGCACAAGACCGGCCCGCGCGAATGGCAGGCCCGCATCGGCAAGATTCCGGTGGTGGTGGAGTAAGTCCGCCCGCTTCGATCCAGACGACGGCGCCCGTGTGGCGCCGTTGTTGTATCTGGAGGCAGGATTAACGCGCCTGTAGCCCGGGCTCTGCTACGGTCGGCACACCCTCACACAGGACGTGTCCATGGCCCTGCATCGATTCATCGTGGCCGGCGTGCTGCTGGCCCTGGCCGGCTGCAGCACCCCGGCGTCGTACGAAGGCGCGGATTTCCCTGCATCGGCACAATGCCGCATGCAGTGCCAGGCCAGCTACCGCAGCTGCATGGCGCAGAATGACTCCCTCGGCAGCCGCCAGAGCAATTGCGAGCAACAGGTGGTGCCGGCGCCGGACAAGCGCTGCAAGGACGTGGACAACCCGGACCTGCGCCGCGCCTGCGAACTGAAGACGCATGACTGCACGCTGCGCGCGCCGGTGATGTCCTGTGGCGAGCGCCGCGATAGCTGCATGAGCAGCTGCGGCTGAGCAGCGCTCATCGGCGAGGCGCATAATCGGCCGGTCCACCCGCACAGGATCCGCCGCATGAGCACCACGCTGTATGGTTCGACAAGCACCGCCGCCCTGGTGGTGCACTGGCTGCTGATCGAACTCGGCATCGAGCACGAACTGGTGCTGCTGGATTTCGACGCACGCGAGCACAAGTCGGCCGAGTACCTGGCACTGAACCCTGCTGGCGTGGTGCCGACGCTGCTGATCGATGGCCAGGTCCTGACCGAAGCGGCGGCGATCGCGCTGTACCTGGCCGACCGTCATCCCGAGGCCGGCCTGTTGCCTGCGCTGGGCACAGCCGAGCGCGGTGATGCCTACCGCTGGATGTTCTGGTGCGCCAATACGCTGCAGCCGGCCTACCGGGCCTGGTTCTATCCGCACGAAGTGGCCGGCGAAGCGAACATCGATGCCAGCCGCGAGATGGCGCGCCAGCGCCTGGAACATGCATGGCAGCACGTGGCCACGCACCTGCAGGCGCACGGCCCGTACCTGCTGGGCGCCGCGCCCTGCGTGGCTGACTACATGCTGGTGATGCTGATGCGCTGGTCACGCAACATGCCCCGGCCCAGCGACACCTGGCCGGCGCTCAAGGCGCATGCCACGGCAATGAAGGCGCGCCCGGCGTTCGCAGAGGTGTACCGCCGCGAAGGCATCACCGACTGGCGGTAACCAGAAAAGGGGACGGAGGGGATTAAGTCGTTTGTGCACAAACGACTTAATCCCCTCCGTCCCCTTTTCCGTTACAGGATCTCCAGCACCGTTTCCGGTGGGCGGCACAGGCGGGTGCCTTTGGGCGTGCGCACCACCGGGCGGTTGATCAGCCGCGGGTGTGCGGCCATCGCTGCCAGCAGGGCGTTTTCATCGGCACCGTCCAGGCCCAGTTCGGCGAACTGGGCTTCCTTGCTGCGCACCAGCGCCTGCGCGTCCAGCCCGGATTCGGCCAGTACCTGGCGCAGCATGGCCACGTCGGGAGGACTGTCCAGGTAGTCGATCACCACCGGGTCGAAGCCTGCGTCGCGGATCAGCTTCAATGCACCGCGCGAGTTGCTGCAGGCGGGGTTGTGCCAGATCGTCACGGCCATCAGAACCATTCCAGCAGCGATACGCCCACGCCCACATAGGTGGCCTTGTGGTTGTAGTCGATCAGGCTCTCGCCGTAGCCATCGAAGATCTGCACGTGGCCACGCAGCAGGTTGCTGATCGGGAAGCCGTAGTCCAGCTGCAGCGCGCCGTGCGAGCGGTTGCCGGTGCGCAGCGAATGACGCGCCATGAGCGAGACTTCATGCCCGTTGCGGTTCCAGGTCAGGGTCGCGTCACCACGGCCCATGTAATCCTCGATGTCCGGATTGTTGTCTTCGCTGCGGGTCTCCGGAATGCGGTACCACGGGCGCAGCACCAGTGCCCAGTTCTCGCGGTCCAGGCCGACGTTGAGCATGACCCGGTTCCAGCTGCGCGAGAGCGGATCGGCCCGTCCGTTGGACTGGTGGTTGAGGCTGATGCCGGTCATCCGTCCGCGCCAGCCACCGATCGAGTAGCCGTTGCGGAATACCATCATCACTTCCGGCTCGTAATTGGTCTCGCGGAACGGACGCGAATCCTCGCTGTTGTAGGCCTGCCAGCGCGAACTCTGGGTGTAGCCGGCCCAGATGTCGCCGTTGTCGCCGAACAGGTTCTCGGCGATCTTGGTCTTGAAGCTGATCTGGAACTTCAGCTCGGCACTGTCGAGTACCTGCGGCGTGGTCACGCTGTTGGCCGGGTTCGGCGAGTGCGGCATGGTGTTGCGGTCGCTGGTCCAGAACGCGGGCAGCAGGTACACCGGCTTGTAGGCACGCAGCTGGAACGGCCCCAGCTTGGAGTCCTCGGCCAGTTCCCAGCGGCTGTCCAGCAGCGAACCGCGGCCGGCGTTGGCCAGTGCGCTGTCCGGCGTCGCCGGGCGGAACAGGTCGCTGACCCGCTCGCGCAGCTTCTCCTCGCCCTGGCTCACGGCGGCGGTCTGCCGCTCTTCGCGGCGTGCCTGCGCCGCCGCTTCGGCGGCCGCATCGGCGGCGGCGGTGGCCTCCGGGGTACGCCCGAACAGGCGGTCATAGCAGGCCAGGCGGGCCGCATCGGTGGTGATCGCCGCGCAGGCAGCCGGCGAGGTGTCTGTGCTGGGCGCGAACTCCTGCGCAGCCAGCGGTGCACTGGCCAGGGCAAGCGCCAGCGGCGCCAGACGGGGAAACAGCGTGGGGAGGGTCATTGCAGCAGGCCCTTCGGTGAATTCGGGAATCGCACAGTGTGGCGGCTGCACCGGGTCACGGCCAGCCCCACGGTTTATGCACGGTCACCGCGTGCGTGTGGCGTGAAGGCGGTCCGCCTCAGAAGAACCAGGCGAATGCGAACAGGCCCAGCATCGCGATCACCACCGCCAGTTTCAGCGCCAGCCCCAGCAGGATGCCGAGCCAGGTGGCCAGGCCGACCTTGGTCGAGCGGCCGAGTTCGCGGGTGTGCCAGTACTCGCCGAGCAGGGCGCCGATCAGCGGTCCGGCGAACAGGCCGATCGGCATGAAGAACAGGCCGACGATGCTGCCGGCAAAGGTTCCCCAGAGCGCCTTGCGGCTGGCGCCGACGCGCTGTGCGCCGACCACCGTGGCCAGCACATCGGCCAGCAGCGAAAACACGGTCAGCATGCCCAACGCGACCAGGGTAGGCCAGCCGACATGGGCAAAGCCGTCGGCCCACGCGGCCAGCAGAAGACCGATGAAGACCAGCGGGATGCCCGGGAGCGCAGGCAGGACGATGCCGGCGATGCCGATCAGGACAAAAATGACCGCTAGCAGATACAAGATGAATGAGAGTCCCATGCTGTCCCGTATGGTGGTCGTTTTGGGGTTGACAGTGAAAGATTTTGCCAGTTGCTTTTTCGTTTTGGGCGGGTTAAGTTGCAGTCGCTGAGCTTGGCAAGGTCACCGTGGATCGTGGCCTGATGAAGCAAGATCTTCCCGATCCGCTGCATCGATGCACCTCGCTTCCCCCTTGCTTGTCAGCCGCCCACCAGGCGTTTCCAACAACAAGAGAGAGTCAAAGGGAGTTAGTGAGATGGCTGAGCGCGAGACCGGTACCGTAAAGTGGTTCAATGATGCGAAGGGCTTCGGCTTCATCAGCCGGCAGAATGGCGAGGACGTGTTCGTGCACTTCCGCGCCATCGAGACCCAGGGCTTCAAGAGCCTCAAGGAAGGCCAGACTGTGAGCTTTGAAGTCGTGCAGGGCCAGAAGGGCCTGCAGGCTGACAAGGTGCAGCCGGTGTAATACCCGCCGCCCGTCGGCACGAAAAAGGCCCGCGCAAGCGGGCCTTTTTCGTTGCCGGTGGCCCGCAGCAGGTCAGCGCAGGATGACCTTGCCGTTGACCACGCGCACGTAGGTGTTCTCGCGGATGCCACCCAGATCGCGCTGGTTGACCACGATGGTGCGGCCATCATCCATGCGCACGCTGATGTCGTAGGTATCGCTGGTGACGTTCTTCTGGATCTGGTTGCCGGCCAGGGCGCCACCGACCGCGCCTGCGGCGGCGGCGATGTTCTTGTTGCCACGGCTGCCACCGGTGTGGTCGGAGATTTCATGGCCGGCCACGGCGCCGACGATGCCGCCGAGGATCGCGCCGGTCGCGCTGGGCGCGGTGCGGCCCGAGGGCACGGTGTTGATGCGGGTGACGATGCCACAGTCAGCGCAACGGCCCTGGTTGTAACCGCCATTGTTGCCGTAGCCGCCGTTGTTGTAGCCGTTGTTGTAACCACCGCCGCTGTAACCGGGCGAGGTGGCACAGCCAGCCAGCGCGAGGGTAGCGATGGCGCTGGCGGCGATGAGCTGGATCTTCATGGGGCGTCTCCTGGCCGTGAAGGCGGGTGGGTTGGGTGGTACTGCGTCGTGCAGCAGGGTGGACGAATCCTCTCCTTTCGAACGTGAACAACGCGCCAACCGTGCGCGTGCTGCCCGGCTGCAGGATGAATGCGGCTCAGCGGAAATCCTGATGGCAGGCGCGGCAGTCCGCCTGCAGGGTTTCGACCACCTGGGCCAGCGCCTTGCAGTCGCGTGGCGGCGAGGCCAGGGCCATGTTGAGGTTGCCGCGCAGCTGGCTGGCGTGCTGCTGGAACTGCGCACTGTCCTTCAGCCCCGGAAAGGCCAGGTCCAGGTCGTTGGACAGCAGGCGCAGCGCCTGCAGCCGCGGCACGCTGTCGGCCAGGGTGCAGCGGTTCTGCTGCTGGGCCTGCTGCAGCAACTGCGTCTGCCGCTGCATGACCTGCATCAGGCTGCCCGGAAACGGATCGCGGCGGGCCTGCAGGGCCCGGCTCACCATCACCGTGGCTATCAGGCCGATCAGCAGGCCCAGGCAGAGCACGAACAGGTAGCGGTGGGCGGCGGACAGGCGGCGTGGCGGGCTGGCGTTCATGCGGGCTCTCCGGACATGCAACGGTGGGTTCGATGCCGGCACACGCAGGCGCCGGCGCCTGCACGTTAAAATAGCTTGATGAACGAACAGGTAAAACAACGCTTTGCCGGCATCGAACGGCTGTATGGCGTCGGCGCACTCGAGCGCCTGCAGGGCAGCCGCGTGGCGGTGGTGGGCATGGGGGGCGTCGGCTCGTGGGTGGTAGAGGCGCTGGCCCGTTCGGCGGTCGGCCACCTGACCCTGATCGATGCCGATGACATCTGCGTCTCCAACACCAACCGGCAGCTGCCGGCGATGGAAGGCAACTACGGTCGCAACAAGGCCGAGGCGATGGCCGAGCGCTGCCGTGCGATCAACCCGGACATCGGGGTCGACGCGGTGCAGGCGTTCCTGACCGTGTCCAACATGGCCGAGCTGCTGGATCGTGGTTTCGATCTGGTGATCGACGCCTGCGACAGCTTCCGGGTCAAGGTCGAGACGATTGCCTGGTGCCGCCGCCGCAAGCTGCCGCTGCTGACCGTCGGCGCCGCCGGTGGGCGCACCGACCCGACCCTGGTGCGCATCCGCGATGTGTCGCGCACCGAGCACGATGCCATGCTGGCGCTGATCCGCAAGAAGCTGCGCAGCGAGTTCAACTTCCCGAAGAACGCCAAGCGTTATTTCGGCGTGCCGGCGGTGTATTCGCTGGAGAACGTGAAGTATCCGCAGGCCGATGGCAGTGTCTGCGGCATCCGGCCGAACCTGGGCGCCGATGCGGCGTTGAAGCTGGATTGCGGTGCTGGCCTGGGCGCGGCGACCCACATCACCGGTGCGTTCGCCTTCGCCGCGGTGGGCAAGGCGCTGGAGATGCTGCTGGAGCCGAAGAAGGCGAAGGCTGAAGTGGTCGAGGATGGCGCCGAGGCGTGATGGTAGTGCCGGCCGCTGGCCGGCAACTCCGGAATGATCGAATCAGCGCTGGTGCCGGCCAGCGGCCGGCACCTACCCGTTACATTGCCGGCAGCGCGAACAGCCGCCGTGCGTTTTCCGTGGTGATCCGGGCCACTGCCTCCAGCTCCATCCCGCGCAGTGCAGCTACGTGACGGGCGATGGTTGCCAGGCGCGCCGGTTCATTGCGCTGGCCACGGATGCCCGCGTCGGGCTGGTCGGGTGCGTCGGTTTCCAGCAGCAGCTGTTCCAGTGGCATGTCGCGCACCAGCCGCTGCAGGCGCTGGGCACGCTCATAGGTCAGCGGACCGCCAAGACCCAGCAGGAAGCCTTGTTTGTGCAGTTGCGCGGCCTGTTCGGGGCTGCCGGAAAAACTGTGCACCACGCCGCGCAGGCCGCCGATGCGGCGGATCGCGGCAATCACCGCATCCACCGCGCGTCGCGCGTGGACGATCACCGGCAGGTCGAATTCACGGGCCAGTTCCAGCTGGCCGATGAAATACGCCTGCTGGGCCTCGGCATCCAGTCCTTCGACGAAGAAGTCGAGGCCGCATTCGCCGATCGCGCAGGGGCGTTCGCGCGCGATCCACTCGCGCAGCAGCGGCAGGTGCCCAGGCTGGTGCTCGGCCAGGAACATCGGGTGCAGGCCATAGGCCGGGTGCAGTCCCGGTGCCTGCCGGCAGACCTCGCGCAGCTTCGGCCAGCTGGCAGCGGTCACCGCGGGCACGACCTGCAGGCGCACGCCTGCGGCCTGCGCGCGTGCGATCACGGCGGCGCGGTCACTGTCGAACTCGCCGGCATCGAGATGGCAGTGGCTGTCGACCAGCAGGTTCAACGCTGCTCCAGCGGGGGCTGCGTGGCCGTGTTGCGATTCTTCCAGTTGGCCAGCAGCAGCGTGCCGAAGCCGAGCACCAGCTCATCGACGAACGGGATCGGGTCCGGGATGAACAAGGTCAGCACGAACAGGCCGGCGGTGAGCTTGAACAGGGTGGGGTAGCGCAGCCGGCGCGCCCATTGCAGTACCGGCAGCAGCATCGGGTTGGCCATGGCGGGAATCCTCGTGGGGAATATGCAAACGCTACCACGGGCCCAGCATTTCCCGATGCTGAATGGGTTACAGGAATGAGCAGGAAATGTGGAGATTCCGTTCAGGCAGCGCGTGCTGCAATCTGCCTCGAGAACGTTGCGGATGGTCCGCAAGGAGCAGGTCATGAAAAGCACAACTACAACTGTCCTGGTCGCAGCGGGCGCGCTGCTGGTCGGTGGCATCGCCACCGCCGCCTTCATGAAGAGTGGCGACCGCTCGCCCGATTCCATCAGCGCCGCAACCCCCAATGGCGAGTCGCGCCTGGTCGATGGCAACGCCACCGACGATGGCGCACGTGGTGACACGCTGGCCCCGTCCGCGCCGCGCGGGCTGGAGTACGCCGACGTGCTGAAGGTCGACCCGATCACCGAGAAGCAGAAGGCCTATGCCACCGTGATCGGCACCGATCCGGTGCGCGAGACCTCCACCACCCAGACCCCGCACGAGGTCTGCCAGGACGTGACGGTGCAGGAACGCCTGCCGGAACGTGATGGCAACGTCGGCGGCACCGTGGTTGGCGCGGTGGTCGGTGGCCTGCTCGGCAACCAGGTCGGTGGCGGCAACGGCAAGAAGGCCGCGACCGCAGCCGGTGCGGTGGCCGGTGGCTTCATCGGCAACCAGATCGACAAGCGCCACGTGGGCGGCCGCGTGGTCAATCGCACCGAGCGCCAGTGCCACACCGAGACCGCAACCTCCGAGTCGAGCCGTGTCACCGGTTACAACGTGACCTATCGCAACGAGGACGGCACCACCGGCACCATGCGCATGGCCAGCAAGCCGGGCAGCCGCATCGCCATGGGCACCAATGATGTGGTGAAGGGCTACAACGTGACCTATCGCTACGACGGCGCCGAGAAGACCGTGCGCATGGACAACAAGCCGGCCAGCGATCGCCTGCCGGTGGTCGATGGTCAGCTGGTCACGCAGACCGCCGCAGCCGGTGCCACCGCCGCAGCGACGCGCCAGTAATCCCAGGCAACCGCAGTACCCGACGGGCCGGCACATGCCGGCCCGTTCTGTTGCAGCCGGTGGTGTTCATCCGCACGGCGGGGCAATCCACCATCATGGACGTTCCCTTCGACATGGAGTCGGCATGAGCATCTTCGACCTGCGCATCGAAACCGAGCGGCTGATCCTGCGCCCGCTGCTGCGCGAAGACTACGAACCGTATCTGGCGTTCTGCGCCGACGAGGCCACGATGCGTACCCTGGGCGGCGTGCAGCCCCCCTCGGTGGCCTGGCGCGGTTTCTGCAGCCTGGCCGGTGCCTGGCAGCTGTTCGGCTTCTCGATGTTCAGCGTGATCGAGAAAGCCAGTGGCGAATGGATCGGGCGGATGGGACCGTGGCAGCCGCAGGACTGGCCAGGTACCGAAGTCGGCTGGGGCATCCGCCATGCCAGCTGGGGCAGGGGCTACGCGCCGGAGGCGGCGGTCGCGGCGATCGACTGGGCGTTCGACACGCTCGGGTGGGATGAGGTGATCCACACCATCGCCGAGAACAACGACAACTCGCGGGCGGTGGCGCGAAAGCTGGGCAGCACCCTGCTGCGCATGGGGGAGCTGCCCGCGCCCTACAACGACAAGCCGATGCAGATCTGGGGGCAGTCGCGCGAGCAGTGGCGGCAACGCGCGCGCTGAGCGTGGCCTGGTAGTGCCGGCCGCTGGCCGGCAATCGCTTGGATCCAGCTGCATCGAGGATGCCGGCCAGCGGCCGGCACTACCAGCTGCATCGAGGTTGCCGGCCAGCGGCCGGCACGACCGCGTTGCCATGCTGCACCCGCGCTTGGCATTCATCGGCGTGCTTGCCAGACTGCACGCAGCCGGCCGCCGGCCGGATACGAGGGAGCAGGCAATGGTGGAAGAGCGGGTCCCGTTGACGGTGCACGGCATGTCGGTGTCAGGCAATTGCCACAAGGTCCGCCTGCTGCTGGAGCAGCTCGGCAGCCGCTACCGCTGGGTAGAGGTGGACAGCGCCCATGGCCAGACCCATACCCCCGAGTTCCTTGCGCTGAACCCCAATGCCAAGGTGCCGCTGATCGTCCGCTACGATGGACGTGTGTTGACCGAGTCCAATGCGATCCTGTTCTGGCTGGCCGAAGGCACGCCGTACCTGCCCAGCGATGGATGGGAGCGCGCGCAGGCGCTGAGCTGGATGTTCTTCGAGCAGTACACGCACGAGCCGTGCGTCGCAGTAGCGCGTTTCATCCGTGGCTGGACCCCGGCGGATTCACCGCGCCGCGCCGAACTGCCACGGTTGCACGAACGTGCCGCCAGCGCGCTGGCGGTGATGGAACAGCACCTGCGCCAGGCACGTTGGTTCACCGGCAGCGGCTACGGCATTGCCGATATCGCACTGTTCGCCTACACCGATGTGGCAGGCGAGGGTGGCATCAGCCTGGAGCCGTTCCCCGAGGTGCGCGCCTGGCTACAGCGGGTGCGTGGGCAACCCCGCTTCCTGCCGATGCCGGCGGTGACCGCCGAGGTACGCGCGCGATTCGAGGCCGCGTGATGCCCGCAGCGTAGTGCCGGGCACGCCCGGCGGAATGCAACAACGACACGGAGGGTGTTCGATGTTTGCTGTGGTCCCGGATCCGATTCCCGCGCGCATGCGCGTGCTCAACCGCGCCGAGGTGTGCGACGCCAATTTCCTCGAGGCGGTGCGTGGCTGGCGGGGTACCGCGCGCGCGCGCCCTGCGCCGGACGCGCCGATCCTGCCGGGCAGCACGCTCAGCGCCGCGGCGTTCGGTGAACTGTTCGATTCGCAGCTGGCCAGCCGCCAGCTGGACCTGATGGCCCGCGTCCTGCGCGTGCAGAACAAGGTCTTCTACACCATCGGTTCGTCCGGCCATGAAGGCAACGCGCTGCTGGCGCGGGCCTGCCGGCATACCGATCCAGCGTTCCTGCACTATCGCTCCGGTGCCTTCATGGCCGAGCGTTCGCGCCAGGTGCCGGGCATCGATCCGTTGCGCGATGCCGCGCTTTCGTTCGCCGCCAGCGCCGACGATCCGGCCAGCGGGGGCCGGCACAAGGTGTGGGGCAGCAAGCCGCTGTGGGTGCTGCCGCAGACCTCGACCATCGCTTCGCACCTGCCCAAGGCGCTGGGCACCGCACTGGCCCTCGAGAGTGGCAGGCGCCTGGGCCACGCGCTTCCCATTCCGGCCGACAGCATCGTGCTGTGCTCGTTCGGCGATGCCTCGGCCAACCATGCCACGGCACAGACCGCATTCAACACCGCGATGTGGTCGGCTTACCAGAAGCTGCCGGCACCGGTCCTGTTCGTCTGCGAGGACAATGGCCTGGGCATCTCGGTGAAGACGCCGGAGGGCTGGATCGCCGAGCGTTTCGGCCGGCAGCCGGGGCTGGACTACTTCTTCGCCGATGGCCTTGACCTGGCCGTGGGGCATGCCCAGGTGCAGGCCGCGGTGGACCATTGCCGGCGCACCCGGCGGCCGACCTTCCTGCATCTGCGCACCACGCGCCTGATGGGTCACGCCGGCACCGACTTCGAAGTGGAATGGCGCCCGTTGCCGGAGCTGTGCGCGGCCGAGGCGCAGGATCCGCTGCTGCGCTCGGCGCAGATCGCGCTGGAATCGGGCTGGATGGATGCGGCAGCCGTCGAGACCGCCTACGAGACGATGCGTGCGCGCTGCATGGCCGCCGCCGCCGAGGCCGAAGGACGGCCGAAGCTGCAGTCGCTGCAGGCGGTGATGGCGCCGCTTGCGCCGTACACGCCGGCTGCGGTGCAGGCCGAAGCGCGGCGCGAGGTGCCCGCCGCGACGCGCGAAGCGCTGTATGGCGGTGCGCAGGCCCTGCCCGAACGGCAGCCGCCACGCCACCTCGCGATCCAGATCAACCACGTCCTGCAGGAACTGCTGGCGAAGTATCCGCAGAGCCTGCTGTTCGGCGAGGATGTCGCGCAGAAGGGCGGTGTCTACACCGTCACCAAGGATCTGCTGCGCCGCTTCGGCCCACGCCGGGTGTTCAACACCCTGCTGGACGAGACCATGATCCTGGGCATGGCGCAGGGCCTGGCCAACCTGGGCATGCTGCCGATTCCGGAGATCCAGTACCTGGCCTATCTGCACAACGCCATCGACCAGGTGCGTGGCGAAGCGTGTTCGCTGCAGTTCTTCTCCAACGACCAGTTCCGCAACCCGATGCTGGTGCGGGTGGCCGGGCTGGGCTACCAGAAGGGCTTCGGTGGCCACTTCCACAATGACAACTCGGTCACCGCGCTGCGCGACATTCCCGGCCTGGTGGTGGGCTGCCCCTCGCGCGGCGACGACGCGGTGATGATGCTGCGCACGCTGGCCGCACTGGCGCGGGTGGATGGGCGCGTGGCGGTATTCCTGGAGCCGATCGCGTTGTACATGAGCAAGGACCTGCACGAAGCGGGGGATGGCCAGTGGCTGTTCGACTACCCGGCACAGGGCCAGGCGCTGGTGCCGGGCGAGGGCCGGGTCTACGCACCGGAGGCCGGAGACCTGGTGATCTACACCTATGGCAATGGCGTGCCGATGGCGTTGCGCGCGGCGCGGGCCATCGAACAGCAGCTGGGCTGGCAGGTGCGGGTGGTCGACCTGCGCTGGCTGGTACCGTTGGATGCCGGCTTCATCGCCGCCCAGGCCGCCAGCGCGCGGCGGGTGCTGGTGCTGGACGAAGGTCGCCACAGCGGCGGAGTGGGTGAGGGCGTGGTCACGGCGCTGGTCGAGGCCGGCTTGGGTCACCTGCCGCTGCGCCGGGTCTGTGGCGCCGACACCTACACGCCGCTGGCGGGGGCAGCAATGTTCGGGCTTCCAAGCGACAATGCGGTGATTGGCGCCGCCCTCGACCTGGCGCAGGAACCCTGATGCATGTGTGGATTGGCGGGAATGTTGTTGCCGGCGCCGCTGGCGTCGGCCGAGGCACTGCAGGCGCAGGCCCTGGCCATGGGCCAGGCGCTGCACCACCGCGGGCCGGATGATGGCGGCAGCTGGGTCGATGCCGAGGCCGGCATCGCGCTGGCGCATCGCCGGCTGAGCATCCTCGACCTGTCCCCGCTGGGCCACCAGCCGATGGCCTCGGCCGACGGCCGCTACGTGATGGCGTACAACGGCGAGGTCTACAACTTCGCCGCCCTGCGTGAACAGCTGGAGCCGCTGGGACACACCTTCCGCGGCCACTCCGATACCGAAGTGCTGCTGGCGGCGATCCTGCAGTGGGGCGTGGAAGACACGCTGCAGCGCTGCAACGGCATGTTCGCCATCGCGCTGTGGGACCGCCAGCAGCATTGCCTGTGGCTGGCGCGCGACCGCGTCGGCAAGAAGCCGCTGTACTACGGCTGGGCCGGCGACACGCTGGTGTTCGGTTCGGAACTGAAGGCGTTGTGGCAGCACCCGGCGTTCGACAACGACATCGATCGCGATGCATTGACCCTGCTGCTGCGGCTGGACTACATCCCGGCGCCGCACAGCATCCACCAGCGCTGCTACAAGCTGATGCCGGGCCGCGTGCTGCGCCTGGACGCGGCCGCTGTCGCTGCAGGGGCCGCCGCACATCGCCCGGAGCAGGCGCAGCGCCCGTACTGGGACGCGCGTGCGCGCATGCAGGCCGCGCTGGCCGCACCGTTCCAGGGCCGCATCGAGGAGGCCGAGGAACAGCTGGACGCATTGCTGCGCGACGCGGTGGCGCTGCGCATGGTGGCCGACGTGCCGGTCGGCGTGTTCCTGTCCGGCGGCACCGACTCATCGCTGGTGGCGGCGCTGATGCAGGCGCAGAGCGGGCAGCCGGTGCACAGCTTCAGCATCGGCTTCACCGGTTCGGGGCACGATGAGGCACCGCTTGCCCGCGAACTGGCCACGCACCTGGGCTGCGATCACACCGAGCTGTACGTCAGCGGCGCCGACGCGCTGGCGGTGGTGCCGCAGTTGCCATCGATGTTCGATGAACCTTTCGCCGACGCTTCGCAGGTGCCGACCGCGCTGGTCGCCCGGCTGGCGCGGCAGGGGGTGACCGTGGCGCTGTCCGGCGACGGTGGCGATGAGCTGTTCTTCGGCTACACCCGCTATGTACGCGCGCTGCGCAACTGGCAGATGCTCGGCCGCGTGCCGGGGCCGCTGCGGCGCTGGATGGGGGCACGCGCGCAGCAGCAGGGCGAGGCCTCGCGGACCGGCGGCCTGGCCGCGCTGCTGGCCGAGACCGGCGCGCGTGGCATCGGCGACGTCTACCGCAACCGCATTTCGCGCTGGCGCGACCCGGCGGCGGCGGTACCCGGTGCGCAGGCGGCCGGCAGCTTCTACGACCTGGCCGATCCGCTGCACGGCGCGGGTACGCCGGCCGATGCAATGATGCTGGCCGATTTCGTGACCTACCTGCCGGACGACCTGTTGTGCAAGGTCGACCGTACCTCGATGGCGGTCAGCCTGGAGGCGCGCGCGCCACTGCTGGACTGGCGCGTGGCCGAGTTCGCCTGGTCGCTGCCACTGGGCTTCAAGCGCAGCGAGACGACCAGCAAGGTGCTGCTCAAGCGCGTGCTGGGGCGCTATGTGCCGCATTCGATGGTGCACCGCCCCAAGCGTGGCTTCGGCGCACCGGTCAGCGACTGGCTGAAGGGCGACCTGCGCCCGTGGGCCGAGGACCTGCTGCAGCCGTCGCGGCTGGAGCGCGAGGGCGTGTTGTCGGCGTCGGCGGTGCAGCCACTGTGGCAGCAGTTCCTGGCGGGGCAGCGCAAGTGGCATACCCATCTGTGGAACGTGCTGATGTTCCAGGCCTGGCAGGCGCATTGGCGCGACGTGCGCGCAGGCATTGCGAGGCGCTGATCTTCACCGGCCCGCACGTGCCCGGGGGCTAGGCTGGGCGTTCCGCACCGTGAGGAGAATGTCCCGATGTCCACCCCCACCATCGCAGTGTTCGTCGGCAGCCTGCGCAAGGACTCCTGCAACCGCAAGCTGGCCCATGCGCTGGAAAAGCTCGCCGGTGACCGCGCGCGCTTCCAGTACGTGCAGATCGGCGATCTGCCGTTGTACGACCAGGATTTCGACGCCGATTATCCGCCGCAGGGCACCCGGCTCAAGGACCAGGTGCGTGCTGCCGACGCGGTGCTGTTCGTGACGCCCGAGTACAACCGGTCGGTGCCCGGCGTGCTCAAGAACGCCATCGATATCGGATCGCGCCCCTATGGCGACAGCGCGTTTGCCGGCAAGCCGGCGGCGGTGATCGGTGCATCCATCGGCCAGATCGGCACCGCCGTGGCCCAGCAGCACCTGCGCAACAGCCTGGCCTTCCTGGACATGCACGTGCTTGGCCAGCCCGAGGCCTTCATCCACTTCAAGGACGGCCTGATCGATGCCGACGGCACGATCCACAACGAAGGCACGCAGAAGTTCCTGCAGGGCTATGTTGACCGCTTCCTGGCGCTGATCGCAGTGCACGCCAAGGGCGATTGACGCCTGCGGACGACCCGGCCGCGCCTGGGGGTCGGATCCTGACGCGCAGCGACGGGCTCCGACCCCGGGACGTTGATCTGCGATAATGTCCCGCTCGGGTGCCGCAAGGGCGCCCGTCGCAGGCAGTGCGACGCCCCCACGCCAGTCTGGCCAGGCGCCGGCGGATATCCCCCGTTTCTCCACGGCTTATCCACAGGCTTGTCCATGGTCGCCGGGGTCGGCGCATGCCTACACTCGTCTGGCCCACTTTTGCAGGAAACACCGCAGCATGTCCGCTCGTCCCGGCTTCCGTTCCAACCGCAGAGAGCGCGGTGATGGCTTCGATCGCGATCGCGACGAGTCGCGCATCGACCAGTTGCGGGTACCGCCCCATTCGGTGGAAGCCGAGCAGGCGGTGCTGGGCGGCCTGATGCTGGCGCCCGAGGCCTACGACCGGGTCAATGACCAGCTGACCGAGGGCGATTTCTACCGCCGCGACCACCAGATGATCTATCGCGCGATCCGCGAGCTGTCCGAGCGCGAGCGTCCGTTCGATGCGGTGACGCTGGGCGAGTGGTTCGAGTCGCAGGGCAAGATGGAACTGGTGGGTGATGGTGCCTACCTGATCGAGCTGGCCAGTACCACGCCGTCGGCCGCCAACATCGTGGCCTATGCCGAGATCGTGCGTGACAAGGCGGTGCTGCGGCAGCTGATCCAGGTCGGCACCGATATCGTCAACGATGGCTTCCAGCCCGAAGGCCGCGACAGCAGCGAGCTGCTGGCCTCGGCGGAAAAGAGCGTGTTTGCCATTGCCGAACAGGGCGCGCGTGGCCGTACCGATTTCGTGGCCATGCCCGGTGCGCTGAAGGATGCGTTCGAGGAACTGCGCAACCGCTTCGAGAACGGCGGCAACATCACCGGCCTGCCGACCGGCTACACCGATTTCGATGCGATGACCGCCGGCCTGCAGCCGACCGACCTGATCATCCTCGCGGCACGCCCGGCCATGGGCAAGACCACTTTCGCACTGAACATCGCCGAGTACGCGGCGATCAAGTCGAAGAAGGGCGTGGCGGTGTTCTCGATGGAAATGTCGGCATCGCAGCTGGCGATGCGCCTGATTTCCTCCAACGGCCGCATCAACGCGCAGCGCCTGCGTACCGGCCAGCTGGAAGACGAGGACTGGAGCCGCGTCACCAGCGCGATCAAGATGCTGAAGGAAACCAAGATCTTCATCGACGATACGCCGGGCGTGTCGCCGGAAGTGCTGCGCTCCAAGTGCCGCCGCCTGAAGCGCGAGCATGATCTCGGCCTGATCGTGATCGACTACCTGCAGCTGATGAGCGTGCCGGGCAACAGCGAAAACCGCGCCACCGAGATCTCGGAAATCTCGCGTTCGTTGAAGGGCCTGGCCAAGGAACTGAACGTACCGGTGATCGCGCTGTCACAGCTCAACCGCTCGCTGGAAACGCGTACCGACAAGCGCCCGGTGATGGCCGACCTTCGCGAGTCGGGCGCAATCGAGCAGGACGCGGACATGATCGTGTTCATCTACCGCGACGACTACTACAACAAGGAAAACTCGCCGGACAAGGGCCTGGCCGAGATCATCATCGGCAAGCACCGTGGTGGCCCGACCGGTTCGTGCAAGCTGAAGTTCTTCGGCGAATACACCCGCTTTGACAACCTGGCCCACGATTCGGTCGGTTCGTTCGAGTAACGGTCGTGCCGGGCGCTGGCCGGCAACCACCCGCCGGCCGGCAGACCATTCGAAACGCCGAGCGCCCGTCTGTGGCGTGTAAATGACATGTAACGCGACGCTTCTACGATTCCGCCGCTGCTGCCCTTCGACGCCGCCCTTCGGCGTCCAGCGTGCCCAAGGAATCCGCCCCCATGCCGTCCCACGCTCCGCTTCGCCGCAATCTGCTGGCCCTGCTGGTCTGTGCCTGGCTGCCGTCGCTGGCTGCCGCTGAAAATGCTCCTGCTGCCGACGCAGCGTCGGCCACCACCCTCGATTCAATCTCGGTGATCGGCCGCGGCGAAGCCCGCCAGGTGCAGCGTGTGACCGCCGAGGACATGAAGATCCTGCCGCCCGGTGCCAACCCGCTGAAGCTGCTGGCCAGCAAGCCCGGTGTGCACTTCGAGTCGGCCGATGCCACCGGCGCCTACGAATGGTCCACCACCATCAGCCTGCGTGGCTTCAACCAGAACCGCCTGGGCTACACGCTCGATGGCATCCCGCTGGGCAACATGGCCTATGGCAACAGCAACGGCCTGCACATCAGCCGTGCCGTGATCAGCGAGAACCTGGGCGGGGCCGAAGTGTCCACCGGCATCGGTGCGCTTGGCACGCCGTCCACCAGCAACCTCGGTGGCGTGTTCCAGTTCTATTCGATCGATCCGTCCACCGAGTACGGCGTGGTGCTGGCCCAGGGCTTCGGCAGCGACAGCGCGCGGCGCAGCTATGCGCGCCTGGAGACCGGCGAGCACCAGGGCTTTGCCGCCTACCTGTCCGGCGTGTATTCGGAAGGTGACAAGTGGAAGGGCAAGGGCTCGCAGGAGCTGAAGCAGTTCAACGGCAAGGCCACCTACAACTTCGGAACGGACAGCAGGATCACCGCGTTGTTCAACGCCTCGCGCCGCGTCGAGGCCGATTACCAGGACCTGTCGCTGGAAATGATCGATCGCCTCGGCTGGGACTGGGACAACTACGCGCCGGACTGGGATCGCGCCGTCGCCGCGGCACGCGGGACATTCAGCGGTGGCGTCAACAGTCCGTGGGATGCGTACTACTCCGGCCACGGCCTGCGCAACGATGACCTGTCCAGCATTGCCGGCGATTTCGGCCTGAACGAGGCGATGCGGCTGAAGGTCAACGTCTACAACCACAGCAACCGTGGCCAGGGCCACTGGTTCAGCCCGTCCAATCCGTCCAACCCGGGTACCCTCCGCGAGATCCCGATCTCGATCCGCACCACCGAGTATGCGATCGACCGTACCGGCGTGACCTCGGCGTTCACCTGGAACGTCGGTGGCCACGAACTGGAAGCCGGCCTGTGGTACGAGGACAACGGTCACAGCGTTCAGCGCAACTTCTACTACATCGACGGCCCGGTCACCGACGACTTCTTCCTGCGCAACCCGGACCAGCGCGTGTGGCACCAGCGCTACACCACCATTACCCGCCAGTTCTACGTGCAGGACCGCTTCCGCCTGTTCGACGACCGCCTGACCATCGACATCGGCGCGAAATCGCCGCACACCCGCACCCGCGTGCGCACGCCACTGGGCAACTATGCCAACAACAGCAGCCTGACCTCGAAGAAGGGCTTCCTGCCGCAGGCCGGCTTCAACTTCAAGCTCAACGAAGGCAACGAGATCTTCGGTTCGTTCGCAAAGAACGTCGCTGCCTATGCGCTGGGCGTGGGCAGCCCGTTCAACGTGCCACAGGCCGCGTTCGATGCCAGCGCGCAGAACCTGAAGCCGGAACAGTCGCGCACCCTCGAGCTGGGCTGGCGCGGCTACGGCCAGGGCTATGAAGCCTCGGTTGCGGTGTACGACGTCAAGTTCGACAACCGCCTGCTGGCGATCGCCCAGTGCGTGGGCATCCTCGGCTGCCCGGCGCTGTTCTCCAACGTTGGTTCGGTGACCAGCCGCGGCGCCGAGGCGACCCTGCAGCTGAAGCCGATGCAGGACCTGGCCTGGTCCAACGCGCTGTCCTGGAATGACAGCACCTACGACAACGACTATGTGAACAACGGCGTGGTGCCGACCCGCGGCAAGAAGACCGTCGACACTCCCGAATGGATGTTCGCCAGCACCCTGGCCTGGACCCCGGGCCCGTGGGACATGCGCCTGTCGGCCAACCACGTCGGCAAGCGCTACGTGACCTACACCAACGATGTGTCGGTGCCGAGCTACTGGCTGGTCAATGCTTCGGTGGCCTATGACTTCGGCGCGCTCGGCCCGGCGCAGAACCTGACCGTGGCGCTGAACCTGACCAACCTGACCGACAAGCGCTACCTGTCTTCGATCAACACCAACGGCACCTACGCCGCCGACCCGACCCGCAGCCTGGCGACCATGCAGGTCGGCGCGCCGCGGCAGGTGATGGCCACCGCCACCGTGCGCTTCTGATGCGCGGGCCGGTGGATCCGGAAAGCCGTCGTCGCCTGCTGCGCATGGCGTGGCAGGGAACGGGGGCGGCGATCGCGCTGGCGGCGATGCCGGGGCTGGCCACGGCGGGCCCACGGCCGCGGCTGGGGCGTGATCCGTTCACCCTCGGCGTCGCCGCTGGCGATCCGGATCCACAGGGTGCAGTGCTGTGGACGCGGCTGGCGCCGGACCCGCTCAACGGCGGTGGCATGCCGTCGCGGGCGGTGCCGGTGCGCTGGTTCGTGGCCGAAGACGCCCGGATGCGCCGGTTGGTGCAGCGTGGTGTTGCGGCGGCGGTGCCCGAGCTCGCGCATTCGGTGCATGTGGAGGTCAACGGCCTGCGTCCGGGCCGCGACTACTACTACCGCTTCGCCTGCGACGGTGATGAGGAAAGTCCGGTTGGCCACTTCCGTACCGCACCGCTGCTGGAAACCCAGCTGCAGCAGCTGCGGCTGGCGTTGTGCACCTGCCAGGCCTGGAACAGCGGCTATTACCCGGTACTGCGGGATATCGCGCAGAGCGATGTCGACCTGGTGCTGCATGCGGGCGATTACCTGTACGAGTACAGCCCGCTGCAGAATGCGCGCGGCGAAACACTGGATGCGGCGCGCTTCAGCGGTGAAACCATCAGCCTGCAGCGCTACCGTGACCAGTACGCGCTGTACAAGCTCGATCCGGATCTTCAGGCGGCCCATGCCGCGCATGCCTTCGCGGTGATCTGGGACGACCACGAAGTGCAGAACGATTACTCTGGTATCCATCCGGAGAAGCCCGGCGTCTCGACGGAGGATTTCATCGTGCGCCGCGCGGCAGCCTACCGTGCGTTCTACGAACACCTGCCGATGCGCAGCACGCCTGCGGGCAACGGCGGCCTGCGCGTGCATCGGCGCCTGCGCTATGGCGACCTGGCACAGCTGACGTTGCTGGACTGCCGTCAGTTCCGCCCGGCCAATCCCTGTGGTGTGGGCGAGTCACCACGCTGCGAGGCGGCGCTCGATCCACGCATGAGCATGCTCGGCATCGGCCAGGAAGCGTGGTTCACGCAGTCGATGGCCGCCGCACAGGGCGCGCGCTGGAACGTGGTGGTGCAGCAGCTGCTGATGGCGCAGCTTCGGCTGGGCGGCGGCACGCCGCGCGAGCGCTTCTGGAACGACGCCTGGGATGGCTATCCAGCCGCACGCAGGCGTCTGCTGCAGGCGATGCAGGCGGGCGGGCAGTGCAATGCCATCGTGCTTGGCGGCGACTGGCACTCCACCTTCGTCAACGACCTCAAGCTGGATTTCGATGCCCCCGGTGCGCCGGTCGTCGCCACCGAATTCATCGCCCCGGCGATCAGCAGCGGCGGTGACGATACGCCGTATGGGCCGTACTACGGTCCGTCGATAGTGCAGAACCCGCACATCCGCTACTTCGACGGCGACCGCCGCGGCTGGTGGAGGCTGCAGTTGAACCGGCAGACGCTGGACGCCGAACTGCGCTTCGCCGACAGCGTGCTGCGCCCGGATGCCGCGGTGCGCACCGCGGCGCGCTTCCAGGTGGCCCACGGCCGTCCGGGGGCCGTGCCGGCGTGACTCGGCTCGGTAGTGCCGGCCGCTGGCCGGCAACCTGATCAATCTCCGGTTTCCCCACCACCGGTTTCATCGCCGCCAGCCCGGTTTCGTCGCAAACCGTTTGCCGGCGGCGCAGGCAGGGCGCCAAGGTGTGTGCAGGCGGCAGGGTGCCGCCCCAAGGAGACCGTGATGAAGACCCTGTTCGCGCTCGGTGTGTGGTGCCTGCTGTTCGTGCTGTGCTGGCCGCTGGCGATCCTGGCCCTGATCGCCTGGCCGTTCGTGTGGCTGCTGAGCCTGCCGTTCCGCCTGGTCGGCATCACCTTCTCGGCGCTGTTCGCCTTCCTGCGCGCGCTGTTCATGCTGCCGGCGCGCCTGCTCGGTGGCCGGGCGGTTCCCGCATGAGGAGGGCGCTGCTGGCCGGTCTGGTCCTGTTGCCAGGCCCGGTGCTGGCCGCGCCCCCGGCACCCCCGGCACCCCCGTCGGCGTGGCTGGAGCGCGAGCAGAGCGCTGCGGCTGACGAAGCCAATGCCGCGGCGGCCCCTGCGCCGAAAGCCGAGGCGCGCTGCCGGGTGGTCAAGCAATGGAAGGCCGGCGATACGGTGGTGCAGCACAGGGTCTGTGAGGATCCACCGAAGAAGCCTGCTGGAAAGGTGTAGCGCCGAGCCCGTGCTCGGCGCTACAGGGAAACGGGCAACAAAAAACCCCGCCGAGGCGGGGTTTTTCATATCCGGGTGATGCCGGCCAGCGGCCGGCACTACCGGACGATCAGTTCGCCTTGTGGATGGCGCGCTTGCTGACCGCCATCGCCGCGTCGTGGACCACTTCCGACAGCGACGGGTGGGCGTGGCAGATGCGGGCCAGGTCATCGGCCGAACCGCTGAACTCCATGGTCAGCACGCCTTCGTGCACCAGCTCGGAAACGTTGGCGCCGACCAGGTGCATGCCCAGGATGCGGTCGGTTTCGGCATGGGCCAGGATCTTCACGAAGCCTGCCGGTTCGATCATCGCCACGGCACGGCCGTTGGCGGCGAACGGGAAGCTGCCGGCCTTGTACGGAATGCCTTCGGCCTTCAGCTGGGCTTCGGTCTTGCCGACCCAGGCCAGTTCCGGCTCGGTGTAGATGACCCACGGAATGGTGTCGAAGTTGACGTGGCCCGGCAGGCCGGCGATCAGCTCGGCCACCGCGATGCCTTCCTCGAAGCCCTTGTGTGCCAGCATCGGGCCGCGCACGCAGTCGCCGACCGCCCACACGCCGTTGACGCCGGTGTGGCAGTGCGCATCGACTTCGATCTGGCCGCGCTCGTTGACCTTGACGCCGGTGCCTTCGGCCAGCAGGCCCTTGGTCGCCGCGCGACGGCCCACGGCCACCAGCAGCTTGTCCACGGTCAGGGTCTTTTCGCCTTCCGCGTCGGTGTAGGTGACGATGACTTCCTTCTTCTTGCCCTTGCCGGTGATCTCGGTCTTGGAGACCTTGGCATTGAGCTTGATGTCCAGGCCCTGCTTCTTGAATTCCTTGGCAGCCGCCTTGGCCACTTCGGCATCGGCAGCCGCCAGGAACTCCGGCATGGCTTCCAGGATGGTGACTTCAGCGCCCAGGCGCTTCCACACGCTGCCCAGTTCCAGGCCGATCACGCCGGCGCCGATCACCGCCAGGCGGTTCGGCACTTCGGTGAAGTCCAGGCCGCCGACGTTGTCGACGATGGTCTCGCCGTCGAACTTGGCGAACGGCAGCTCGATCGAATCCGAGCCGGCGGCGATGATGACGTTGGTGCCCTTCAGCTCGACTTCCGAACCGTCGTGCTGCTTCACCTTGACCACGTTGCCCGGCTGCAGCTGGCCGAAGCCGTAGTAGGTGGCGACCTTGTTGGCCTTGAACAGCATGGCGATGCCGCCGGTGAACTGCTTGACGATCTTGTCCTTGCGGCCAACCATCGCCTCGACGTCGATCTTGGCATCCTTGAAGCTGATGCCGTGGTCGCCAAAGATGTGGCCCATGTTCCAGTACTGGCGCGAGGAATCCAGCAGCGCCTTGGACGGGATGCAGCCCACGCGCAGGCAGGTGCCGCCGAGGGCCGGCTTGCCGTCCTTGCCCAGCGCTGCGTCGATGCAGGCGGTCTTCAGGCCCAGCTGGGCCGCGCGGATGGCAGCGTGGTAACCGGCCGGGCCAGCACCGATGACGACGACGTCGAATTGTTCAGCCATTGAATTATTCCTTGATGCATTACCAGAACCCCTCCGCGCAGGCGCGGAGGGGCGGGAGGTTTCTTACAGGCCGAACAGCATGCGGCCCGGGTTTTCCAGCTGGTTCTTGATGTCCACCAGGAACTGCACCGAGTCCTTGCCGTCGATGATGCGGTGGTCGTAGGACAGCGCCAAGTACATCATCGGCGCGATCACGACCTGGCCGTTCTGGGCGATCGGACGCTCCTTGATGGCGTGCATGCCCAGGATGGCGCTCTGCGGCGGGTTGATGATCGGGGTCGACAGCAGCGAACCGAAGGTGCCGCCGTTGGTCACGGTGAAGGTGCCGCCCTGCAGTTCTTCCAGGCCCAGCTTGCCGTCACGGGCCTTCTTGGCGTAGTCGGCGATGGTCTTCTCGATGTCGGCGAACGACATGCGCTCGACGTTGCGCAGCACCGGCGTGACCAGGCCCTTCTCGGTCGAGACGGCGATCGAGATGTCCGAGTAGCCGTGATAGATGATGTCGTCGCCGTCGATCGAGGCGTTGACCAGCGGGAAGCGCTGCAGCGCGTTGGCGGCGGCCTTCACGAAGAAGCTCATGAAGCCCAGCTTGATGCCGTGGGCCTTGACGAACTCGTCCTGCAGTTCCTTGCGCGCCGCCGACACCTTGGACAGGTCGACTTCGTTGAAGGTGGTCAGCATGGCGGTCGAATTCTTCGACTCCATCAGGCGCTCGGCAATGCGCTTGCGGATGCGGGTCATCGGCACGCGCTCTTCCGGGCGTGCGCCACCGGCCTTGCCGGCGCCGCCGTTGCGGGCGAAGTTGACGATGTCTTCCTTGGTGACCGCGCCGCGACGGCCGGTGCCGTCGACATCGGCCGGGTTCACGCCTTCAGTGATGGCGGTGAAGCGGGCGCCCGGCGGCAGCGCATCGGCGGCCGACTTGGCGGCCGGGGCCGGCGCAGCAGCAGCGGCCGGAGCCGGAGCCGGAGCAGCGGCGGCCGGAGCAGCGGCCGGAGCGGCCTCGGCGGCCGGGGCCGGAGCAGCCGCAACGGCGCCTTCCTCGATGATCGCCACGACCTGGCTGGAGGTCACGGTCGAGCCTTCGGCGAACTTGATTTCCTTCAGCACGCCGTCGACCGGCGACGGCACTTCCAGGACGACCTTGTCGGTTTCCAGGTCAAGCAGGTTTTCGTCGCGCTTGACGGCGTCGCCCACCTTCTTGTGCCAGGTGGCGATGGTGCCGTCGGCGACGGATTCGGGCAGTACCGGGGCTTTGACTTCGGTGGCCATGCGGGAGCTTCCTGGTTTGTCTTCTAAATAGGGGGGAGAGTTATTCAGCGACCTGGTCGTTGAACGGGTTGACCAGTGCGTCGGCGATCAGCTGCTGCTGCTCGCGGACGTGGTCAGCCATGTGACCGGCAGCCGGCGAGGCCGAACGTGCGCGACCGGCGTAGTGCAGGTTCTGGCCATCGGCCAGGCAGAACTGCAGGTGGTGGCGGATCTGGTACCACGCGCCCTGGTTCTGCGGTTCTTCCTGCGCCCACACCACGTCGGTGGCCTTGCCGTACTTCTTCAGTTCGGCCGCCAGCAGCGCACGCGGGAACGGATACAGCTGCTCCACGCGGATGATCGCCACGTCGTCCTGGCCGCGCTTGATCTGGTCCTCCAGCAGGTCGTAATAGACCTTGCCCGAGCACAGCACCACGCGCTTGACCTTCTTGGCGTCTGCGTTGGCGTCGCCGATCAGGTGCTGGAACTCGCCGTTGGCCAGCTCGTCCAGGGTCGACACGGCCAGCTTGTGGCGCAGCAGCGACTTCGGCGACATCACCACCAGCGGCTTGCGGGTGGTCATGTGCAGCTGGCGACGCAGCATGTGGAAGGCCTGGGCCGGGGTCGACGGCACCACCACCAGCATGTTCTCCAGCGCGCACAGCTGCAGGAAGCGCTCCAGGCGCGCCGAGCTGTGTTCCGGGCCTTGCCCTTCATAGCCATGCGGCAGCAGCAGGGTCAGGCCGGAAATGCGGCCCCACTTGGCTTCACCGGCGGCGATGAACTGGTCGATCACCACCTGGGCACCGTTGGCGAAGTCGCCGAACTGGCCTTCCCAGATGCACAGCGTGTTCGGATCGGTGGTGGAGAAGCCGTACTCGTAGGCCATCACCGCTTCTTCGCTCAGCAGCGAATCGATGACGGTGGCCTTCTCCGGCGAATCCACCAGCTGCCGCAGCGGCATGTAGTAGTTGTCGGTCTTCTGGTCGTGCAGGATCGCGTGGCGGTGCGTGAAGGTACCGCGGCCGACGTCCTGGCCGACCAGGCGCAGCGCATGGCCTTCGTCGAGCAGGGTGGCGTAGGCCAGGTTCTCGGCAAAGCCCCAGTCGCCCGGGATCTCGCCGGCGGCCATCTTGCGGCGGTCGTCATAGACCTTGGCCACGCGCGAGTGCAGCTGCACTTCATCGGGAATGGTGTTGATCAGCTTGGCCAGCTCGACCAGCTTGTTCTTCTCGACCTTGGTCGAGACCGGGTCGGACAGCTTGCCTTCCAGCAGCTTCGGCCAATCGACGAACAGCGGGCTGCTCGGCGGGGTCTTCTCGACCTTGGCCAGCTCGGTGGTCACTTCACCGGCGTCCAGCTTCTCGCGGTAGGCATCGACCATCGCCTTGCCGGCGCCGGCGGCGATCACGCCCGCCTTTTCCAGCTGCTCGGCGTACATCTCGCGGGTGGTCGGGTGCTTGCGGATCACCTGGTACATCAGCGGCTGGGTGATCGCCGGTTCGTCGGCCTCGTTGTGGCCCCAGCGGCGGTAGCACATCAGGTCGATGACCACGTCCTTGGCGAACGTCTGGCGGAACTCGAAGGCCAGCTGTGCGGCGAACACCACCGCTTCCGGGTCATCGCCGTTCACGTGCAGCACCGGGGCGGCAATCATCTTCGCCACGTCGGTGGCATAACGCGTGGAACGCGTATCCAGCGGGTTGGAGGTGGTGAAGCCGACCTGGTTGTTGACCACGATGTGCACGGTGCCGCCGACGGCGAAGCCGCGGGCCTGCGACATCTGGAACAGTTCCATGACCACGCCCTGGCCGGAGAAGGCCGCGTCGCCGTGGATCAGGATCGGCATCACCTGCTTGCGCGCGGTGTCCTTGCGGCGCTCCTGGCGCGAACGCACGGAGCCGGCCACGACCGGGTCGGCGATTTCCAGGTGCGACGGGTTGAACGCCAGCGCCAGGTGCACCGGGCCGCCATCGGTGGCGACGTCGGCGGAGAAGCCCATGTGGTACTTCACGTCGCCGGCCGAGGCGTGCTCGTCGTGCTCGAACTTGCCTTCGAACTCGTCGAACAGCTTGCGCGGGTTCTTGCCCAGGGTGTTGACCAGCACGTTCAGGCGGCCACGGTGGGCCATGCCGATCACAACATCCTTGACGCCATCCTTGCCGGCGTTGCGGATGATGGTGTCCATCATCGGGATCAGCGAATCGCCGCCTTCCAGCGAGAAGCGCTTCTGGCCGACGTACTTGGTGTGCAGGTAGCGCTCCAGGCCTTCGGCCGCAGTCAGGCGCTCCAGGGTGCGGCGCTGGGTGTCAGCGTCCAGCTGGTAGTTGCCACCGGCGGCTTCCAGCTTCTTGTAGATCCACTGGCGCTGCTCGACCTCGGAGATGTGCATGAACTCCGCACCGATCGAGCCGGTGTAGGTCGCCTTCAGACGTGCCAGCAGGTCGCGCAGCTTCATGCGCGGCTGGCCGCCGACGCCGCCGGTGCTGAACTCGCTGTTGAGGTCGGCATCGGACAGGCTGTGGAACGCCAGGCCCAGGTCGGGCGTGTTGACCGGCGCGGCCAGGCCCAGCGGATCAAGGCGGGCGTCCAGGTGGCCGCGCGAGCGGTAGGCGGTGATCAGACGACCGACATTGCGCTCGCGCTCGTCGCCCGCACCGGTGCCGGTGCCAGCTTTCAGCGCATCCTTGGCCGCGTCCGCGATGTGGGAGATGACGGCCGAGTGCGGAATGTCACCTGCTTCGCGGCCCTTGAAGCCGTCAAAGTAGGTTTTCCATTTGGGATCGACACTATCCGGGGAGACCAGGTACTGCTCGTACAGGTCCTCGACATAGGAGGCGTTGCCGCCGGCGAGTTGCGAAGATTGCGCAAACTGCTTCAGTTGATTGTCCACGATGGAGGGTGTTGATTCGCTTTGTGGGGTATGGCTTCAGAAGGACCCGGCAGGAAGATGAATAGCCCTGCGCGGGCGCGTTCAAACAGCCAAATTGTACCCCCAACGGGACACGAAGGGGCACCACCGCGGGCATCCCACGTCCGCCGGTGCCGGTTCCAGACAGGTTGGGTCAGCGGCGCCGGCTCAGATGCCGAGCGCGCGCAGTTCGCTGCAATCGCGCGAACGGTCCCAGACACGCTGCAATTGCTGCTCGAACGGCTGCGAACGTGCCGGCAGCGCGATGCCGGCCTCGCCGTCGAGGCGATGGCCGATCAGACGAAAGTAGAAGTCGCCCGCATCGTTGAGCAGGCAGGCCGAGGCCAGGGCGCGGTCGACCGGATCGCTGACCTCGCGGAACTGGATCACGCTGGGCAGGCGCTGGGCCAGCGCGAGCAGTGGTGCGCCCGCAGAGGCGATCGCGGCGGCGTCATGCACGATCACCCGCAGCTGCTTGTCGTGACGGGCGGTGACGAAGCGGCGCAGGGCGGCCTGCACCGGCGGCGCGTCGAGCAGCCCCGGGTCCAGCTGGCGGCTGTGCAGCCACAGCTGGCGGCGGGCGCGGTGGACGATGGCGGTGGTGATGGCCACTGCTTCGGCGCGGCTGTCGATCGCGCTGGCCGCGCCCAGCCGGCGGCGCATCTGCTGGTGGCCGATGCCGGCCTCTTCGAACACCTCGCCTTCCGGCAGGAAGCCCTGGCGGGCATAGAAATCGCGGGCCGGCAGCTGGGCGTGCAGGTGCAGCTCAGCCAGGCCGAGCCGGCGCCCGGCTTCAACCAGGGCCTCCAGCAGGGCCTGGCCGACCCCCTGGCTGCGATGACTGGCCAACACCGCCATGCGGCCAATGCGGCCATCCGGGGCCAACCGGCCGGTGCCCACCGGCTGGCCATCAGCGTCCAGCGCCAGCACATGGGCGCTGACCGGGTCCAGCGCATCGCGTTCCAGCGCCGCTGCGATGCCCTGTTCCTGCACGAACACGCGCTGGCGCACGTCGTGGATGGCGGCGTGGGCATCGGCGTGGCTGACCTGCTGGATCCGGATCATGGCGAGGGCTCAGGCACGGCCCGTGTCGCTGTCGTCTTCCTCGTCATCCTCGAAGTTGACGATGACTTCGATGCCGTCGTCGTGCACGGTCACGGTGTGGACATCGTCGGACACCGCGTCGGCGTCGATCGCATCCACGCGGTCACCGCCTTCGACGACCTCGCCGAGCACCACGGCATCCTCGCCGTCGTCCTCGTCTTCGGCGCCATGCATTTCGCTGGGATCGATCAGTTGGAACACGCCGCCGACCAGCAGCTGCTGGAGCACGGCACGGCCCTTGTCGGACAGGCCGCGATAGGCGGCGGCATCGAGCTGTTCGGCGCCGGCCAGGCGCTGGGCGTCCTTCACCGGCAGCGCGAAGTCCTGGCCGCTGACGTACAGGCTGGCACCGCGCTTGGCCCGGCGCCAGGCCAGGCGTGCCCACGGGTGACGCTGCAGCAGCAGGCCCGAGGCCAGCGCCTGGACCACTTCTTCCGGTGCTGGCGCGGCCTGGTGGGCCATCACTTCGCCAGCGGCGCGGTAGGTGGTGATGAATCGGCCGAACCAGTCGCCCAGCTTGTCCGGGTCGTTCATGCGGATGGCGTTGAGGGCGGTGATCACCCGTGCCATCGCCACCGTGTCGATTTCGTTCGGGTCGGCCGGTACCTTCAGGTCGGCATCCTGGTAGCGGATGTTTTCGTCGGCATCGGCGATCAGGGTGTCCAGGTAGTCGCTGATCAGCTCGGCCGACGACGGTGCACGCATGCCGAACGAGAAGGTCAGGCAGGGGTCTTCGGCGACGCCGTGGTGCGGCACGTTCGGCGGCAGGTACAGCATGTCGCCCGGCGCCAGCACCCAGTCGTGGGTGGGCTTGAACACCTTCAGCAGCTTCAGCTCCACGTCCGGGCGGAAGCCCAGCGGCGGCTGCCTGCCCTTGATCGATTCGCTGGCATCGATCTGCCAGCGGCGATGGCCGTGGGCCTGCAGCAGGAACACGTCGTACTGGTCGACATGGGCGCCGACCGAACCGCCGGTGGCGGCGAAGCTGATCATCACGTCATCCATGCGCCAGCGCGGCAGGAAGCTGAAATGCTCGATCAGGGCGCGTACGTCGGGGTCCCACTTGTCCACGTCCTGCACCAGCAGGGTCCAGTCGTGGTCGGGCAGGGCCGGGAACACGTCTTCCTGGAACGGGCCGGTGCGCACGCGCCAGCCGTCCTGGGTCTTGTCATGCTCGATCAGGCGCGCCAGCACGCCTTCCTCGCAGGCCAGCCCGGCCAGGTCTTCCGGCTGCACAGGGGTCTGGAAATCGGGGAAGGCCTTGCGGATCAGCAGCGGGCGCTTCTGCCAGAAGTCGCGCAGGAAGGTGGCCGGCGCCATGCCCAGCGGCTGGCCGGGGCGGGCGGTGACTTCGATCAGGGGGGCGGAGGACTTGCGGGCGGCCATGGGGGATTCCTTGCAGCGGAAAGCGGGAGGGGCGGCGTGGCGGGCCGCCAAGGGTTCCATTGTCCGCCGTTCGTCGGGATTGCGCACGTGCGGTGGTTTGTCGCGGGGTGTCCGGCCAACGGCGGAGCCCCTCGTGGCGGGGTCTGGGTTGGTCGCTGAAAGCAAAAGCCGGGTTTGGCCGGGCGGGTGGGCTGCGCGGGGGACGCTGCAAGTACGTCCCTGTAAGCTTGGCCGCCGCATCCATGCGGCGGACACCCCCGCGCAGCCCACCCGCCCGGCCCCTGGCAGTTTCCTGCGTGGCCCGCCACGGAATGGAAGAAGAAGATCAAAGGCAACAGCGGGTCGCGCGCTGCGCTTGCTCATGCCAAAGCAAAAGAGGGACGCGGCGAAGCCGCGTCCCTCTTTCAAATTCCGCCCCGACAACCCCACGCTCTTCGATCCGTCACCGGAAATCTGTCAGAGGTGGGGCGGGAGGGGCCAGCGGGACCGTTGGCGCCATGGATGGCGCCATCGAGCCCCCAGGGGTGAGGGCGCTTTGCTTGCGAAGCACTGCTTCGCAAGCGCCCGAACGCACAGCCGCCAGCGGCTGGGCCGGACCCCGGAGGGGGGGTTACGGCGTGTCCCGCTGGCCCCTCCCGGCCCGCCCAGCTAGCAGCAATCCAGAGCCGCTCTTGACGTTGCTATTGCCGTTGCCGTTGCCGTTGCCTGCCGCAGGCAGCGCCCGCGGCCGCCGCCGCAAAGGAACCCCTTAGATCTTCTTCGCCAGCGCCTCGGCCAGACCGGTGTAGCTGCCGGGGGTCATCTCCAGCAGGCGCTGCTTCGCATCCGCCGGCAGCTCCAGCCCCTGCACGAACGCACGCATCGACTCGGCCGTGATGCCCTGGCCGCGGGTCAGCGCCTTCAGCTGCTCATACGGGTTCGGCAGGCCGTGGCGGCGCATCACCGTCTGCACGGCCTCGGCCAGCACTTCCCAGGCTGCGTCCAGATCGGCGTCCAGGCGTTGCGGGTTCACTTCCAGCTTGCCCAGGCCCTTGGCCAGCGAATCCAGCGCCACCTGGCTGTGGCCGAACGCGGTGCCCAGTGCACGCAGCACGGTGGAATCGGTCAGGTCACGCTGCCAGCGGCTGATCGGCAGCTTCGCGCTGAAGTGCTCGAACAGCGCGTTGGCGATGCCGAAGTTGCCTTCGGCATTCTCGAAATCGATCGGGTTGACCTTGTGCGGCATCGTCGACGAACCGACTTCGCCTTCCTTCAGGCGCTGCTTGAAGTAGCCCAGCGAGATGTAGCCCCAGATGTCACGCGCCAGGTCGATCAGGATGATGTTGGCACGGCGTGCGGCATCGCCGATCTCGGCGACGTTGTCGTGCGGTTCGATCTGCGTGGTGTACGGGTTGAACACCAGGCCCAGGCCGGTCACGAAGCGCTCGGCGAAGGCCGGCCAGTCCACGTCCGGGTAGCTGGCCACGTGGGCGTTGTAGTTGCCGACCGCGCCGTTGATCTTGCCGGTCAGCTCGACCGCAGCGATCTGCCGGCGCTGGCGCTCCAGGCGGGCGACCACGTTGGCCAGTTCCTTGCCCAGGGTGGTCGGCGAGGCGGTCTGGCCGTGGGTGCGCGACAGCATCGGCTGGCCGGCCTGGGCATGGGCCAGGGTACGCAGGGTGCTGGCGATGCCGTCCAGGGTCGGCAGCAGCACCTCGCGGCGGGCTTGTTCCAGCATCAGGCCGTAGCTGAGGTTGTTGATGTCTTCGCTGGTGCAGGCGAAATGCACGAATTCCAGCGCCGGCGCCAGCTCGGCGTCATCCTTCAGCTGTTCCTTGATGAAGTACTCCACCGCCTTGACGTCATGGTTGGTGGTGCGCTCGATCTCCTTCACGCGCGCGGCCTGGGCCGGGCTGAAGCGGGCGGCCAGCGCGCGCAGGCGGGCGATGGCAGCGTCGGAGAACGGGGCCAGCTCGACGATGCCCGGCTCGGCGGCCAGGGCCAGCAGCCACTCCACTTCGACCGTGATGCGGGCCTTGATCAGGCCGTACTCGGAGAAGATCGGGCGCAGGGCGTCGACCTTGCCGGCATAGCGGCCATCGAGCGGGGACAGGGCGAGCAGGGCGGAATCGGACATGTCGGCAGGGCTGGGGCGAGCGGCGGGGCCGATATTCTACGACGTGCCGGTGAGGTAGTGCCCGCCGCTGGCCGGCGACCACGCCCGGCCACGCCCTGCATGGATTGCCGGCCAGCGGCCGGCAGTACCCTTGCGCACGCAGAACGGCCGTGCAGACGGAACGTTCTGGCCCGTCCTCGTCATCCCACGCTACGGGCAACGGAGTATTGTTGGCGCAGCCGCCAGCCCGGGAAGCGACACCCTGCCAGCCGCCGCTTCCCTTTCCCCAACTGAAGTAGTGCGGAGTTGATGCAATGAGCAAAGCTGCAAGCAAGGGTGCCACCCCGGGATTCCGGATCGAACATGACAGCATGGGTGAGCTGCAGGTGCCTGCCGATGCCCTGTGGGGCGCGCAGACCCAGCGTGCCGTGCAGAATTTCCCGGTGTCGGGCCAGCGCATGCCGCGCGGTTTCATCCGTGCGCTGGGCCTGGTCAAGGGCGCGGCTGCCGGCGTCAACGCCGAGCTGGGCCATCTGCCGAAGACCGTGGCCAAGGCCATCCAGGCCGCTGCCGCCGAGGTGGCGGCCGGCGACTGGGACGCGCATTTCCCGATCGACGTCTACCAGACCGGTTCGGGTACGTCCTCGAACATGAATGCCAACGAGGTCATCGCCACCCTGGCCAACCGTGCCGGCAAGGCCGGCAAGGCCGCGGTGCATCCCAATGACCACGTCAACCAGGGGCAGAGCTCCAATGACGTCATTCCGACCGCGCTGCGCGTGTCGGCGGTGCTGGCCGCGCAGGAGCAGCTGCTGCCGGCGCTGGTGCACCTGCGCAAGACCCTCGACAAGAAGGGCCGCAGCCTGCGCAAGGTGGTCAAGACCGGGCGTACCCACCTGATGGATGCGATGCCGCTGACCTTCGAGCAGGAGTTCGGCGCGTGGTCGGCACAGCTGGCTTCGGCGCAGGAGCGCATCGAAGACAGCCTCAAGCGCGTGCGTCGCCTGCCGCTGGGCGGTACCGCCATCGGCACCGGCATCAACGCCGACCCGCGTTTCGGCGCGCAGGTCGCCAAGGCACTGAAGCAGCAGACCGGGTTCAAGTTCGACAGCGCCGAGAACAAGTTCGAAGGCCTGGCCGCGCAGGATGATGCGGTGGAACTGTCGGGCCAGCTCAATGCGCTGGCCGTGGCGTTGATCAAGATCGCCAATGATCTTCGCTGGATGAACGCCGGTCCGCTGGCCGGGCTGGGCGAGATCGAACTGCCGGCACTGCAGCCGGGCAGCTCGATCATGCCGGGCAAGGTCAACCCGGTGATTCCGGAAGCAACCGTGATGGCCTGCGCGCAGGTGATCGGCCACCACACCGCGATCACCGTGGCCGGGCAGACCGGCAACTTCCAGCTCAACGTCACGCTGCCGCTGATCGCGGTGAACCTGCTGGATGGCATCGGCCTGCTGGCCAATGTGTCGCGGCTGCTGGCCGACAGCGCGATTGCCGGGCTGAAGGTGCGCGAAGACCGTGTTGCCGAGGCGCTGTCGCGCAATCCCATCCTGGTCACGGCGCTGAACCCGATCATCGGCTACGAGAAGGCAGCGGCCATTGCCAAGCGTGCCTACAAGGAACAGCGCCCGGTGCTGGACGTAGCGCTGGAAGACAGCGGCCTGCAGGAAGCGGAACTGCGCCGCCTGCTGGACCCTACCGCGCTGACTGCCGGTGGCATCCACGCGGGGGGCGGTGGCGGCGGCGGTTGATGCGCCGATCGTAGGGCCGAGCCCATGCTCGGCTCTACAAGAGGAAACGCCGCCCAGGGGGCGGCGTTTTTTCAGCGACGGTCGGCGACGATGTTGCCGAAGGTGTCGGTGTAGTCCTTGAACTCGGGGATGCGCTGGACCAGGTCGGCCGGGATCACTTCCATGCCTTCCGGCGGTTGGATCTTCACCGGTTGCATGTTGGGATCGGCCGGGGCGGCGACCAGGGTGTTCTGGCGCAGCACCTGCAGCCTGCCGAACATCGTCTGCAGCATCTGCTTCTGCCCTTCGTCGAGCGGGATCTGGATCTCGTCCACCTTCATCGTGCCATCGCCGAGGATGATGATGTTCGGTGCCGGCGGGCGACGCACGGTCACCATCCCTTCGCTGACGGAAATCTTGGGCTTGCCGCGCTCGGCGCGGTGGTTGCGGTAATCCTTGTCACAGCCGACCAGGCCCAGGCAGAGCAGGGCGGCCAGCAGCAGGAACAACTTCTTCATGGCATTCGGTTCGGGGGCGTCCGGGGCCGACATTGTAAGCCGGTCGGCACGTCACGGCCGGCAGCGGGGCGCCGCTGCCGGCCGGGTGCGCTGATCTGTCACAGGCCTAGCGCTGGACCACGGTGTCCTTGCCGCAGTCGTCGACGTCACTCTGGTCCATCGTGGCGTACGGCTTGAACGCGGGCAGCGATGCGGCCAGCGCCTGCTGGCTGGCCAGCATCGCCGGCATGCGGTCGCAGATGCGCTTGGCCTGGGCTTCGATCTTCTCCGCCTCGGCATTGATCCGCTTCTCGATGCCCTCGCTGTCGCCGCTGAAGATGCCCTTCAGGGCCTCTCCGGCAGCACTGGCGCCGAGCTTGGCACCGGCCAGGCCGACATCCATGCCGTCCATTGCAATGGCAACGACGTGGCCGCGGTATTCCAGCAGCTGCCGGCGCTGGGCCTCATCGGCCGGCACGTCCTTGCCGCCGATCAGCAGCCGCCCGTCCGGCGTGATCTCCGCACGCGGCTGCTTGTCGGCGGAAATCTTGATGTTGCCCTGGGTGATGTCCTTGCGGGCATCGTCCATGGCCTCCTTGACTGTCTGGCCGACCCCGCTGGTCGCCTCGGCCACGCTTTTGCCGACGGTGGTATCGGGCGTGGAGGACGTGCCGCCGCAGGCGATCAGCGGCAGGCACAGCAGGGTGGCAGGCAGCACGCGCAGCAGATTCATGGCAGTGTCCTCGATCGGTCCGGTGGCGGTTACTTTTTGCGGGGCAGGGTGACGGTGCCGCTGACGTTGCGGTGGCCCACGTCGCCGCTGCCGCTGTGGTCGACGGTCAGGCTGCCGCGCACGCCATCGACCTGGATGTCACCCGAGCCGTGGCTGCGCACATGCACGCTGCCGCCGATGTCGGACAGGTCGACATCGCCGGAGCCGACCACGCCGACCTCGACGTTGCCCTGCACGCGCTTGAACCCAACGTCGCCGGACCCGACGGTGTCCAGCCGGGCGTTGCCGCGGACATCGCTGAGCTTCAGGTCACCCGAACCCACCGTGCCGGTGACCGCATCGCCGCCGATGTTGCGTGCCTTGACGTCGCCAGAGCCCAGCGACAGCAGGTTCAGCGAGCTGCCGCCGTCGATGTCCAGGTCACCCGAGCCCACCGCTGCGTGGATGCTGCCACGGGTGCCACGGATGATGGCATCACCGGAGCCGACATCCACGCTCAGCGACTGCGCGTTGTCCACGCTGGCATCGCCGGAACCGACCTTCAGCTGCAGCGGCAGGTTGTCCGGCACGCTGCCACGGATGTCCAGCCAGGCATAGCTGCTGCCCAGGCTGATGCCGCTGTCGCGGCCTTCGCGGCGCAGGCTGACCACCAGCTTGTCGCCTTCCTTCCGCTGGTCCAGCACCAGCTGGTCCAACCATTCCTGGCTGGAGGCGCAGGCGCGGCCATCCAGCTGGCCACCGCCCTTGCTGGCGACCACCTTCAGGTCATGCTGGTTCACCTCGAACACCACCGCCTTGGCGCCGGATGTTTCCAGCTTCAACGTACGGGCAGCGGTGAACTTGCAGTTCGGAGCATCGGCGGCCAGCGCCGACAGCGGCAACAGCAACAACGCAGAACAGGCGAGCAGGGAACGCATGGTGATGCCTCCAGGTGGATGGGATCAGATCTCGCCGGCGCGCTTGCGCAGGCGGATGGCAAGGATGATGAACACGGCACCGACAGCGGCACCGATCCACAGCTCCGGCATCGCCAGCGACTTCAGCTGCGAGGCCGGCGACATCAGGCTGACCACCGATTCGAGATCGCGGCGCGCGCCTTCACCGGCGCCGAGGCGATACAGCAGGTCCATGCCCGGCACGCCGCCCAGCAGCAGGCGGCCGACGATGTTCTGCCAGAACCAGCCGGTGGTCAGCCCGATCAGCGGCATCACCTTGGTGGTGCTGACGATGACCCCGGCGAACAGCGGCAGCATCACCGCCCACAGGAACGGCTTGCTGCGGGCCCAGGCCGAGCACAGCAGCAGCCAGCCGGCGGTGGGCAGGGCCCACAGCGCGTAGACCGGAATCCAGGCCAGGTGGCCGGCGGCCAGGGTCAGCGGACTGGACGGGCCCCAGATCAGCGTCATCGGGCTGCCGCCATGCATCAACGCGACGACGCTGATCACCAGCAGGAAGCCGAGCATGGTGATGATGCCGGCGATCACCGTGATCAGCGGGGCCACGATCAGTGCGCTGATCACCTTGGAAAGGACGGTCTGGGTGTCCGACAGCGGCAGCGATTTCCAGAACAGGATGCTGCGGTCGCGGCGGTCGTCGTACAGCGCGCCCAGGCAGTAGAAGAACACCACGAAGGCCAGCACCAGGAACGGCCAGGCCGAGCTGAGCACCAGGGTCAGGTCGAGGCCGTTGCCGAGGTCGGCCAGGTCTTTTGCGCTGATGTCGCGGGTCAGCAGCGCGAGGTCCAGGCCGTTGATGTTCACGTTCTCGCCATCGACGTGCAGGTTGCCATCACGCGCGGCGCGGTGCAGCGCGAACAGGCCGAAGGCGATGCCGATGGTGCTCATCACTAGCGAAATCAACCCGGCGATCAGCGGCGCGTACAGGAAACCGCCACGGTTCTCCCAGTATTCGCGCTTGAGCAGCCAGCGCAGGGTGCCCATCGGGCTGACGGGGTGGTTGACGGCATTCATGCGTAGGTCCCCTTCATGATGGCGACGAACAGGTCGGCCAGGCCCGGGCTGCGGGTCTCGCCAAGCGTGGAAAGCTGGGCGCGCGGCACGCCGTCGAACAGCATCACGGTCTTGCCGAACGCCAGGCTGCGCTCGTCGATCGGCTTCAGCGCACGCGCGGTGTCCAGCTGGTCGGCATTGACCAGCAGTTCGGTGTAGCGCTGGCCGACGTCGTCCATTTCCGCATCCAGCACGATGCGGCCGTCGCGGATGAACATGACATCGCTGAGGATGTGCTCGATTTCCTCGACCTGGTGGGTGGTGACGATGATGGTCTTCTGTTCATCGAAGTAATCTTCCAGCAGGCGCTGGTAGAACTCCTTGCGGTACAGGATGTCCAGGCCCAGGGTGGGCTCGTCCAGCACCAGGATGCGTGCGTCGATGGCCATCACCAGGGCCAGGTGCAGCTGCACGATCATGCCCTTGGACAGTTCGCGCACGCGCTGCTTCGGCTGCAGCTTGGTGTTGGCCAGGAAGCGTTCGCAGCGGGCGCGATCGAAACGCGGGTGCACACCGGCCACGAAATCGATCGCTTCGCGCACCTTCAGCCAGCGTGGCAGCACGGCGACGTCGGCGATGAAGCAGATGTCGTTCATCAGCTCGTCGCGGTGCAGGCGCGGGTCGCGGCCGAGCACGCTCAGCTCACCTTCCACCGAGGTCAGGCCGAGAATGGCCTTCAGCGCGGTGGTCTTGCCGGCGCCATTGGGCCCGATCAGGCCGACGATGCGCCCGCTTGGAATGCTGAAGCTGGCGTTGTCGAGCGCCACCGTGGTCTTGTAGGCCTTGCGCAGGCCTCGGGCGGTGATGACCGCTTCACTTGCAGTGCTATTCATCAGACTTTCCCCTGGGGCAGCAATTCGTCGAGGCTCAGGCCCAGGCGCTGGATGCGCTCCAGCACCGCCGGCCATTCTTCATTGAGGAAGCGATCGCGCTCGCTGCTGCGCAGCTGCGTGGCCGCCTGTTCGGTCATGAACATGCCCAGGCCGCGGCGCTTCTCGACCAGGCCCTCATCGGCCAGTTCCTGGTAGGCGCGCGAAACGGTGATGGGGTTGAGTTGATAGTCGGCGGCCACCTGGCGCACCGAAGGCAGGGCATCGCCCGGCTTGAGGATTCCGTCGAGCATCATGGCGATCACGCGCTCCTTCAACTGACGGTAGATGGGAGCGCCGTCGCTCCACTGGATGTCGCTCATATTCAGCTCCGTGGGGTCAGCGGCTGGGCGAACGAGAAATACGGCATGGACAGGGAGCTGTGCAGCCGACGCGGGGGAGGGGGGGAGGGAACGGCATTCCCTGCCGGTGAAACGGTCGCGTCCTGCGGACTGTCGGGGGAGGCGGGGGGCGTTGGCGCGGCCAGCCAGGCCAGCACGATCAGGGTCGAAACAGCGGCGGCCGCAGGTGCGGTGAGGTTGCGACGGATCCGAGTGTTCATGGCTTCCCCCTGTCTCAGGTGACTGGTGTTGTATGCAACTATAACACCGGCACGCCTGCGTGCAACCCCTTGCCGTGCCCAACTGATGGCAGGGGTGGTCAAATCGCTGAAATATCGCCCTATCCATTTGATTGGAAAGGGAAATGAATTTTCCGGAGGGGCTGAGTCGGCGCTGCCTTCCATTCAGCCTTGTACATGCTATGTCATTACTGCGCGGTTGCTGCCGCACTGGACGGGCAAACGCCACGCCGCGCAAAGCCAGCGGCGCCCACCGCAGCAAGGGGCGCCGGGGCCCGGTGCTATAGTTCGGCCGATTCCCGGCCGCTACCGGCCGGCCCTGTGAATGGCTACCGCGGACTGTCTCCATGACCCTGCCGACCGTTACCCCGCGCCGCCTGCGCGGCCTGTCCCTGCTGACCCTGCTGGTGGCCGGGCTGGCCAGCTCCAGCCAGGTGCTGGCGGCCGACCTTCTCGACCTCGACTACCGCCCGCTGGCCAGCAAGCAGCAGGTAAACCTGCAGCAGCGCTACCACGGGCAGGTGCTGCTGGTGGTCAATACCGCCAGCAAGTGCGGCTATACCCCTCAGTACGAAGGCCTGGAGGCGCTGCAGAAGCGCTATGCCGGCCGTGGCTTCGCCGTGCTCGGTTTCCCGTCCAACGATTTCAAGGGCCAGGAGCCGGGTGACGAGAAGCAGATCCAGGATTTCTGCACGCTCACCTACGGCGTCAAGTTCCCGATGTTCGAGAAGGTGCACGTCGTCGGCGCAGAGGCCACGCCGCTGTACCAGCGGCTGACCGCGGCCACCGGCGTGGCGCCGGGCTGGAACTTCCACAAGTACCTGGTGGGCCGCGATGGCAAGGTCATCGCCCAGTTCGCCAGCAAGGTGACGCCGGACGATCCGCAGCTGACCGCCGCCATCGACAAGGCGCTGGCCGCAGCCGCCACGCATTGATATGCGGCACGGATGCCTCGACATCGACGGCATGCGTGCGACAATGCTTCTTTTCGCGCCGACGTCGGCGCCCAGACACTTCCAGGAATGCAGCGAATGAAGATGGGAATGCGCGGCGCCGCGGCGTCGGTTCTGATTCTGGCGATGGGCACTTCGGGTGTCGCTCTGTCGCAACAACCGGCTGCCCCCGCAGCCGCCAAGGAGACCGCAACCTTGAATTCCCCCAAGCAGAAGCTGGGCTACGCCATCGGCCTGGACGTCGCCAAGTCGTTCACCCCGATCGCCGATGAGATCGATGTGGCCGCGCTGCGCACCGCCGTGGAACGTTCGTTCGAAGGCCTGCAGCCGCAGATCACCCAGGAACAGGCCAAGGCCACCGATGCCGCACTGCGCCAGGTCGTGATGGCCCGCAGCGGGCAGCAGGTGCCGGGCATGGCGCCGGGTTCGCAGCCGCCGAAGGTCGACCGCGTCAAGGTGTCGCAGATGATCGGTTCCTACTCGGTCGGCCCGTCGCTGGCACAGCTGAAGGACGACATCGACGTCGCCTCGCTGTTTGACGCGATCAGCACCGGCCTGAGCAAGGGTCAGCCGAAGATGACGGAAGCTGACGCGACCGCCACCATCCAGGCGTTCATGGGCAGCAAGCAGGCCGAAATGCAGGCCAAGGCCGCCGCCGCCGCGCAGACCAACCGCGAGGAAGGCAACGCGTTCCTGGCCAAGAACAAGACCCAGCCGGGCGTGGTGACCACCCCGTCGGGCCTGCAGTACCAGGTCATCCGCCCGGGCAGCGGCGAGCGCCCGCTGCCGAGCAGCAAGGTGCGCGTGAACTACGAAGGCAAGCTGCTCAACG
Organism: Stenotrophomonas sp. PI_27; assembly: GCF_027854495.1. Classification (NCBI taxonomy): domain Bacteria; kingdom Pseudomonadati; phylum Pseudomonadota; class Gammaproteobacteria; order Lysobacterales; family Lysobacteraceae; genus Stenotrophomonas; species Stenotrophomonas sp. PI_27. The sequence goes on from NZ_JAJNOF010000001.1 coordinate 399,952, forward strand.
GCACCGTGTTCGACAGCTCCTATGGTCGCCAGCCGGCCGAGTTCGGCCTGGACCAGGTGATCAAGGGCTGGACCGAAGGCGTCGCGCTGATGCCGGTCGGTTCGAAGTACCGCTTCTGGATCCCGGGCGAGCTCGCCTACGGTGAAAACGGCACCCCGGGTGGCCCGATCGGCCCGAACGCGACTCTGACGTTCGACGTCGAGCTGCTGGGCGTCCTGCCGTAAGCGACCACGGAGCCAGCACGGACATGCGCGTTGCGATTTTCGGTACCGGTTATGTAGGGCTGGTGACCGGTACCTGCCTGGCCGATGTCGGCCACCAGGTGGTCTGCGTCGATATCGACCAGGCCAAGGTCGATGGCCTCAACCAGGGCATCATCCCGATCTATGAGCCGGGCCTGGAACCGATGGTGAAGGCCAACCACGCTGCGTCGCGGCTGACGTTCACCACCGATGCCGCAGCCGCGATCGGCCACGGCCAGGTCGTGTTCATCGCCGTCGGCACGCCGCCGGACGAGGATGGCAGCGCTGATCTGCAGTACGTGCTGGCCGTGGCCCGCACCATCGGCCAGCACATGAGCGTGCCGACCGTGGTGGTCAACAAGTCGACGGTGCCGGTGGGCACCGCCGACAAGGTACGCGCGGCCATCGCCGCCGAGCTCGCCGCACGGGGGGCCGACATCGCCTTCGACGTGGTGTCCAATCCGGAATTCCTGAAGGAAGGCGATGCCGTTGCCGACTGCATGCGCCCGGACCGCATCATCATCGGTGCGACCAGCGCCGAATCGGTGGCGGTGATGCGGCGCCTGTACGCGCCGTTCAACCGCAACCACGACCGCGTGGTGGAAATGGACGTGCGCTCGGCCGAGCTGACCAAGTACGCCGCCAACGCGATGCTGGCGACCAAGATTTCGTTCATGAACGAAATCGCCAACATCGCCGAGCGTGTCGGCGCCGATGTGGAACAGGTCCGCCAGGGCATCGGCTCGGATCCGCGCATCGGCTGGCACTTCATCTACCCGGGCGCCGGTTATGGCGGCTCGTGTTTCCCCAAGGATGTGCAGGCACTGGCCCGCACTGCGCAGCAGGCTGGCCTGGAGCCGAAGCTGCTGAACGCCGTCGAGGCGGTCAACGATGCGCAGAAGGGACATCTGTTCGCGCTGATCCAGCGTCATTACGACAAGGGCGAGGATGAGGGCGTGCGTGGCAAGACCTTTGCCGTGTGGGGCCTGGCCTTCAAGCCGAACACCGATGACATGCGCGAAGCCTCCAGCCGCCGACTGCTGGCGCAGCTGTGGGAAGGCGGTGCAACGGTGCGTGCCTACGATCCGGAAGCGATGCACGAATCGCAGCGCATCTTCGGCGAACGCGATGACCTGGTGTTCTGCAGCAATGCCGACGAAGCGCTGCAGGGCGCGGATGCACTGGTCGTGGTGACCGAGTGGAAGCAGTTCCGCAGCCCCGATTTCCAGAAGCTGCGCGAGCAGCTGAAGGACGCGGTGGTGTTCGACGGGCGCAACCTGTACGAGCCGGCGGATGTCGAAGCGGCGGGCCTGGCGTATTACGGCATCGGCCGGGGGCGCTCGCTGCATGTCTGACCTGCTGCCAACCGAACGCGAGCAGGCGCTGGAAGCGCGCCTGGTCGAGCTGGAGATGCGCGTGTCCTTCCAGGAGCAGGCGCTGGCCGAACTGAGCGATGCGCTGGCCGATGCCCGCATGCAGGGCATGCGCAACGCCGATGTGCTGCGCGTGCTGCTGGAAGACCTGGGCAAGGTCCGCAACGCATTGAATTCTTCCGATCCGGCGAGCGAACCGCCGCCGCCGCACTACTGATCCGACCTCTATGAGCGATACCCTCCGCGACCAGCTGCTGGGCCTGGGCTTCAAGCCTGCGCCCAAGCCCGAGCGCAAGAATGATGCCCCCCGTCGTGACGGCCGCCCGCAGGGCAAGGGTGGCAACGGCAATGGAAAGCCGCAGGGCGCTGGCAAGGGCGAGCACACGCCCGGTGAGCGTCGTGGGCATGGCCGTGGTGGCCCGGGCAAGCCTGCTGGGCAGGCCCGCGGCCAGGGCCCGCGCAAGCCGCGCAGCGCCGAAGAGATGGATCTGGCCAAGGCCTATGCCATTCGCGCGCAGCGGGAAAAGGAAGAGCGCATCGAAGCCGAGCGCCTGAAGCAGGAAGAAGCACGCGTCCGCCGCGAGGCGAAGGCCAAGCTGGAAGAACTGCTGAAGGACAAGAGCCTGAATGCCGAGGCGGCCGACATTGCCCGCCACTTCCCGTACGGCGGCAAGATCAAGCGCATCTACGTGACCGCCGAACAGCTGACCGCGCTCAATGCCGGTGCGCTGGGCGTGGTCCAGCTCAATGGCCGTTACCTGCTGGTGACCGCCGAAGTGCTGGCCGAGTGCGAGGCGGTGTTTGCCGCATCGGTGGCGCTGAAGGTCGATCCGAATGCGCCGGCCGAAGAAGATCCATACGCCGATCCGCAGTACCAGGTACCGGACGACCTGGTCTGGTAAGCGGAAGCGCAGGATGACGAAAACGCCGGGCAGTGCCCGGCGTTTTCGTTTCAGCGGGCGCTGCGGCGCGCACGGATCAGCGGCAGGCTCAGTGCGAAGAAACAGAGCAGGGCGCCAACCAGGGCGAAGCCGCTGCCGGCCAGGAAGGCCGTGCTGCCGTCGTCGATCTTCCACAGCTGACCGGCGATCAGTGCGCCCAGCACGCCGCCCACGCCGGACGAGAAGCCGTACAGCAGGCCCTGGCCGTGACCGTTGAGCCGGCCCGGGAAGTAGGTGGCCAGCATCTGCATCGCAGCCGCGAAGAAGGCGGCAAAGCCCAGGGCATGCGCGGTCTGCGCCAGCAGCATCACCGGCAGGTTTTCGGGGAACAGGGCGGTCACCGCCCAGCGCAGGCAGGAACTGACCAGCGCGATCAACAGCATCCAACTGGCGTCATAGCGGCGGAAGAAACGGCCGATGGTGAAAAACACGCCCACTTCGAAGACGACGCCGATGGTCCACAGCAGGCCGAGGGTGGAGGTGCGGTAACCGTGATGGTCCATGTAGACCGAAAAGAACGTGTAGTACGGGCCGAATGACAGCTGCTCCATGAACGCGGCCAGGAAGAAGGCCAGCACCGGCGGGCGGCGCACGATCTGCCAGAAGCCGCTGGCATCGCCCTGGGTCCTGCCGATGTCGCGCGCATAGTGGTTGCTGAAGGCCGAGGCCGCCAGCAAGGCGAACAGCGGCAGCATCATCCAGGGCAGCAATCCGGCGTGGTTGCTGGCGCCATCGCCTTCGATCAGCCAGCCGAACAGGGTGACCACGGCGATGAAGCCGAGTGAGCCCCAGACCCGGATCATCCCGTAGCGATGGCTGTCGTTGCCCAGGTGAGTGAGGGTGATCGACTCGAACTGCGGCATCACCGCGTTGTAGAAGAAGCAGAACACAACCATGGCCGGGTACATCCAGGGCTGCGGGAGCGGCAGCAGGAACACCGCGAAGCTGAGCAGTGTCAACACGCAGCCGACGCGCAGCAGGCGGATCGGTCGTGGCGATGCCGCCGCCAGCGAAGTCCAGGTGCTGGGTGCGATCACGCGGGTGGCGTACCACAGGCCCATCATCACGCTGATCGCGGTCACGCTCATGCCGCGCGCGGTCAGGAACAGGCTCCAGTACGGAGTGAACGCGCCCAGCGCCGCGTAGTAGAACAGGTAAAAGCTGGAGAGGCGGGCAACGGGAACGGTCATTGCGGAATGATGAGGCAAAAAGGGGACGGAGGGGATTAAGTCGCGAATGCATAAACGACTTAATCCCCTCCGTCCCCTTTTTGTGTCATTCGGGGTCGTAGTCGAGGTTGGAGGCGAGCCAGCGTTCGGCCTGGGCGCGGTCCACGCCCTTGCGGCGGGCGTAGTCGCTGACCTGTTCGCGGCTGAGCCGGCCGACCACGAAGTACTGGCTCTGCGGGTGGCTGAAGTAGTAGCCCGAAACGGCGGCCGTGGGCAGCATCGCGAAGCTCTCGGTCAGTTCCATGCCGGCATTTGCTTCGGCCTGCAGCAGGTCGAACAGGCGCCGTTTCTCGCTGTGCTCCGGGCAGGCGGGATAGCCGGGCGCCGGCCGGATGCCGCGGTACTGCTCGTCGATCAGGGCGTCGTTGTCCAGCGCCTCGGCGCGGTCATAGCCCCAGAATTCGGTGCGCACACGTTGGTGCAGGCGCTCGGCCAGTGCTTCGGCGAAGCGGTCGGCCAGTGCTTTCAGCAGGATCGCGTTGTAGTCGTCATGGTCCGCCTCGAAGCGCGCGACGTGGGCATCGATGCCGATGCCCGCGGTGACCGCGAACGCACCGATCCAGTCCTGGCGGCCGCTGTCGGCGGGAGCGATGAAATCGGCCAGGCAGAAGTCCGGCCGCTCGGCCGGCTTGTCGACCTGCTGGCGCAGGAAGTACAACGTGGCCTCGCCCTGGGGGTGCTGCACGCGCACGTCGTCGCCGACGCTGTTGGCCGGCCACAGGCCGAACACGGCCTTGGCGGTCAGCCACTTCTCTTCGACGATGCGGTCGAGCATCGCGCGGGCATCCTTGTACAGATCGCTGGCCTGGGTACCGACAATCTCGTCGGTGAGGATGGCCGGGAACTTGCCGGCCAGTTCCCAGGCCTGGAAGAACGGCGTCCAGTCGATGTAGTCGACCAGTTCGGCCAACGGGTAGTCGTCGAACACATGCAGGCCGGGCTGGTGCGGTGCCGGTGGCGTGTAACTGTCCCAGCCGCCCTGGAACTTCTGCGCGCGTGCATGCTCCAGCGTGACCAGGCGCTTGGCGTCGCCACGGTTGCGATGGCGCGCGCGGATTTCGGCATAGTCGGCCTCGTTGGCGGCGACGAAGGCCTCGCGCAGGTCGCGCGAGATCAGCGACTGGGCCACGCCCACCGCGCGCGAGGCGTCCTTCACCCACACCGTCGGCGCCTTGTAATGCGGGTCGATCTTCAGCGCGGTGTGCGCGCGCGAGGTGGTGGCGCCGCCGATCAGCAGCGGCAGGTCGAAACCCTGGCGCTCCATCTCGCGGGCGACGTGGCTCATCTCTTCCAGCGACGGCGTGATCAGTCCGGACAGGCCGATCAGATCGGCATGGTGCTCGCGGGCGGCATCCAGGATCTTCTGCGCCGGCACCATCACGCCCAGGTCGACCACCTCGAAGTTGTTGCAGGCCAGGACCACGCCGACGATGTTCTTGCCGATGTCATGCACGTCGCCCTTCACCGTGGCCATGATGATCTTGCCGTTGCTCTTGGCGGTGTCGCCGCTGCGCGCCTTCTCGGCCTCGATGTAGGGCAGCAGGTAGGCCACCGCCTTCTTCATCACGCGCGCGGACTTGACCACCTGCGGCAGGAACATCTTGCCCGCACCGAACAGGTCGCCGACGATGTTCATGCCATCCATCAGCGGGCCTTCGATCACGTCCAGCGGTCGGCTGGCGGCCTGCCGGGCCAGCTCGGTGTCTTCCTCGACATAAGCGTCCAGGCCGTGCACCAGGGCATGGGCCAGGCGCTGTGCGACAGGCTTCTCGCGCCAGGCCAGGTCCTCCGCCTTCGCAGCGCCCTTCCTGCCCTTGTAGCGCTCGGCGATCTCCAGCAGGCGCTCGGTGGCATCGCTGCGGCGGTTCAGGATCACGTCCTCGACGCGTTCGCGCAGCTCCGGCTCCAGCTCGTCATAGATCGGCATGGCACCGGCATTGACGATGCCCATGTCCATCCCGGCCGCGATCGCGTGGTACAGGAACACCGAGTGGATCGCCTGGCGCACCGTTTCATTGCCGCGGAAGGAGAACGAAACGTTGGAGACGCCGCCGGAGACATGGCAGTGCGGCAGAGTCTGCTTGATGATGCGGGTGGCTTCGATGAAGTCCACCGCGTAGTTGTCGTGCTCTTCGATACCGGTGGCGACGGCGAAGATGTTCGGGTCGAAGATGATGTCCTGCGGCGGGAAGCCGATCTCGTCGACCAGAATGCGATAGGCGCGGGTGCAGATCTCGACCTTGCGCGCGCAGGTGTCGGCCTGGCCGTTTTCGTCGAAGGCCATCACCACCGCAGCGGCACCGTAGCGCAGCACCTTGCGTGCATGTTCGCGGAACAGCGCCTCGCCTTCCTTCAGCGAGATCGAATTGACCACGCTCTTGCCCTGCAGGCACTTCAGCCCGGCCTCGATCACGCTCCACTTGGAGGAATCGACCATAACCGGGATGCGGGCGATGTCCGGCTCGGACATGATCAGGTTGAGGTAGCGGGTCATTGCCGCTTCCGAATCGATCAGGCCCTCGTCCATGTTGACGTCGAGGATCTGCGCTCCGCTGGCCACCTGCTGGCGGGCCACGTCCACCGCCTCTTCGTAGCGGCCTTCCTTGATGAGCTTGCGGAACTGCGCGCTGCCGGTGACGTTGGTGCGCTCGCCGACGTTGATGAACAGCAGGTCCGGTGTGATGACCAGCGGCTCCAGGCCGGACAGGCGGGTATAGGGCGGGGTGTTCATGCGGCCTGCTGCTCCCGGGATGCGGGCAGGGCGCGCGGCGGCAATCCGGCGACGGCCTGGGCGATGGCGCGGATGTGCGCGGGCGTGGAGCCACAGCAGCCGCCGACCAGGTTCAACAGGCCATCCTCGGCGAAGCCGCGCAGGGTGGCGGCCATCTCTTCCGGCGTTTCGTCATATTCGCCGAAGGCGTTGGGCAGGCCCGCATTGGGGTGGGCGCTGACGTGGCAGTCGGCGACCTGCGAAAGGGTTTCCACGTGTGGTCGCATCGCCTCGGCACCCAGTGCGCAGTTCAAGCCGATCGACAGCGGCCGCGCGTGTGCCAGCGAGGCGTGGAACGCTTCGGCGGTCTGCCCGGACAGCGTGCGCCCGGAGGCGTCGGTGATGGTGCCGGAGATCATCACCGGCAGGCGTGCGCCGCGCGCGTCGAACGCTTCTTCCAGCGCATACAGCGCCGCCTTGGCATTGAGCGTGTCGAAGATGGTCTCGACCATGAGGGTGTCGGCGCCCCCGTCGATCAGCCCTTCGATGGCTTCCCGGTAGGTGTCGCGCAGCTCGTCGAAGCTGGTGTTGCGGAAGCCTGGATCATTCACGTCGGGGCTGATCGAGGCGGTGCGGCTGGTCGGGCCGATCACGCCGATCACGAAGCGTGGCTTGCCGGGCGTGGTTGCAGCCACCGCATCGCAGCAGGCGCGTGCAACCGCCGCCCCGGCCTTGTTCAACTCGTACACCAGGTGCTCGAGGTGGTAGTCGGCCTGGCTGACCGAGGTGGCGTTGAAGGTGTTGGTCTCGACCAGATCCGCGCCTGCTTCCAGGTAGGCGGTGTGGATGTCGGCGATGATCTGCGGACGGGTCAGCAGCAGCAGATCGTTGTTGCCCTTCAGATCATGGCCCTCGGGGGCGCCGTGGTCGCAGCCGGGGCCATGTGCATGGTCATAGCCACCGGCGAAGCGCTCGCCCCGATAGTCGTCTTCCTGCAGGCCATGGCGCTGGATCATCGTGCCCATCGCGCCGTCGATGATCAGGATCCGCTCGCGCAGGGCGTCGAGCAGGGCGTTGGCACGATCAGGATGCAACCAGGGCAGGGCGGGCATGGCAGTCTCGGGCTCAGGGCTTGTTGGCGATCAGCGAAATCACTTCGAAGTGCGGCGGACGCTTTTCGCGGGTGACCGTCTCCAGGCTGGACACCTGCAGGCCGGCCTTGTCGACGAACCTGCGCAGTTCCTTGTCGCTGAAGCCAAGGTTGACGTGGCCGTAGGCTTCCACCGCGGCCTTGTGTTCGTGGCGGGCCAGGCTGCACAGCAGCAGGCGGCCACCCGGGCGCAGCACGCGCGCGGCTTCGGTCACCGCCTGCGCCGGCTTGCTGGCGTAGGTCAACGCGTGCATCAGCACCACCAGGTCGAAGCTGCTGTCCTTGAACGGCAGCGCGTGCATGTCGCCTTCGCGCACTTCCACATTGGGCAGGCGGCGCAGGCGCTCGCTGGCGGCGGCGACCACGCGCGCGCTGGTATCGATGCAGATGTAGCGCTTGGCATGGGGGGCGACCAGTTCGGCCAGCACGCCGTCACCGGAGGCGATGTCCAGCACGTCGCCGGTTTCCAGCAGCGGCAACGCGGTGCGCGCCAGGGCCTCCCAGGTGCGGCCCGGCGAGTAGTGGCGCTCCATGTCGCCGGCCACGCTGTCGGCCCAGTTCTGGTCCGACGCGCGGTGGGCCAGCACGGCGGCAACGCGCTCGGCGTCCTGCCGCAGCAACGGGTCGTCGCTTCCGTTGCTCAGGGCATGCCACAATGCGCGCTGCGCCGGGTCCAGCTGGGCCTCGTCGAAGCGGTAGTAGGCCGACACGCCGGCACGGCGGTCGCGGACCAGGCCGGCTTCCTTCAGGCGCGCCAGGTGGGTGGACACGCGCGGCTGCGCGAGCCGGGTGATCGCCGACAGTTCGGCCACGGTGAGTTCCTCCTGCTCCAGCAGCGCCAGCAGGCGCACGCGGGTCGCATCGGCGAACACCTTCAGGCGGGTCGACCAGTCTTCCAGATCCATAAATATCTACCTATCGCGATATAGAGATATATTCGCCGAGAAGGCCTCCCGCGGTCAAGTCGGCAGCGTACGGAAACAGCCGGGCCCCGGTACAATCGGGGCACCTGGGCGCGCCGTATGCGGCCCATAACTTCATGTACCCGGGAGGGTGTTGTGGATTTCAGCTTTACCGAAGAGCAGTTGATGCTGCAGGACGTGGCGCGGCGCATCGCGCAGGAGAAGATCGCCCCCAGCGCGGAGCATCACGACCGCACCGGCGAGTTCCCGCTGGACAACATCCGCCTGCTGGGCGAGAACGGCCTGATGGGCATCGAAGTGCCGACCGAATACGGCGGTGCGGGCATGGACCCGGTTGCGTACGTGCTGGCGATGGTGGAGGTCGCCGCCGCCGACGCCGCCCACTCGACCATCATGTCGGTCAACAACTCGCTGTTCTGCAACGGCATTCTCACCCATGGCAGCGAACAGCAGAAGCAGACCTATGTGCGTGCGATCGCCGAAGGCACGGCCATCGGCGCGTTCGCGCTGACCGAGCCGCAGTCCGGCTCCGATGCCACCGCCATGCGCTGCCGCGCGGTGAAGCAGGCCGACGGCACCTTCGTCATCAACGGCAAGAAGAGCTGGATCACCTCCGGCCCGGTGGCCAAGTACATCGTGCTGTTCGCGATGAGCGAGCCGGACAAGGGAGCGCGTGGCATCACCGCCTTCCTCATCGATACCGACAAGGCCGGTTTCGGTCGCGGCAAGACCGAGCCGAAGCTGGGCATCCGCGCCTCGGCCACCTGCGAGATCGAGTTCAACGATTACGTGGCGCAGCCCGAAGACGTGCTCGGCCAGGAAGGCGAGGGCTTCAAGATCGCGATGAGCGTGCTCGATGCCGGCCGCATCGGTATCGCTTCGCAGGCCATCGGCATCGCCCGTGCCGCCTATGAAGCGACCCTGGACTACGTGAAGGAGCGCAAGGCGTTCGGGGCGCCGATCGGTACCTTCCAGATGACCCAGGCCAAGATTGCCGACATGAAGTGCAAGCTGGATGCAGCGCTGCTGCTGACCCTGCGTGCGGCATGGGTGAAGGGCCAGGGCAAACGCTTCAGCACGGAAGCGGCCGTGGCCAAGCTGACCGCCTCGGAAGCGGCGATGTGGATCACCCACCAGGCGGTGCAGATCCACGGCGGCATGGGGTACTCGAAGGAGATGCCGCTGGAGCGTTACTTCCGTGATGCCAAGATCACCGAGATCTACGAAGGCACCTCGGAAATCCAGCGACTGGTCATCGCCCGCAACGAAACCGGGCTGCGCTGAGACGCAACGGCCGCGCCGCTGCAATGGCGGCGCGGCCAGTAGATCCGCGCCACGCGTGGATGCTCTGTGCTCTTGGCCGAACGATGCCGGATCTGTTCCAATGCAGGCCGTTTCCATACGGTCTGCACAGATGATCTATCGTGGTTGGGGAATCCTGACACTGGTCACGCCGATCGCAGCGATCCTGCTGCTGGCGTATTTCTTCCCGCACGCAGGCCCCAAGGGCAACATCCCGCTCCCGCAGGTGTTGCTGGGTGCTGGCATTGGCGCGGCGGTGAACGTGCTGCTGGGCCTGTGGCTCAACCGTGCACCCCGGCAGAAGGGTGAAGTCGCGCCCCATCATTTCTTCTTCGTGCCGATGCAGTGGGCCGCGCTGGTTCTGGTGGCAGTGTGCGCGGTGGTCGCGCTGCTGCGCTGAGGCGTTGCCCGAAGCGCGCCAACCAAGGTTGGCATGCATTCGAGAGCAGCGACAAAAAAAAGGCCCCGGATCGCTCCGGGGCCTTTTCGTTTCAGCGCACCGCCGGATCAACGATCCGGGCGGTGGGCGGACTCGGCGTCCCGCTGGCGTTCCATGAACTCCTTCGACGGTTCATCCAGCTTGTCGCCCAGCATGCGGCGCACAACCACGAAGAACACCGGGATCATCAGCAGGCCGAGCAGGGTGGCGAACAGCATGCCGCCGATCACGCCGGTACCGATGGCGTGGCGGGAGTTGGCGCCGGCGCCGGTGGAGATCGCCATCGGGATCACGCCCATGATGAACGCGAACGAGGTCATCAGGATCGGGCGGAAACGCAGGCGGGCCGCCTCGATGGTGGCATCGCGCAGGTTCTTGCCCGCTGCGCGCTGCTCCACCGCGAACTCCACGATCAGGATCGCGTTCTTTGCCGCCAGGCCGATCACGGTGATCAGGCCGATCTTGAAGAACAGATCGTTGGGCAGGCCGCGCAGCATCGACAGGCCGAGGGCACCCAGCACGCCCAGCGGCACGACCAGCAGCACCGCCACCGGGATCGACCAGCTTTCATACAGGGCGGCCAGGCACAGGAACACCACCACGATCGACAGCACCAGCAGCAGCGTGGCGGCATTGCCGGCCAGGATTTCCTGGTAGGACATGCCGGACCAGTCGTAGCCGAAGCCGGCCGGCAGGTCGTCGTTGACGATGCTCTCCATGGTCTGCATCGCTTCGCCCGAGCTGGTGCCCGGGGCCTGCGAGCCGACGATGTTGATCGCCGAGTAGCCGTTGTAGCGGCTCAGCGACGGCGGTGCCGACACCCATTCGGACTTGACCACCGTGTTGAGCGGGATCATCGCATTGGTGCCATCGGCGTTCTGGGTCAGGGTGGAGGGGCTGTAGAAGCTCTTCAGCGACTCCTGGCCGGTGCGGTACGGGCCATCGGCCTGCATGGTCACGCGCTTGATGCGGCCTTCGTAGAAGAAGTCATTGACGTACACCGGAGCCAGCATCAGCTGGATGGTGCTGTACACGTCCGACACCGACATGCCCATCGACTGCGCCTGCACGCGGTCCACGTGCAGCTGCAGCTGCGGGGCGTTCTCCAGCCCGTTCGGACGCACGCCGACCAGGGCTTCAGGCTTCTGCGCGGCCTTGCCCAGCAGGATGTTGCGCGCCTGGGTCAGCTGCTCGTAGCCGGCACCGCTGCGGTCCTGCAGCCACATGTCGAAGCCGCCGAACTGGCCAAGGCCCTGCACGGTAGGCAGGTTGACCACGAAGATCTGCGCTTCCTTGATGCCGTAGAACGCGCCGTTCATGTTCTGGATGAACTCCGGCGCGGTGAACTTGCGTTCCTCCCACGGCTTCAGGCGGATGAAGCCCATGCCCACGTTCTCGCCGGAACCGACGAAGCTGAAGCCGGCCACCTGCAGCATGCCTTCATAGCCATCCTGCTTTTCCAGGATGCCGCGCATCTGCGCGAACACTTCGTTGGTCTGGCCCTTGGTCGAGCCCGGGGGCAGCTGCACGATCGCCAGCGCATAGCCCTGGTCTTCTTCCGGCAGGAAGCTGCCCGGCATGCGGGTGAACAGGAAGCCGCACAGCGCGGTCAGCACCACGAACAGGATCATCCAGCGCGGGGCATGGCGCACCGCCGAGGTGATGTGCCCCACGTAGGTGTGGCTGATCTTGTCGTAGTACTTGTTGAAGGTGCGGTAGACGATGTTCGGGTTGTCGTTGTGCGTCGGCTTGAGGAAGGTCGCGCACAGCGCCGGGGTGAAGCCCAGCGCCAGGAACGCCGAGAACGCCATCGAGATGGCGATGGTCAGCGCGAACTGCTTGTAGATCTCGCCCGCGGCACCGCCCTGCAGGGCGGACGGAATGAACACCGCGGCCAGCACGACGGTGATCGCCACCACCGCGCCGGTGATCTGGGTCATCGCCTTCTGCGTGGCCGGCTTCGGCGCCAGGCCTTCCTCGCTCATGATGCGTTCGACGTTCTCGATCACCACGATCGCGTCGTCGACCACGATGCCGATCGCCAGCACCATCGCGAACAGGGTCAGCTGGTTGATCGTGAAGCCGATCATCCACATGCCCAGGAAGGTACCGAGCAGGGCGACGGGGATGACCAGGGTCGGGATCAGGGTGGCGCGGAAGTTCTGCAGGAAGATCAGCATCACCAGGAACACCAGCAAGACCGCTTCAAACAGGGTCTTGACCACTTCCTGGATCGAGATCTTGACGAACGTGGTGCTGTCGTACGGCGAGAACCAGGTCACCCCGGACGGGAAGCTGGGCTGCAGCTCGTCCATCTTGGCGCGCACCGCTTCGGCCACGTTCAGGGCGTTGGCGCCCGGCAGCAGCTGGATGGCGAAGGCGCCGGTCGGCTTGCCGTTGTACTGGGTGTCGAAGCCGTAGTTGTTGGCACCGAAGGCGACGCGGGCGATGTCCTTCAACAGCACGCGCGAGCCGTCAGCGTTGGCGCGCAGGATGATGTTCTCGAATTCCTGCGGCGAGCTGAAGCGGCCTTCGGCCGACACCGTGGCGGTGAAGTGCTGGCCTTCCGGCGACGGGTCCGAACCTAGCGCACCGGCGGCGAACTGCACGTTCTGCGCACGTACCGCGGCCAATACCTGGCTGGCCGACAGGCCATAGCCCTGCATCTTCTCCGGGTTCAGCCAGATGTTCATGGCGTACTCGGAACCGAACTGCTGGGTGCTGCCGACGCCGGGGATACGCGAGACCTGGTCGAGCACGCGCGAGCCGACGATGTCGTTCAGCGCGTCACGGTTGATGGTCGGGGTATCGGACTGCAGCGCCACCACCATCAGGAAGCCGGCGTTGGCCTTGGCCACCACCACGCCCTGCTGGGTGACTTCCGAAGGCAGGCGTGGCGTGGCCAGCGAGACCTTGTTCTGCACCTGCACCTGGGCGATGTCCGGATCGGTACCGGTCTCGAAGGTCAGGGTGATCTGCGCACGTCCATTGGAGGCGGACGAGGAGCTGAAGTACAGCAGATGATCGATGCCGGTCAGCTGCTGCTCGATCACCTGGGTGACCGACTTTTCCGTGGTATCGGCGCTGGCGCCCGGGTAGGTCGCCGAGACGGTGACCTGCGGCGGGGCGATGTTGGGATAGGACTCCACGCCCAGGTTGAGGATCGCGATCACGCCGCTGAGCGAGATCAGGATCGCTACCACCCAGGCGAAGACTGGATGCTCGATGAAAAATTTAGGCATGACGGAAGGTTCCCGTTACTGCTTGTTCGAATCGGTGGCGGCCGGCTTGGCCGCATCGGCCTGCTCGGGCTTGGCCGCGTCGGCCGGTGCCTGGCCCGCGGCCGGCGCTGCCGCAGCCGCGGCCGGTGCAGCGCCACCTGCGGCCGGCTTGCCGCTGGCGTCCTGGCCCGGGGTCCACGGCTTGGCCACGGCCGGTGCACCTTCCTTGACCTTCTGCACGCCGGCCACGATCACCTTGTCACCGGCGGCCAGGCCGTCGCTGACCAGCCAGTTGCCGTTCTGCGCGCCATCGGTCTTCACGTTCTTGCGCACGACCTTGCCGTCGGCGCCGACCACCATCACGTAGCCGCCGTTGGTATCACGCAGCAGGGCCTGCTGCGGCACCAGATAGGCGTTGTTGCGCTCGCCCAGGTTGGCCTGGAAGCTGACGAAGGCACCCGGCAGCAGGATCTGCTGCGGGTTCGGCAGCAGCGCACGCAGCGACACCGCGCCGGTGGCCGGATCGACCGTGGTCGAAGAGAAGTCCAGCGTGCCCGGCTCGCTGTAGGTGCTGCCATCGGCCAGCTTCACGGCCACCGTGGCCTTGCCGTCGCCGGACAGCGCCAGCGCGCCCTTGGCCTGCTGCGCACGCAGCTGGGTCAACTCATCCACGCTGAGCGAGAAGTTCACATACAGCGGGTCGAGCTGGTCGACGGTGGTCAGCAGGGTCACATCGCCCTGGCCGACCAGCGCGCCCTCGGTGACCTGCTGCTTGTTGGCCACGCCACTGATCGGCGCGGTCACTTCGGCGTAGCCCAGGTTGATCCGCGAGGAGGTCACTGCCGCTTCGGCCTGCTTGACGGCGGCCAGGGCGGTGCGCTCGGCCGATTCAGCGTTGTCCAGGTCGGACTTGGAGACGAACTGCTGCGGGGCCAGCGAGCGCGCGCGATCGGCGGCGACCTTGGCGTTGGCGTAGGTGGCGCGGGCCGAGGCCAGCTGGGCCTCGGAGGCGTTGAGCGAAGCACGCAGCGGCGCCGGGTCGATCAGGAACAGGGTCTGGCCCTGCTTGACCTGCGAGCCTTCCTGGTAGACGCGCTTGAGCAGCACGCCCGGCACCCGCGCGCGCACGTCGGCGCTGCGGAACGGCGACAGGCGGCCGACCAGCTCACGCTGCAGGGGCAGGGTCTGCGGCTTGGCGTCGATCACGCCCACCTCCGGCGGCGGGGGCGTCTGCTGTTCCGGCTTCTTGCAGGCAGCCAGCGCGACAGCAACGGCGCACGTCAGGGCAAGGGTGCGGAGTGGGGCGGTCATCAGGAGGAACTCCGGGGTTGGTTTGTAGACGGGGCCGGCGACGGCTGTGGCGCGAACGCGCGCAGGAAGCTGTCGACGGAGAACTCTGCCCAGCGCCGACGCAGCAGTGCGTCATCACGATGGGGCGTATGGAAGCGCTGTTTGTCGAAATCCTGACCGGCGATCATGCTCAGCAGCAGTTCGGCCATGAAGTGCGGGTCGTCATGCCGGAGCTGGCCTTGCATGCAAACGGTTTCAATCCATTCAGCAAGATGAAGCGCCAGCGCGCCGGCACCATGCCGGTAAAGCGTACGCGCCTCTTCGGGAAACTGGGACGCCTCGGCGGCGATCAGCCGGCAGGCCTGGCCCACGTGCGGTTGGTTGAAATGCTCCAGGAAGTCGGTGGCGAACTGGAGCAGGCTGGCACGCAGGTCGTCACCGCGGAGTGCACGAAGCATGGCCCCGGTGGCGTGGCCGACATGGCGCTGCATCACCCGGCGCAGCAGTTCCTGCTTGCTGCCATAGCGCGAATACAGGGTCTGCTTGGAACAGCCGGCCTGCTGGGCGACCGCCTCCATGCTCATCTGCATGCCCTGCCGGGCGAGCAGGTCGCGCACGGCATCGAACACGCGCTGGTCACGCGCGTCGAGGGCAACGGGGAGGTAGGCCGGGTTCACGCGGTGGACTATACCGTCCAGTTCAGGATTGTGGAATGCAATCCGCGTCGCCGCGTGTGTCTTCCGGTAACACGTTTTGCCGATCCTGCCGGCAGTGCCGAAATGGTCGCCACGCCCATACCGGTGCGAACTGAATAGGCGTCTAAACCGCAGCAAACCCGAATCTGCTTAT
This sequence comes from Stenotrophomonas sp. PI_27, assembly GCF_027854495.1. NCBI lineage: Bacteria > Pseudomonadati > Pseudomonadota > Gammaproteobacteria > Lysobacterales > Lysobacteraceae > Stenotrophomonas > Stenotrophomonas sp. PI_27. The sequence continues at coordinate 415,621 of NZ_JAJNOF010000001.1, forward strand.
TCCGTCCTGCAGCAAGGCCTTTTCGCGCCGTAGGGCTACAATTTCATTTTCCCAACTGAGCAAGCGCATCGCTCTGCCATGAAACCGCAAAAAACCGCAGCCAAGACCGTGAAAAACAAGACGAAACCAGCAGAGTCGGAGGTCGCAGTGACCGCTGGTTTCTCCCTGGAGCCGGTGTACACGGCCTTGCGCAAGCGCTACCCCGCGGCCGCACAGGCCGAAGCAGTGGCCTTTGCCACTGACTTCTACAAGCGCATGGAGTCGGACGAGTTCCCGCACCACAGCGCTGAAGAGTGGGCCGCTCTCGCGGCTGAGACGCTGGAATTCGCCCGTGCCCGCAAGGCCGGCAAGGCCAACGTCCGCGTGTTCAATCCGACCGCGAAGGCCAACGGTTGGGAATCGCCGCACACCGTGCTGCAGATCGTCAACGATGACATGCCGTTCCTCGTCGATACGGTCACCATGTCGCTGGCCGAGCAGGGCGTGGGCGTCCACGTGCTGGGCCACCCGGTGCTGCGCTTCACCCGCGACAAGGCCGGCAAGCTGGTCAAGGTCGGCGAGGGCGATGCCGAGTCGGTGATGCTGCTGGAGATCGACCGCCAGCCGGCCGACGCCATGGCCGCCATCGAACAGGCCATCAACAAGGCGCTGGACGAAGTACGTGCGATCGTGCGCGACTGGCAGCCGATGAAGGACAAGGCGCTGGCGCTGGCCGACGACCTGGGCAGCCGCCAGCTGCCGGTCGACGCGGCGTCGCGCAAGGAGGCGCAGGAGTTCCTGCGCTGGGCCGCCGACAACCACTTCACCTTCTTCGGCTACCGCGAGTACCGCGTCGAGAAGCAGGGCAAGGAAGAGGTGCTGGCGCCGCTGAACGACACCGGCCTGGGCCTGATGCGCGGCAAGGACAAGTCCGCCGCCCGTCCGGTCAAGACTCTGGCCGCGCAGGGCCTGAACACCACGTCCGGGTTGAAGGACGCGCTGATCCTGACCAAGACCAACGCCCGTTCGCGCGTGCATCGCGCCGGTTACATGGACTACATCGGCGTGCTGGAATTCGACGCCAAGGGCAAGATCATCGGCGAGCAGCGCTTCCTCGGCCTGTTCACCTCCAGCGCCTACAACCGCCGCCCGTGGGAAATCCCGCTGGTGCGCCAGCGCCACGAGCACGTGATGAAGCAGTCGGGCCTGGCCCCGGCCAGCCACAGCGGCAAGGCCCTGCGCCACATCCTGGAAACCCTGCCGCGCGAAGAGCTGTTCCAGTCCAGCGAGGACGAACTGTTCCGCACCGCGATGGGCGTGCTGGGCCTGCAGGAGCGCGTGCGCAGCCGCCTGTTCCTGCGCCGCGACAAGTACAGCCGTTTCATCTCCGCGCTGGTCTACCTGCCGCGCGAGCGCTTCAACACCGACGTGCGCCTGCGCATCGAAGCGATGCTGAAGGACGCACTGCACGGTGAGTACGTCGACAGCTCGGTGGTGCTGGGCGAATCGCCGCTGGCGCAGGTGCACCTGATCGTGCGCCCGAAGCCGGGTGAGATGCTCGACGTCGATACCGCCGACCTGGAGCAGAAGCTGGCCCAGGTGCTGCGCAACTGGCAGGACGACCTGCGCGAAGCGCTGGTGGCCCGCCACGGCGAGACCGAAGGCCTGCGCATCGCCGCCCGTATCGGCAAGGCACTGCCGGCCGGCTACATCGAAGACAACAGCACCGCGGTTGCCGCCAACGATGTCAGCCAGCTCGATGCCCTGACCGGCCCGGACGACCTGCGCCTGAGCCTGCAGGCCGTGCCGCGCGAAGGCGGGGATGGCCTGCGCCTGAAGCTGTACCGCCAGCTGGACGACATTCCGCTGTCGGACGCGCTGCCGATGATGGAGAACATGGGCCTGCGCGTGATCGCCGAGCGCCCGTACCGCCTGACGGTCGACAACGCCCCGGTGTACGTGCAGGACTTCGAGGTCGAGTCGACCGCCGGCGCGATCGATGCCGCCAGCGTCGACGAGGCTTTCGGCGAGACCTTCGCCCGCGTCTGGCATGGCGACGCCGAGAACGACGGTTTCAACCGGCTGGTGCTGGCTGCCGGCCTGCACTGGCGCCAGGTCGCCATGCTGCGTGGCTACTGCAAGTACCTGCTGCAGACCGGCGTGCCGTTCTCGCAGGCGTACGTGGAAGGCACCTTCGCGCGCTACCCGCTGCTGGCACGCCTGCTGGTGGAACTGTTCGAAGCCCGCTTCGATCCGGCCACCGGCCACGAGAGCAAGGATGACATCGCCGCCGGCCAGGCCCAGTTGAAGGCCCACTTCGATGTGCTGGCTGCTGGCGACGACGCCACGCTGAAGGTGCTCAAGAGCGTGGTCGATGCCCGCAAGGGTGACCGCGACGCGCAGATGCAGGCCGCGCGCGATGCGCTGCTGAAGCTGATGGACCGCGTGTCCAGCCTGGACGAGGACCGCATCCTGCGCTCGTTCATGGGCGTGATCGACGCGACCCTGCGTACCAGCTACTACCAGACCGATGCCAACGGCCAGCACGGCCATGTCATCAGCTTCAAGTTCGATTCGGCGCTGGTGCCGGACCTGCCGAAGCCGCGCCCGTACCGCGAGATCTTCGTCTACGGCCCGCGCGTGGAAGGTACCCACCTGCGCTTCGGCGCGGTCGCCCGTGGCGGCCTGCGCTGGTCGGACCGTCGTGAGGACTTCCGTACCGAAGTGCTGGGCCTGGTCAAGGCACAGATGGTCAAGAACACCGTCATCGTGCCGGTCGGCGCGAAGGGCGGCTTCTTCGCCAAGACCCCGCCGGTGAACGGCGACCGTGATGCGATCTTCGCCAACGGCGTGGCCTGCTACAAGCTGTTCATCCAGGGCCTGCTGGACATCACCGACAACATCGTCAACAACAAGATCGTGCCGCCGGTGGATGTCGTGCGCCACGACATGGACGATCCGTACCTGGTGGTGGCGGCCGACAAGGGCACCGCGACCTTCTCCGACATCGCCAACGGCCTGGCCATCGCGCACGGCTTCTGGATGGGCGATGCGTTCGCCTCGGGTGGCTCGGTGGGCTACGACCACAAGGGCATGGGCATCACCGCGCGCGGCGCGTGGGAATCGGTCAAGCGCCACTTCCGCGCCCTGGGCCGTGACAGCCAGAGCCAGGACTTCACCGCAGTCGGCGTCGGCGACATGTCGGGCGACGTGTTCGGCAACGGCATGCTGCTGTCGCGCCACATCCGCCTGGTGGCTGCATTCGACCACCGCCATATCTTCCTGGACCCGAACCCGGACGCGGCCACGTCGTTCGTCGAGCGCGAACGCCTGTTCACCCTGCCGCGTTCCAGCTGGGCTGATTACGACACCAAGCTGATCAGCAAGGGCGGCGGCGTGTACCCGCGCAGCCTCAAGTCGATCGAGATCACCCCGCAGGTGCGTGAAGCGCTGGGCCTGGACGAGAACGTCAAGGCGCTGTCGCCGAACGATCTGATGAGCGCGATCCTGAAGGCTCCGGTCGACCTGTTGTGGAATGGCGGCATCGGTACCTACGTCAAGGCCGCCAGCGAGCAGCACAGCGATGTCGGTGACCGCGCCAACAACGCGCTGCGCGTGAACGGTGGCGAGCTGCGCTGCAAGGTGGTGGGCGAGGGTGGCAACCTGGGCATGACCCAGCTGGGCCGCATCGAGGCTGCCCAGGCCGGCGTGCTGCTCAACACCGACTTCATCGACAATTCGGCCGGCGTCGATACCTCCGACCACGAAGTCAACATCAAGATCCTGCTCAACGATGTGGTGCGGGCCAAGAAGCTGACCGTCGAGCAGCGCAACAAGCTGCTGGCGTCGATGACCGACGAGGTCGCCGAGCTGGTGCTCAACGACAACTACCGCCAGAACCAGGCGCTGAGCCTGATGGAGCGGATGGCGGTCAAGCGCCTGGGGTCCAAGCAGCACTTCATCCGCACCCTGGAACAGCAGGGCCTGCTCGACCGCCAGATCGAGTTCCTGCCGTCCGATGCCGAGCTGTCGCAGCGCAAGGCACGCGGCCAGGGCCTGACCCGTCCGGAGCTGTCGGTGCTGCTGTCCTATTCCAAGCTGGTGGCGTTCAACCAGCTGCTGGATTCGGACATTCCGGAAGATCCGTACCTGTCCAAGGAGCTGCAGCGCTACTTCCCGACCCCGCTGCAGAAGAAGTACGCCGACGCGATGGAGCGTCACCGCCTGAAGCGCGAAATCATCGCCACGGCCGTGACCAACCAGACCATCAACCGCATGGGCGCCACCTTCCTGATGCGCATGCAGGAAGACACCGGCCGTTCCATCGCCGAGGTTGCCAAGGCCTACACCATCAGCCGCGAAACGCTGGATGCACGTGCACTGTGGGCGCAGATCGACGCGCTCGATGGCAAGGTGCCGGAGTCGGTGCAGATCGACGCACTGGAAGTGATCTGGAAGCTGCAGCGTTCGTTCGTGCGCTGGCTGCTGTCGCGCCCGGGCGCGATGCCGGGCATCACCGAGGCGGTCAACCGCTACCAGGGTCCGTTCAACGACATCCGCGTTGCTTCGGGCGTGCTGCCGGATTCGCAGCGTCCGACCTACGAAGCCCTGGTGGCCGAGTGGAAGGAAAAGGGCCTGCCGTCCGCGCTGGCGCAGCAGCTGGCCGAACTGCACTTCCTGGAGCCGGCGTTCGACATCATCGAGCTGGCCCGTACCCGCAAGCTGAAGCCGGTTGACGTGTCCAAGGTCCACTTCCGCCTGGGCGATGCCCTGCAGCTGCCGTGGCTGTTCGAGCAGGTCGACGCGCTGGAGGTCAACGGCCGTTGGCATGCGGTGGCACGTGGCGTGCTGCGTGACGAACTGGCGGCCAACCACCGCAACCTGGCAGGCCAGGTGCTGGGCACCAAGGGTGGCAGCGCCGAAGCCAAGGTGGCGGCCTGGATGGGTCGCGATGACAACAGCCTGCGCTTCACCCTGGCGATGCTGGCCGAACTGGCCGAGCAGAAGACCCTGGACTACCCGACCGTCTCGGTCGCGGTGCAGCGCCTGGGCCAGCTGGCCGCGCATGGTGCGTAAGTGAAGTAGTGCCAGGCCATGCCTGGCATGCGTGAACCGGAACGGCCCCGCGAAAGCGGGGCCGATCTGCATTGCCGGGTAGTGCCGGCCGCTGGCCGGCAACCGCATGAACCGCAACCGGCTGCTGTTGCCGGCCAGCGGCCGGCACTACCGGGTATGCTCTTGCTGGCACACCCCACCCGGATCCACCGATGAGCGACACCCCCCGCATCGCTTTCCTGGCCAGCACCACCGAACCGGCGCAGATGGCCCGCGCGGCGATGATTTCGCGTTATGGCGATCACACGCCGGAGCAGGCCGACGTGCTGTGCCCGCTGGGCGGCGACGGCTTCATGCTGCAGACCCTGCATCGGCACGGGCACCTCGGCAAGCCGGTGTTCGGCATGAAGCTGGGTACCGTCGGCTTCCTGATGAACCAGTACCGTGGCGACGACGACGTGCAGGCCCGCATTGCGCGCGCCGAACCGGCCAACCTGCGCCCGCTGGAGATGGTGGCGCTGACCGAATCGGGCACCAGCACCGGTTCACTGGCCTACAACGATGTCTCGCTGCTGCGCCAGACCCGCCAGGCCGCGCATATCGGTATCGACCTCAACGGCCAGGAGCGCGTCGCCGAACTGATCGGCGATGGCGTGCTGGTGGCCACCCCGGCCGGCAGCACCGCGTACAACTACTCCGCGCATGGCCCGGTACTGCCACTGGGCTCGCATACCATCGCCCTGACGCCGTTGGCGCCCTATCGCCCGCGGCGTTGGCGCGGGGCGATCCTGAAGGCGGATACCGAGGTGCGCTTCCGCGTGCTCGATCCCTACAAGCGTCCGGTCAGTGTCACCGCTGATTCGCACGAGACCCGCGACGTGGTGGAGGTGACCATCCGCGAGTCCAGGGACCGCCGCGTGACCCTGCTGTTCGACCCGGAGCACAACCTGGAAGACCGGATCCTGAGCGAACAGTTCGTTTTTTGAGGACAATAGGCGGCCGGCCGTGCCGACCGCTTGAAGGACCCCCACCGATGGGCGACAACTCCCCCCGTTTGCTGACCGTCGCGGTGACCTCGCGCGCGCTGTTCGACCTCGAAGAAAGCCACGCACTGTTCGAGAGCGATGGCGTGGCGGCCTACGCCGAGTTCCAGCGCCAGCACGAGGACGACATCCTCGGCCCCGGCGTGGCCTTCCCGGTGGTGCGCAAGCTGCTGGCGCTGAACCAGGGCGCCAGCCCGGAGAACCCCCGGGTCGAGGTGATCCTGCTGTCGCGCAACTCGGCCGACACCGGCCTGCGCATCTTCAACTCGATCCAGCACTACGGCCTGGGCATCATCCGCGCGACCTTCACCGCCGGCGAGCCGACCTGGCCCTACGTGAAGCCGTTCGGCACCGATCTGTTCCTGTCGGCCAACCCGGAATCGGTGCGCAGCGCGCTGCGCCATGGCATCGCAGCGGCGACCATCCTGCCCAAGCCGCCGGGCGAGACCGCGGCCGCAGCAGCCGACCAGATCGACATCGGTCGCCCGGCCGGCCAGCTGCGCATCGCCTTCGACGGTGATGCGGTGATCTTCGGCGACGAGAGTGAGCGCATTTCGCGCGAGCAGGGCGTTGAAGCGTTCGGCCGGCACGAGCGCGAACGGGCCCGCGAACCGCTCAGCGGCGGCCCGTTCCGGGGCTTCCTGTCGGCCCTGCATACGCTGCAGGAAGTGTTCCCGGCCGGCGAGAGCGCACCGATCCGCACCGCGCTGGTGACCGCACGTTCGGCGCCGGCGCATGAACGGGTGATCCGCACGCTGCGCGAGTGGGGCGTGCGACTGGACGAAGCGCTCTTCCTCGGGGGCCGCCACAAGGGGCCGTTCCTGCAGGCGTTCGGTGCCGACATCTTCTTCGATGATTCGCAGCACAACATCGACAGCGCCCGCGAGCATGTGGCCGCCGGCCACGTGCCGCACGGCGTCGCCAACGAGGGCTAGGGCCTGGCCGTTGCCGACCCTGGTCGGCATTGCCGTCAGGCCACGGGTCCGGTCACGGGCTGCCGGACAGCCCCAGCTGCAGGTCCACCACCTTCCAGCGCAGGCCCTGCGGCTCCAGCACCACCTTCAACGGCGGCTGGCCGGGGCCGCGATCGACATCGATCACGAAGCGGTCGAATGACTCGAAATGGTGTTCGGCCTGCTTCAGGGGCTGCGCCGGCTCGGTCGGGCCGAACACATCGCCGCCCTGCAACTCATTGCGGCCGCGCTTCCACAGCACGTGGCCCTGCAGCATCGCGCCGATCCCGGTCGGGGTCATCAGGGTGTCCACCGCAGCGCCACCGAGCTGATCACCCAGGCCGTAGAGCAGGGCGCCGAACGGGCTGGCCGCCACCTCGGGGCCGGCCTGGCGCACCACGTAGTCATTGAGCTGCGCGCGCAGGCTGCTGCGCACGCGCGGGAAGTCGACGTAACGTTCCAGGCGCGCGGTGTCGCGCTGCTCGATGGCCTTGGACAGGCCGTTGACCGTCAGGTACGGGCCGCCGAACCACCAGGCCGCCAAGGCCAGGACCAGCAGCACCACAAGCGCGGAGAGTTTCTTCATGGCGACCAGACTGCCGCAACCGCGGCAGCACCGGGTGAAGACTTACTGACTGGGCGAACCCTGCCCGTCGCCGAAGGCCTCCACCAGCTGTTGCCGCTCGGTCGGGCCCAGCGCTTCCACGCGTGTTGCCAGCACCTCGTCCAGGCTGCCGATGCGGGTAGTGCCGAGGATGCCGCTGGCCACGCCGGGATGCCCCAATGCATAGGCGAAGGCGGTCTGCGCCGGACGCTGGCTGCGGATCGCGGCCACTGCCCGGCGCATCTGGCGGGCACTGCGCATCAGCTGGCGGCTGCTGGGCTTCAGCCAGGCGCGCGCCAGGTACCAGCCATCGGCCAGCCGTGGCAGGCGCGGGCGTGCGGGCAGCAGGTGGCCCTGCGCCAGCACGGTCCCGGCCAGCACGCCGATGCCCACCGCCTGCAACTGGTCGATCAGCGGTTCGCGGTCCTGCTGCAGGGCGTTGTAGTCCAGCAGCACCACATCGAAGGCGCCGGGATGGGCGATCATCCAGCGCAGGGTCGAGGCCGAGTGGGTGTTGATGCCGGTGTGCCGGATCAACCCGCGCTCGCGCAGGCGCTGCAGCGCGGCCAGCAGATCGTCGTTGATGTCGTGCTCGCTGGCGCCATGCAGCTGGTAGATGTCCAGGTGATCCAGGCCGAGGTTGCGCAGCGACGCCTCGCAGCTGGCGGTGATGGCCGCGGGCGAGAAGTTGCGTTGCTCGGCACCGCTGATGCCGGCCTGGCCGGTCAGCGTGCCGCCCTTGCTGGAGATCACCAGCGCGTCGCGCGGGTACTGCTTCAGCAACGGGCGCAGGATGCGGCCCAGGCGCGGCTCGGCATGGAAGCCGGAATAGTTGTGACCCGTATCGAGCAGATTCACGCCATGGGCGAGCGCATGTTCGACCACGGCGGCCGCCTCATGCTCCGGGAAGCGGCGATGGCCCCAGAAGCCGGAGCAGCCCAGGCCGATCGGTGAAACGGCCAGGCCGGTGCGGCCGAGCACGCGCCGCTGGCGGGCCAGCGGAAGATCCTGCGACATCAGAACTCCAGATCCAGCGCGGCGCACAGGTAATCGACGAACGGACCGAGCGCGGCCAGGTCCTTGCCCAGCGTGGACAGCAGGCGTGGGCCGGTCATGGTGGCGTCGTCCAGCGAGCGCCACATCACCCAGTTGCGGTGCTTGAGGTCGTCGATGAACTCGAAGTCGGCGGGGAAACCACGCGGCGGACGCACCAGCTTCTCGCTCTCCTCGAAATCGAAGCGCTTGCGCAGGGCCGGGGCATGCGCGGCGGCCTTCCAGCTGCCCGGGTTGTCGAGGATGAAGTGGCGCACGCGGCGCTGCGTTTCCGGCTCTGGATGCCACAGGCCGGCACCGACGAAACTCTCGCCCGGCTGCAGGTGCACGTAGAACGACGGCGCGGCCACCTCGCGGCGGCGCTCATGGAACAGGCGCGCCCCCTGCCAGGTCTTGTACGGCGACTTGTCGTTGGAGAAGCGCGCGTCGCGATGGATGCGGAACAGCGAGCCGCCGACGCCGCGGGTATCGGCACGGAAGTGTTCGCTGACCTCGGCCAGGGCCGGCTGCAGGTCGCCCAGCAGGCGCAGGAACGGCTGCCGTACGTGGTCTTCATACTGCTGGCGGTGGTCGTTGAACCAGGCCTTGTCGTTGTGCCGTGCCAGGCTGCGCAGGAACCTGAAACTGGCGTCCGAGAAGTAGGTGCTCACAGTGTCTCCTGCAGGTGCTGGCCCCATTCGCGCAGCGATTGCAGCAGGGCCTGGCGCCGCGCATCGTCGGGCGCTTCGGCGGCCAATGCATCGAGCTGCTGCCGGTACTGGGGCAGGTTGAGTTCGCCCAGCCCGCCGTCGCCGAGCAGGCGCTGGCGGCGGTAATCCTGCCAGCGCTGGCGTTCAGCCGGCGCGAGGCTGCCGGGATGGTTGCGCGCGCGATAGCGGAACAGCAGTTCCGGCAGGCGCGGGTCGCGGAAGCGGCCCTCCAGCGCGGCCAGCTGCTCCGGCGCGGTGGTGCGGGCGAGGGCAAGCAGCGGCTTGTCGCCGTTGCCGAGGAAACCGTCGTACAGCGAGGCGTCAACGTCGGCCACGGTGGCGGCGCGGGGCTGGTTGTAGACCTGGCGGGCCTTCTCGGCCAGTTGCGGCGCAAACGCGCGCAGCCGTTCCACCTTGGCTTCGATCGCGGCCACGTCCAGGCCGAGGCGCGCGTGGTCATCGGCGCGCAGGTGGTTCCAGGCGATCAGCGCCGGCACCTTGTTCAGATGCACCTCCTTCAGCGGCACCCGTGCCACGCCCTCGGGCAGCTCGCTGGCGCGCAGGTACAGGCGCTGCGCGATCACCTCGGCCGGCAGTGCCAGCAGATCGTCGATGTCACCGTCCAGGTCGAACACGATCACCCGGTTGTTGATGGTCGGGTGCACGGCCAGCGGCAGCACCGGCGCCGCGCACAGGCGGCTGGCGGGATAGCGCATGGAAACATGCAGCACCGGCTTCATCGCGGCCACGTCCAGCAGGCCGCCGACGAAGCGCTTGTCGCGCAGCTTCAGTGCGTAGTCCCACAACCGTGGCTGCGACTGCTTGAACAGCCGCGCCATGCCGATGGTCGCGCGCACGTCCGACAGCGCCTCGTGCGCATCGCCCTCGCGCACGTTGTTGGCTTCGGCCAGGTGTTCGAGCTTGAACGACGTCGCGCCGTCCTCGCGCAGCGGCCACTGGATGCCCTCGGGCCGCATCGCCCGCATCAGCCGCAGCATGTCCAGCAGGTCCCAGCGCGAATTGCCATTGCGCCACTCGCGTTCGTACGGATCATGGAAATTGCGGAACAGGCCGTAGCGGACGAACTCATCGTCGAACCGCAGCGTGTTGTAACCCAGTGCGCAGGTGCCGGGGCGCGACAGCTGTTCGTTGATGCGGTCGAAGGCCTCGGCCTCGCTGATGCCCTCGGCCAGCGCCTGTTGCGGGGTGATGCCGGTGACCAGGGTGGCCATCGGCGAGGGCAGCAGGTCATCGGCCGGCCGCACGAAGAAGCTGACCGGCGTGTCGATCTCGTTGAGATCGGCATCGGTGCGGATGGCGGCGTACTGCGAGATGCGCGTGCGCCGCGGATCCTGGCCGAAGGTTTCCAGGTCGTAGAACAGGAAGCTGTCGGCCATCAGTGCGCGCCCTCCAGGACCGGCAGCTGCGCGTGGATCTGCGCTTCCAGCGCGGCCCAGTCGATGTTGTCCAGTGAATCATGGCCGGTGGTGGCGGCCACCAGCATGTCGCGTTGCAGTTCGGTGCGGCGCAGCGCCTCGGCGTACGGCGTGTGCAGGAAGGTGACCATCGTGTAGTGCGGCACGAAGCGGGTCGGCCAGCGCCGCTGCAGTTCCTGCTCCAGTTCGCGCTGCAGCAGGAATGCGGGATCGGCGACGCGGTCGCGCATCTCCAGGTAGTTTTCCAGCGCCATCTGCTGGATGGCACGTGCATTCGGCTTGCGCTCGGCTTCGAACGCGGCGAACGCACCTTGCAGGTCATCCGCGTCCATCAGGTGGCGGGCCAGTGCGACGCAGTCCTCGAACGCGCAGTTCATGCCCTGGCCGTGGAACGGCACCATCGCGTGGGCGGCATCGCCGATCAGCACGGCGCGCCCCTGCTGGTGCCAGCGCTCCAGGGTGAGCGTGCCAAGCAGGCCCGGCGGATGTTGCTCCCAGTCGGCGCGCAGGTTGGGGATCAGCGGCAGCGCATCGGCGAATTCGCGCGCGAACAACGCCTCGGCCTGCGCACCGGTATTGACCGTCGCGAAGCTGGGATCGCCCTGGTTGGGCAGGAACAGGGTGACGGTGAAGGTGCCTTCGTGGTTGGGCAGGGCGATGCACATGTAGTGGCCACGGGGCCAGATGTGCAGTGCGTTGCGCTCGATGCGGAAGCCACCGTCGGCGGCCGGCGGGATCTCCAGCTCCTTGTAGGAGTGGTCGAGGAAGGCGATGTCCTCGCCCAGCGGCGCGCGCCGGTTCATCGCCGCGCGCAGCGCCGACCCTGCGCCGTCGGCACCGATCAGGGTATCGAAGTGGATGTCGTGCGGACTGTCGTCGCGATCATCGATGAAGCGCGCATGGCCGGCATCGAAATCAACGGTGTGCAGGCGGCGGTGGAAGTGCACGGTGGCGCCGGCCCGTTCGGCCAGCTCCAGCAGCGTGGTGTTCAGGTCACGGCGGTGGATCGACCAGATCACCTCGCTGTCGTCGCGGCCGTAGCGTTGCAGCTGCGGCGCGCCGTCGCGCGGGTGCACCATGCGGCCGCGCATCATCACCGCGCGCGCCATCACTTCGTCTTCCACGCCGGCCTGGCGCAGTGCATTGCGCCCGCGCTCGGCCAACGCCAGGTTGATCGAGCGGCCGCTCTCGTAGTCGGCCACGCGCGGATCACCGCGGCGTTCGTACAGGGTGATGCGCCAGCCCTGCCGTGACAGCAGGATGGCCAGCAGGGACCCGGCGAGGCCGGCACCGATAATGCTCAACGAGCGGGAAGCGTGTGCGATCAACGAACTGTCCAGCAGCAGGAAAGGGGCCGACTCAAAGGCCTGCCCAGGCTTCCACTTCCTCGACGAAGTGGTGCACGTCCAGGTAGCGGTTGTAGAGCGGGGTGGGCGAGATGCGGATCACGTCGGGTTCGCGCCAGTCGCCCAGTACGCCGATGCCGCGCAGGTGTTCGAACAGCGCACGCCCCCGTTCGCGGCCGCCGATCACGCGCAGCGACAACTGGCAGCCGCGGCGCTGCGGGTCGGCCGGGGTGATGATGTCCAGCACCTGGGGCAGGCGCGCGCGCACCAGTGCTTCGAGCATGCCGGTCAGCGCCAGCGACTTGCTGCGCAGTGCGTCCATGCCCGCGCGCTCGAACAGGTCCAGCGAGGCCCGCAGGGGCGCCAGGCCGAGGATCGGCGGATTGCTCAACTGCCAGCCTTCGGCACCGATCGCCGGGGTGAACTGCGGCGCCATCTGGAAGCGGGTGGCTTCCTCATGCCCCCACCAGCCGGCAAAGCGCGGCAGGGTGGTGTCGCGATGGTGGCGCTCGTGCACGAACGCCCCGGCCACCGCCCCCGGGCCACTGTTGAGGTACTTGTAATGGCACCACACGGCAAAATCCGGGGCCACGTCATGCAGGCGCAGCGGCAGGTTGCCCACCGAATGCGCCAGGTCGAAGCCGATGCGCGCGCCCTGCAGGCGGGCGGCGCGGGTGATCGCATCGAGGTCGAAGGCCTGGCCGGTGCGGTACTGCACACCGGGCCACAGCACCAGCGCCAGGCGCGGGCCGTGCTCGGCGATGGCACGTTCGATCGCGTTCAGCGAGATCGTGCCGTTGGCTTCGTCCGGTTGCACTTCCACCAGGCACTCGGCCGGGTCGAAGCCATGGAAGCGGATCTGTGCTTCCACCGCGTGGCGGTCGGTGGGGAATGCGCCGGCTTCCATCAGGATCACCGGGCGCTGCGTGCTCGGCCGGTAGAAGCTGACCATCATCAGGTGCAGGTTCACGCTGAGCGTGTTCATCGCCACCACTTCGCTGGGCAGCGCGCCGACCACGCGGGCCAGCTGCGCGCTGACCAGGCGGTGGTACGACAACCACTGCGTCGGCCCGGTGAAGTGGCCTTCCACGGCCAGCTCGCCCCACTGCTTCATCACCTCCTGCACCGCCGCCTGCGCGCCGCGCGGCTGCAGGCCCAGCGAATTGCCGACGAAGTAGGTCTGCTCTCCGCCGCCATGGCGCGGAATCAGGAATTCACTGCGCAGCGGGCGCAGTGGATCGGCGGCGTCCAGGGCAATGGCATGGGTGCGGCTGAGCAGGTCGGACATGGTCGGGCAACAGGCTGCAACGGGACCGCCAGTGTAGCGCCTGGGGCATGGCCCGGTAGCAGCCGACCCGGCACCAGCGCCGCGTGATCCGGTAGTCGCCAACCTTGGTTGGCGCACGTACAAGAAAGCGCCCACCAAGGCTGGCAACTAGCGTTCGCTGGCTCAGTCCGCCGCTGGCGCCGGCAGCGGATCCACGTGCCCGCACTGGCTGCAGGTGCGCAGCTCCAGGCTGGCGTGATAGCGCGCAAACACCTTGGGCAGGTCGGTCTCGATGTTCTGCAGCGCGAAGAACTCTTCGTGCAGCTTGTGGTTGCAGCGTTCGCAGTGCCAGATCACGCCGTCCTTCTCGTGCGGCAGGCGCTTGCGCTCGACCACCAGGCCGATGCCGCCGGGCGGGCGCCGCGGCGAGTGCGGCACCCGGGCCGGCAGCAGGAAGATCTCGCCGGCGCGGATCGGGATGTCGCGCACCGCGCCGTCCTCCTGCACCTTCAGCACCATCTCGCCTTCGAGCTGGTAGAACCACTCCGGGCCTTCATCGTAGTGGTAGTCGGTGCGCGAGTTCGGCCCACCGACCACCATCACGATGAAATCGCCGTTGTCGATCATCTTGTTGCCCACCGGCGGCTTCAGCAGGTGGCGGTTCTCTTCGATCCAGGCGTGCAGGTTGATCGGCGAAGCGAGCATGGTCGTTGTCCGTGGGGGTTCAGTCGCGCCGGCCCTGGCGGGGCACGAAGGACAGCGCCTTTTCATAGGCCGGTTTCAACTCTTCCGGTGCACCGACGTCGATGCCCATCTCGCTGACCCGGCCGTTCTTCAGGCTGTAGACCCAGCCGTGCACCATCAGCTTCTGGCCGCGGGCCCAGGCGTCCTCCACGATGGTTGAACGGCACAGGTTGGCGACCTGCTCGATCACGTTCAGTTCGCACAGGCGCGCGTGCTTCAGCTCGTCGTCCTCGATCGCGTCGAGGATGCCCTGGTGCTTCTGCACCACGTCGCCGACATGACGCAGCCAGTTGTCGGCCAGGCCGACGCGGGTATTGTGCAGGCAGGCGTGCACGCCGCCGCAACCGTAGTGGCCAACGATCAGGATGTGCTTCACCTTCAGCTGGTCCACCGCGTACTGCACCACGCTCAGGCAGTTCAGGTCGCTGTGTGCCACCACGTTGGCGACGTTGCGATGCACGAAGACTTCACCCGGCGCCATGCCGATGATCTGGTTGGCCGGCACCCGCGAGTCGGAGCAGCCGATCCACAGGTATTCCGGATGCTGCTGCTTGGACAGGTGCTGGAAGAACTCAGGGTCCTCCTTGGCGATGCGGTCGGCCCAGTCGCGGTTGTTCTGCAGCAGGCGGTGGATGTCTTTCATGTGCGGTATCCCTGGCGTCGGGTGGGGGCAAGGCGCGGCCGTTCTCGTCGCGCTGTCGCGGGAAGCTGAGGTGATCAGCCGCTGGAGGCGGACTGTTCACGGTGCCAGCGCATCCACTGCGCCAGCTCATGGGAGGACGGGGTGGCGAGCGCGTCCAGTGCGGCGATCACGGCCTGCTGGTTGGCGTCGGGATGGTTCTGGCTGAATTTCAGCTTCAGCTGTACGTGTTCAACCTGGAAGCGGAAGCCGACGATGGCGCGCAGCTCCGGGCCGTGCTCGGCGCGCGCGGCATCGAACCGCCAGGCCTGGCCGACGCTGGCTTCGAAACGGTCGCTGATCGCGCCGACCAGTTCAGCCAGCGCACCGGCATCGTCGAACGTGTGCAGCTGGCCGCGCAGCTCGGCAACCGCATAGTTCCAGGTCGGCACCCGCGCAGCAGGCTCCTTGTCCGGGTACCAGCTGGCCGAAACATAGCCGTGCGGTCCATCGACCAGCACCTTGGCGGTGCCGCGGTGGCGCGACTGCGGGTTGGCGCGGGCCCAATGCCCGCACAGTTCGATGCGATCGCCGTCACGCCGGTACAGCACCGGCATCCGGGTCAGCTCTGGCAGGCCATCGCCGCCGGTCGTGAGCACGGTGACGAACGGGTCGCGTGCCAGCAGGCGGTCCAGCCAGAGCAGGTCGGTCTCGGCGAAGGCGCGCGGGGTGAACATGCCAGGGTCAGGCGCGCCCGCCGAGCGACTGGATCATGCGGCCACGCAGGCCCTCGTCGCTGTCGGCCTGCGGCGGCTGCACTTCGTGCAGGCTGAAGCCGCGCACCAGCGCGTCTTCCTCATCCAGGCCGTCGTACTCGACGAATTCGGCGTCGAACAGCTGCGAACGCGCGGTGTCTTCGCTGTCATAACTCAGCGTATTGCCATCGCTGTCGAGCACTTCGGCGGTGCCGGCCGGGCGCACGCGCAGGCGCGCCCAGATCAGGGTGTTGCCGAGGCTGGCCAGCCACCAGCTGTCGCGCGAGACGGAGATGTCATTCATGGATGCGTTACCAGAGCGAGGCCAGCCAGAGCAGGGCGGCCATGCCCAGTCCGGCCAGCAGGGTCAGCAGCGATACCCAGGCCGGCGTCGCCAGCCCGGACAGCGAGCGGTCCGGTTGCTGGCGATAATCACGGCGCAGCAGCCAGGCCAGGGCATCGGGCTTGAGGAAGGCGCCGCTGCCAAAGCGCTCGGCGAGCGCCGGATGGCGGTCGCGCACGTGCACCAGGGTCAGCGGCCAGAAGATCACGAAGGCACTGAACCCGGCCACTGCAACGCCGACGAAACAGAGGGCGAAGAACAGGGTCATGGGGGCAGTACCTCCGTGGTCGTGTGGGGCTTAGAAGTCCGCGCTGCCCGGGGCGCGCGGGTAGGGGATCGCATCGCGGATGTTGGACAGGCCGCAGACGTACACCACCAGGCGCTCAAAGCCCAGGCCGAAGCCCGCGTGCGGCACCGAGCCGTAGCGGCGGAAATCGCGGTACCAGCTGTAGTGCTCGCGGTCCAGGCCGAACTGGGCCATGCGCGCGTCCAGCACGTCCAGGCGCTCTTCGCGCTGGCTGCCGCCGATGATCTCGCCGATGCCCGGGGCCAGCACGTCCATCGCGGCGACGGTCTTGCCGTCGTCGTTCAGGCGCATGTAGAAGGCCTTGATGTGCTCCGGGTAGTTGGTCACCACCACCGGGCGCCCGACATGTTCCTCGGTCAGCCAGCGCTCGTGCTCGGTCTGCAGGTCCAGGCCCCATTCGACCGGGAAGTCGAACTTCCTGCCGGACTTCTGCAGCAGGCTGACCGCATCGGTGTAGTCGATGCGCTCGAACGGCGCATTGATGAAGTCTTCCAGCTTGGTGATCGCGTTCTTGTCCACGCGCTCGGCGATGAAGGCCAGGTCGTCGCTGCGTTCGTTCAGCACCGCGCGGAACAGGTACTTCAGGAACTCTTCGGCCAGGCGCGCGTCTTCGGCCAGGTCGGCGAAGGCGATTTCCGGCTCGATCATCCAGAACTCCGCCAGGTGGCGGGTGGTGTGGCTGTTCTCGGCGCGGAAGGTCGGACCGAAGGTATACACCTTGCTCAGCGCCAGGCAGTAGGCCTCGACGTTGAGCTGGCCGGACACGGTCAGGAAGGTTTCCTTGCCGAAGAAGTCGCGGCTGAAATCGATCGCGCCCTTCTCGTCACGCGGCAGGTTCACCATGTCCAGGGTGGACACGCGGAACATCTGGCCGGCGCCTTCGGCGTCGGAGGTGGTGATGATCGGGGTGCTGATCCAGTTGAAGCCGTTCTCGTGGAAGAAGCGGTGCACGGCCTGGGCCAGGCAGTTGCGGATGCGGGTGACCGCCCCGAACAGGTTGGTGCGCGGGCGCAGGTGGGCCACTTCGCGCAGGAATTCCGGCGACATCGGCTTGGGCTGGATCGGGTAGGTCAGCGGGTCCTCGACCCAGCCGACCACCTCCAGCGTGCTGGCCTGGATCTCGAACGACTGGCCCTTGCCCTGCGACTTCACCAGGGTGCCGGTGGCGATGACCGAACAGCCGCTGGTCAGGCGCTTGATCTCGTCGAAGTTGCCCAGGCTGTCGTTGGCCACCACCTGGATCGGGGCGAAGCAGGAGCCGTCGCTCACATTCACGAAGGCCAGATTCGCTGAACCGCGCACCGTGCGCACCCATCCGCGTACCGTGACTTCGCCGCCTTCCGGGATCTTCCCGGCAAGCGCATGTTCAACGCTGACCACCGTCATGACTTGAATCCTCTGCTGATCGACTCGATCTGTGAACACGGGAGTTTACCGGTTGCAGCGTTCCGCTTGCGAGGCATTTTTCGCGGCAACGGCTCCTTATAATGTCCCTGTATCTCTGGAGTAGCCCCCATGGCCGTCAGCCTGACCCCCATTGCCTTCGAGCGCGTGCAGCGCTTCGTCGCCCAGACCCCCGGCGCGCTGGGCCTGCGTTTCGGCGTGACCAAGACCGGCTGTTCCGGCTGGGGCCACGTGACCGACCTGGCCCGCGATGAGCGCGAGGGCGATACCGTGTTCGAGCAGGACGGCGTGAAGATCTACGTCGACGCCAAGAGCCTGGCGCTGGTGGACGGCACGGTGATCGACTTCGGCAAGCACGGCCTGAGCGAGACCTTCACGTTCAGCAACCCGAACGCCACCGCCGAGTGTGGCTGCGGCGAGAGCTTCACCACCGACGCCGACAAGGCCTGAGGGCCCGGCGGGACCTGATCGTTCTGGTGGCGCCCCACCCGGCTTGGCTGGGCGCCCGCCCCCGGTTCAGGGCGCCAGGTGACCCACCGGTTGCCCGGCAACCCCATCTGCGCCATAATGCGCGGCTTCCTGCCTCCCTGGCGGGAACCCTTGCCCCACCGCGGTCTCAACGGCGGGGGGCTGTCCGGCCGCAAGGCCACATCCGAAAGGTAGAAAAAACATGAGTCGTCATTACGAAATCGTGTTCATGGTCCACCCGGACCAGAGCGAGCAGGTCCCGGCCATGATCGAGCGCTACAAGTCGCTGGTCGAGAACGGCAACGGCACCATCCACCGTCTGGAAGACTGGGGCCGCCGCCAGCTGGCGTACCCGATCCAGAACCTGGTGAAGGCCCACTACGTGCTGATGAACATCGAAGCCGACCAGGCCGTTCTGAACGAACTGACCGAAAGCTTCCGCTTCAACGACGCCGTGCTGCGCAACCTGGTCATCAAGCGTGACGAGGCTGACACCGAGCAGTCGCTGATCATGAAGAGCAAGGACGAGAAGGGTGACAAGCCGGAGCGCGGTGAGCGCCGTCGTCGTGACGACGAAGAAGGCGAGTCCACCACCACCGCTGACAACGAAGCCGGCGACGACGCCGCTTCCGCCGCCTAAGGAGCCTTCCCATGTCCAAGTTCTTCCGTCGCCGCAAGTTCTGCAAGTTCACGGCTGAAGGTGTGAAGGAGATCGACTACAAGGATCTCAACACCCTGCGCCAGTACCTGACCGAGAACGGCAAGATCGTGCCGAGCCGCGTCACCGGTACCAAGTCGAAGTACCAGCGCCAGCTGGCGACCGCCGTCAAGCGCGCTCGCTTCCTGGCCCTGATCCCGTACACCGACAACCACGACGTCTGATGCCCGGCGGGGCGGCCCGGTGCCGCCCCCGCTGTGCCAGCTATTCGGACAGCCTTTGTTGCGGGGCATCGCCTCGCTAACGAATAACTTATCTGGAGCAATACCATGCAGCTGATCCTCCTGCAGAAAGTCACCAACCTCGGCAACCTGGGCGACCTGGTCGACGTGAAGCCGGGCTACGGCCGTAACTTCCTCGTGCCGCAGGGCAAGGCCGTGCCGGCCACCGAGAGCAACAAGGCCGAGTTCGAAGCCAAGCGCGCCGAATATGAAGCCAAGGCCCAGGCCATCCACGCCGAAGCTGACGCCCGCAAGGCCAAGCTGGACGGCGCGAGCGTGACCATCCCGGCCAACGCTTCGACCGAAGGCAAGCTGTACGGCTCGGTCGGCGCCCGCGAAATCGCCGATGCCTTCACCGCTGCCGGCCTGCCGGTCAGCAAGAGCGAAGTCATCCTGGGCGAAGGCGCCTTCCGCAACATCGGCGAGTACGACGTGCTGATCCACCTGCACGCCGACGTCGAGACCACCGTCAAGGTCGTCGTCGTCGCCGAAGCCTGATCCCACGCCGCAAGGCCTGGCATCACCGCAGAACGGGCGCCCGCAAGGGTGCCCGTTTTGTTTTATGGCTCCGTTTCGTGGCGTCGGGCCACGTCCGGCCGGCGGGGTGGGGCTGGACAATGTTCCACGCCCATTCGTAGAACACGGCCACATCGGTATACTCAGGGCGTCACACCCGTTCCACGGGCATCGATCCCAGCAGGATCAATGACTTGGAGGGTAAACGCAGGCCGCTTGCCGGCCCCAGTCCGGAACCCCTATGCGTCTTTCCACGATCAAGCTGTCCGGCTTCAAGTCGTTCGTCGATCCGACCACCCTGCACCTGCCGACCAACATGACCGGCGTGGTGGGGCCCAATGGCTGCGGCAAGTCGAACATCATCGACGCCGTGCGCTGGGTCATGGGCGAGAGCTCGGCCAGCCGCCTGCGCGGCGACTCGCTGACCGACGTGATCTTTTCCGGTTCCAATGCCCGCAAGCCGGTGTCGCAGGCCACGGTCGAGCTGATCTTCGACAACTCCGACCACACGATCTCCGGCGAGTACGCCTCGTTCAACGAAATCTCGGTCAAGCGCACGGTCAGCCGCGACGGTACCAGCAACTACTACCTCAACGGCACCAAGTGCCGCCGCCGCGACATCACCGACCTGTTCCTCGGCACCGGCCTGGGCCCGCGCAGCTACTCGATCATCGAGCAGGGCATGATCAGCCAGATCATCGAGGCGCGCCCGGAAGACCTGCGCGTGTACCTGGAAGAGGCAGCCGGCATCTCCAAATACAAGGAGCGCCGCAAGGAAACCGAGACCCGCATCCGCCACACCCGCGAGAACCTGGACCGGCTGGGCGACCTGCGCGACGAGATCAGCAAGCAGCTGGAGCACCTCAAGCGCCAGGCCAAGCAGGCCGAGCAGTACCAGGCCCTGCAGGAAGAGCGCCGGGTCAAGGACGCCGAGTGGAAGGCGCTGGAATTCCGCGGCCTCGACGGACGCCTGTCCAAGCTGCGCGAAGGATTGTCGCAGGAAGAAACGCGGCTGCAGCAGCTGATTGCCGACCAGCGTGATGCCGAAGCCCGCATCGAAACCTCGCGCGCGCGGCGCGAAGAGGCTGCCGACGCGCTCAACACCGCGCAGGCGGCGGTCTACCAGGTCGGCAGTACGCTGGCGCGCCTGGAACAGCAGATCCAGCACCAGCGCGAGCTGTCCCAGCGCCTGCACAAGGCGCGCGATGAAACGCAGCAGGCGCTGGCCGAACTGGGCCAGCACATCAGCGGCGACGAGGCCAGGCTGAGCGTGCTGCGCGAGGCGGTGGAGGCTGCCACCCCGCAGCTGGAGGAGCTGCAGGAAGAGAACGAGATCAAGCAGGAAAGCCTGCGCGAGGCCGAAGAACGGCTGGCCAGCTGGCAGCAGCGCTGGGAACAGCACACCTCGCAGAGTTCGGAGGCCTCGCGCGCCGGCGATGTCGAGCGCACGCGCGTGGACTACCTGGACAAGCAGATCCTCGATGCCGACCGGCGTCGTGAAGCCCTGGCCGCCGAGCGTGCCGGGCTGGACGTGGACGCGCTGGAGGAAGCCTTCGAGCAGCTGCACCTGCAGCACGACACGCAGAAGGCCGCGCTGGATGAACTGAGCGAAGACGTCGAGCTGCGCAAGCAGGGCGTGGCGGCCGTGCAGGAACAGCAGCGCAATGGCCAGAACGAACTGGCCGAACTGCGCAAGCAGGCCAACGGCCTGCGCGGCCGC
The DNA here is from genome assembly GCF_027854495.1 of Stenotrophomonas sp. PI_27. NCBI lineage: Bacteria > Pseudomonadati > Pseudomonadota > Gammaproteobacteria > Lysobacterales > Lysobacteraceae > Stenotrophomonas > Stenotrophomonas sp. PI_27. The sequence goes on from NZ_JAJNOF010000001.1 coordinate 436,861, forward strand.
CTGGCCTCGCTGGAAACCCTGCAGCAGGCCGCGCTGGGCCAGGAGCAGGGCGCGGCCGTCGCCTGGCTGAAGGCGCGCGGGCTGGATTCGGCGGCGCGCGTCGGCGAGCGCCTGGACGTGGATGCCGGCTGGGAAAACGCGGTGGAGAGCGCGCTCGGCCAGTTGATCGAAGGCGTGCTGGTCGATGACCCGGCCAGCCTGGTCGACGCGCTTGGCGAGCTGGGCGACGGTCACCTCGCGCTGGTCGCCAACGACGATGCCGAACTGAAGGTTGCACCCACCTCGCTGGCCGCACGCGTGCGTGGCCCGGCGGCGATCCGTCGGCTGCTGGCACACCTGCATGCGGCCCGCGACCTGTCCGAGGCGAAGGCGCTGCAGGCCAGCCTGCCCGAAGGCGATTCGATCATCACCCAGAGCGGCGAGCGCCTGGGCCGGGGCTGGCTGCGCGTGTCGCGCTCCGGTGCCGCCGAGCAGGGCGCGCTGCTGCGCGAACGTGAGATCCAGGAACTGCGCGAGCAGATCGAACAGCTGCAGGACCGCGAGGCCGAACTGGAAGACCAGCTGGCCGGTTTCCGCGAGCAGCTGCAGGCGGCCGAACAGCAGCGCGAGGACGCGCAGCGCGCGCTGTACCAGGCCCATCGCGCGGTGTCCGAACTGGCCGGCCAGTTGCAGGGCCAGCAGGGCAAGGTGGAGGCTGCACGCACGCGCATCGACCGCATTGAAGGCGAGCTGAAGCAGCTGCAGGAAACGATTGAAGCCAACAACGAGCAGGCGCGCGAAGCGCGCTCGCGGTTGGAGAACGCGGTCAGCAGCATGGGTGACCTGGAGTCGACCCGGCAGCGGCTGGAGGGCGAGCGCCGCCAGCTGACCGAGGCCCGCGACCTGGCCCGCGATGCCGCCCGTGCGGTGCGCGAGCGCTCGCATGCGCTGGCACTGACCCTGGAATCACAGCGCGCGCAGCTGGCCTCGTTGAGCCAGGCGCTGGAGCGCATGGGCACCCAGCGTGGGCAGTTGGATTCGCGACTGGGCGAGCTGCACTCGCAGCTGGACGAAGGTGACTCGCCGGTCGAAGCGCTGCAGGCCGAACACCAGAACGCGCTGGAAGAGCGCGTGCGCGCCGACCGCGTGCTGACCGAGGCGCGGACGCTGCTGGACGGCATCGACGCCGAGCTGCGCAACTACGAGCAGACCCGCCACCAGCGCGACGAACAGGCGCTGGCCCAGCGCGAGCGGATTTCGCAGCGCAAGCTGGACCAGCAGGCACTGGTGCTCAGCGCCGACACCCTGCAGGCGGCGGTGGAAAAGGCCGGCTTCGTGCTGCAGGACGTGCTCAACGCACTCCCCGAGGATGCGCGCCTGGGCGACTGGGAGCAGGCCGTGCATCAGATCGACGCACGCATGCGCCGGCTGGAGCCGGTCAACCTTGCGGCCATCCACGAGTACGGCGAGGCTTCGCAGCGTTCGGATTACCTGGATTCGCAGCACGCGGACCTGACCACCGCGCTGGAAACCCTGGAAGACGCGATCCGCAAGATCGATCGCGAGACCCGCGGCCGCTTCAAGGACACCTTCGACCGCGTCAACGCCGGCGTGCAGGCGCTGTACCCGCGCCTGTTCGGTGGCGGCCATGCTTACCTGGAGCTGACCGGTGAAGACCTGCTCGATACCGGCGTGACCATCATGGCGCGCCCGCCGGGCAAGCGCGTGTCCAGCATCTCGCTGCTGTCCGGCGGCGAGAAGGCGATGACCGCCGTGGCGCTGGTGTTTGCCATCTTCCAGCTGAATCCGGCGCCGTTCTGCCTGCTGGACGAGGTGGACGCACCGCTGGACGAAGCCAACGTCGGTCGCCTGGCCAACATGGTCAAGGAAATGAGCGAGAAGGTGCAGTTCCTGTTCGTCAGCCACAACAAGGCGACGATGGAGGCGGCGCACCAGCTCTCGGGCGTGACCATGCGCGAGCCGGGCGTCAGCCGCCTGGTCAGCGTGGACCTGGAAGAAGCTGCGCGATTGGCGGGCGCGGCCTGACGTGCCATCCTAGTTACCTGAATGAACTAGCCGGAGAACCTATCGAATGTCCGACACGGCACTGTTGCGCATCGGCATCCTGGCCGCCGGCCTGCTGTTGATCGCCGCGATCTTCCTGTTTGGCCGTCCGAAGAAGAAGCCCCAGGGGCGCCGCGTGGAAAGCGCGGAGCCGACCAGCGGCGAGCGCCGTGAGCCGGTGCTGGGCGACGATGGCGTCGTCGTGGCCGATGGCCGCGTCGAGCCGGGCATGGGCGGGGAGGGGGAGCAGGCCGAGCTTGGCCTGGCCGACACCGACCCGGCCGCGGCCAGCGACCTTGGCAAGCGCGCCACCCAGGACTTCGACAAGATCGTCTCGCTGTTCGTGGCCGCCCGGGCCGGCGAGCAGCTGCGCGGTGAAGACATCGTGGTGGCGGCGGAAAAGACCGGCCTGGTGTTCGGCCACATGAACGTGTTCCACCGCCTGGTGGAGGGCCACCCCGAACGCGGCCCGATCTTCTCGATGGCCAGCATCATGAAGCCGGGCAGCTTCGACATGGCCAACATCCGCGCCATGGAAACCCCGGCCATTGCCTTCTTCCTGACGCTCCCAGCGCCGCTGACTGCGCTGGACGCCTGGGAGAAGATGCTGCCCACCGTGCAGCGCATGGCCGAGCTGCTCGATGGCGTGGTGCTGGACGACAGCCGCAATGCCCTGGGGCGCCAGCGCATCGCACACATCCGTGACGAGCTGCGCGCCTACGATCGCCAGCACCAGGCACCGCCGCTGACCAAGACCCCGCGCTGGTAAGGGCATTTCTTCGGTGTGCCGACCACAACGGTCGGCACTCACAACGGTCGATCCACGCCATGCGTGGCTAGGGCGAACCAAGGTTCGCCCCCACCATCAGGGTCACGCCGGTACGCCGGCCACCTTGGCGAACGCCCGGCGGAACGCGGCCATCTCGCCTTCGGTGCCGACCGTCACGCGCACGCGCTGCGGCCAGATCGGCCAGCTGCGTCCAATCACCACGCCGTTGTCGGCCATGGCCTTGGCGAACGCGCTGCCATCGCGCTGCACATCGACCACGAAGCAGTTCGCCTCCGAGGGCACGCAGCTGAAGCCACGCTTGCCGAGCCAGGCGATGGTGGCCTGCCGCACCCTTGCATTCTGCAGGCGTCGCTGCGGGATCAGCTGCGGGTCGCGCAGGCTGGCCAGTGCAGCGGCCAGGGCCGGCACCGGCAGCGGATTGTCGCCCAGCCCGGCCAGCTCGCGCAGGCGGTCGGGATGGGCCGCTGCCACGCCCAGGCGCAGGCCGGCCATGCCGTACAGCTTGGAGAACGTGCGCAGCACGATCAGGTCGTCGCGCTGTGCCACCTGCGCGATCAGGCTGGGCTGCTCGCTGTACTGCAGGTAGGCCTCGTCGACCAGCACGCGGGTGGAGGCGGGCTTGTGGGCCATCAGCCAGGCGAGCTCATCCGGTGCGCTGATCGAGCCGGTCGGGTTGTTCGGATTGCACACATACAGCAGCCCGGTCGGCCGGGCATGTGCGGCGGCGACCATCGCGCGCAGGTCATGTGCACCGTCGTCGCGCAGCGGCACCTTCTGCACGTGCGCGCCTCGTGCGGCGGCCACCTCGCCCAGCGTCTCGAAGGTCGGGTCGGCCACCACCAGTCCCGACTGCGGGCCGGTCCACAGCACGGCGGCACGGTTCAGCGGTTCGCTGGAGCCCGGATAGAGGCGCACGTGATCAGCGGGGATGCGCGCCTGTTCGATGAAGGCATCGCGTACCTGGCCGGCCAGCGCGAAGCGGTAGCGACCGCACCCGGCGATGCTGTCGCGTGCCGCCTGTTGGGCCGCGGGGGAGGGCCCGTAGGGGCACTCGTTGAAATTCAGCAGCACCGCACCTTCGGCAGCAGCGGTGCGGGCGGCTGTCGCGGGTTGGGCATGGCCGGGCTGCGCCAGCCCGGTGCCGGCGACGGCGAGGCCGGCTCCGGCCAGTTGCAGGAAGCGTCGACGGGAAGCAGGCAGGGTCACGGGCAGGATTCCGAGGGGCGACCGTCGCACGCTAGCGCCGGCAGGGGTGGGGCGGCAAGCTGCAGAAGCGGCGGCATTACAGGGCCTGACGGCCGGGCGCGGTAGAATCCCCGGCCATCCCAGAACCACCGGATCCCGATGAGCCCCAGCCCCGCCGAACGCGCCGACGTCCTCCGCCGGCAGATCGCCCAGGCCAACCGCGCCTACCACGAGCTGGACGCGCCGGAGATCCCCGACATCGACTACGACCGGATGGTGCGCGAGCTGGAAGCGCTGGAGCGCGAACACCCGGAACTGGCCCGTGCCGACAGCCCGACCCAGCAGGTCGGTGCACGCCCCTCCGGCCGCTTCCCCGAAGTGCGCCACGCGGTGCCGATGCTGTCGCTCTCCAATGCCTTCAGCGACGAAGAGGTGGCTGATTTCGTGCGCCGCATCGACGAGCGCCTGGGCCGTCGCAGCCTGCGGTTCTCGGCCGAGCCGAAGATGGATGGCCTGGCGATCAGCCTGCGTTACGAGGATGGGCACTTCGTGCTCGGGGCGACCCGTGGCGACGGCACGACCGGCGAGGACGTGACCGCCAACCTGCGCGAGATCGGCGATATTCCCAAGCGCCTGCACGGCAAGGACTGGCCGGACGTGCTGGAGGTGCGCGGCGAGGTCTACATGGCCCGCGCCGACTTCGAGGCCTACAACGAACGTGCGCGCCAGCAGGGCGGCAAGGTGCTGGCCAATCCACGCAACGCGGCGGCCGGTTCGCTGCGCCAGCTCGACCCGAGGATCAGCGCGCAGCGCAGGCTGAGCTTCTTCGCCTACGGCACCGGTGAAGTACAGGGCGGCGAACTGCCGGACACCCATTCGGGCACGCTGGCCCAGCTCGGCGCCTGGGGTTTTCCGGTCAGCGCGCTGTGCCAGGTCGTGGAAGGCACCGACGGCCTGCTCGGTTATTACCGCATGATCGGCGAACAGCGTGACGGCCTGCCGTTCGACATCGACGGCGTGGTCTACAAGCTCGATGACCGCGCTGGCCAGCAGGCGATGGGCTTCGTTTCGCGTGCGCCACGCTGGGCCATCGCGCACAAGTTCCCGGCGCAGGAGCAGAGCACCACCGTCGAAGCGATCGAGATCCAGATCGGCCGCACCGGCGCTGCCACGCCGGTCGCGCGGCTGGCGCCGGTGGCGGTCGCCGGCGTGATCGTATCCAACGCCACCCTGCACAACGCCGACCAGATCGCGCGCCTGGATGTGCGCGTCGGCGACAGCGTGATCGTGCGCCGCGCCGGCGATGTGATCCCGGAAGTGGTCAGCGTCATCCTCGACCGCCGCCCGCAGGGCACCACGCCCTGGCAGATGCCGACGCGCTGCCCGGTGTGCGGCTCGGAGATCGTGCGCGAGGAAGGTGCCGCGGCGTGGCGCTGCTCCGGTGAGTTGTCCTGCCCGGCGCAGCGCAAGGAAGCCATCGCCCATTTCGCGTCGCGGCGCGCGATGGACATCGATGGCCTCGGTGACAAGTACATCGAAACCCTGGTCGACGCCGGCATCGTTACCAGCGTGGCAGATCTGTACCGCCTCAATCGCGACCAGCTGCTGCACCTGAAGCTGGTGCTGGATGCTGAAGACCCATCCGCGCTCGCGGCCGCGCTGAAACCGCACCTGCCTGCCGAGGGCAGTGGTGCAGTGCTCACGGCGGTGCTCAGGCTGGACGGCAACGATCCGGGCTGGCGCGCACAGGCGTTGGCGCAGCCGGCCAGCTTCGAGTGGAACACCAGGAAGATCGCCACCAAGTGGGCCGACAACCTGATCGCTGCAATCGACGCCAGCCGCGCCGCCACGCTTGAGCGCCTGCTGTTCGCACTGGGCATCGAGCACGTCGGCGAGAGCACGGCCAAGGCGCTGGCGCAGTGGTTCGGTGACCTGGAACTGATCCGCCACCTGCCGTGGCCGTTGTTCAAGCGCGTGCCGGACATCGGTGGCGAAGTGGCCCGTTCGCTCGGCCATTTCTTCGAGCAGCCAGGCAACCAGCAGGCCATCGACGACCTGCTGCAGGTCGGCCAGGTGCGCATCAGTGACGTTCATGCGCCCAGCGCCCGGCTGCGCGAGGGGCTGGATCTGGCGCAGCTGCTGGTCGAGGCAGAGATCCCCGGCATCACCCGCCTGCGTGCGGAGAAGCTGGCAGCGGCGCTTCCCAGCGCGCAGTCCGTGCTCGATGCGGAGCACGGCCAGTTCGTCAACGCCGGCCTGCCGGACGACACCGCGCGCGGCCTGGCCGCCTGGCTGGATGCCGAGGGCCACGGTGCGATGCTGCTGGCCGCCGAGAAGGCGATGCAGGAGATCCTGGCCAAGGCGCCGGCACTGGCGGAGATCGTGGCCGGCCCACTGGACGGGCAGACCGTGGTGCTGACCGGCACGCTGGCCCAGCTCACCCGCGATGTGGCCAAGGAGCGCCTGGAGGCACTGGGCGCCAAGGTCTCCGGCAGCGTGTCGAAGAAGACCAGCTTCGTGGTTGCCGGCACCGAGGCCGGCTCCAAGCTGGACAAGGCGCAAGCACTGGGCGTGCCGGTCTGGGATGAGGATCGCCTGCTGGCCTACCTTGCCGAACACGAATGACGATTCCGCCGGGCGCCCGTGCACCCGGCATGAAATACAAAGGAGTACCCATGCAGACCGCCCCGCTCGATTTCCGCCTGGCCACCCGTGCCGACGAGGAACGGCTGATCGCGTTGATGCGCGAGTTCTACGCCGAAGACCGGATCGACTTCGACGACGCGCGCGTGCGCCGCGGCGTGGATGCGTTGCTGGCCGACCCGCGCAACGGTGAAGTGCTGCTGTGGCTGGACGAGGCGGCTGAAGTGGTCGGCTATGCGGTGATCGCGATGGGCTTCAGCCTGGAGCAGGGCGGGCATTTCATGCTGCTGGACGAGCTGTACCTGAGCCATCGCGCACGTGGGCGTGGACGTGGCAAGCAGGCGCTGGCGATCTGCGAGCAGCGGGCACGTGGGCGTGGGGTCAGCCGCCTGCGCCTGGAAGTGAACCACCATAACGAACTGGCCCGCCGCCTGTACCTGGCCAGCGGCTACATCGACGACACCCGTGACCTGCTGACCCTGCCCCTGGACCATCCGCGCCCGGAGGGCATCCTGTGAGCGAAGCCCTGCTGCGTGCACTGCGGCAGCGTGCCGCGCTCAATGCGCTGGTGCGCCGCTTCTTCGCCGAGCGTGATGTGCTGGAAGTGGAGACGCCGATCCTGTCGGTCGCGGGCAACACCGAGCCGAACATCGACAGTTTCCATACCGACTTCAGCGGCCACGTCGACGCCGGTGGCCGCCGTCGCTGGTTGCGCACGTCCCCGGAGTATCCGCTCAAGCGCCTGCTCGCCGCTGGCGTTGGCGACTGCTATGAACTGGGCCGCGTGTTCCGCAACGGCGAAGCGGGTGGCCGCCACAATCCGGAATTCACCATGCTGGAGTGGTATCGGGTCGGCTGGGACCACCACCGGTTGGTGCAGGAAACCGCCGAGCTGGTCGGCCAGGCGCTGGCCCTGGTCGGGCACCGTGCAACCCTGCGCGTGCTGAGCTACCGCGAGCTGTTCCAGCAGCATGTCGGCGTGGACCCGTTCGAGGCCGACGAGGCTGCGTTGCGCGCCGCGCTCGGCGACGTGCATATCGACCCGGTCGGGTTGACCCGCGATGACTGGCTGGACCTGCTGATGACCCACCGCATCCAGCCGCAGTTCGATGACGCGGTGATGACCGTGGTGCATGACTGGCCGGCCAGCCAGGCGGCACTGGCACGCATCCGCGAGGGTACGCCGCCGCTGGCTGAACGCTTCGAGCTGTACCTGGGCGCCGTGGAGCTGGCCAACGGCTATCACGAACTGAACGATGCCGACGAGCAGCGCAGCCGTTTCCTGCGCGACCAGCAGCGACGCCATGCGCGCGGGCAGGTGCAGCCGGCGCTGGATGAGGCGCTGCTGGCGGCGTTGCCGTCGATGCCCGCCTGTGCCGGCGTGGCGGTGGGTGTCGATCGCCTGCTGATGGCGATGAACCGCACGCCGCGCATTGCCGACGTGCTGGCATTCGACTTCGCCCACGCGTGACCGTCGCGCCTTTCTGAACACCGTAGGCTGAACGGATCGACGCTCCTGCGCGCTTGCGTCGGTAAGCAGGATGATGCTCTTATCACGGCCAATGCCGGACACTGGCATGCAGTTCATCCATTCCTGGTGGGGAAGGCTTTGGTCAAGTGGTTCGCAGTTGTTGCGGCACCGGTGTACTCCATTGCGCTCTGGGGTGCCTGGCTGCCGTCGCCGGCGTCGGCCCAGCAGGTGGGCTACGACGGCGAAGTGGTGACCTGCGAATCGCGCGACATGGGCTGGGTGCACTGCGATATCGAGGTCGCCAACGGCGTCGACCTGGTGCGCCAGCTGTCCAGCAACAGCTGCATCCGTGGCAGCGAGTGGGGCACTGACCGCAGTGGCGTCTGGGTCACCCTGGGCTGCCGGGCCGAGTTCCGCGCCCGGCGCGCAGCGGGCGCGGCCCCGCCTGCGGACAGCGCCGGCAAGCGGCTGGTGCGCCGCGTGGTGCGCTGCGAATCCAATGGCCGTCCGCAGAGCTGCCCGGTGCGCCTGGATGGCGCCCCCGTGCGCCTGCTGCGCCAGCTGTCGGTGCTGCCATGCCGCGAGGGGCAGGGCTGGGGCTACAAGCGCAATGAGATCTGGACCAGCCGCGGTTGCCAGGGCGATTTCGAGGTGGCCGACGATGATGGCCGCTTTGTCGACATGCCGCGTCGCCTGACCTGCGAATCGAAGTCGAAGAAGCGGCGCTTCTGCGGCGCCAGCATCTCCGTTGGCGCGGTCGTTTCCGAGCAGCTGTCGAGCACGCCCTGCGAGGAAGGCAGTACCTGGGGCTGGAGCCGCAACGGCATCTGGGTGGACGGCGGCTGCCGCGCCGAATTCTCGGTGAATTGAGCCCGGGCGGGCTCCAACGCTGCCGGGCGTGGCCCTACAATGGGCCCATGAACACTGCCTCCGACATCGACTACGCCCGTTATGACCACATCCGCCCGATCCTGTGGACCGGCGATGCCCTGCAACTGCTGGACCAGCGCAAGCTGCCGTTCGTGGTCGAGCATGTGGTCTGCCATGACAGCGACGAGGTCGCCAGCGCCATCCATGCGTTGACCGTGCGCGGCGCGCCGGCTATCGGCATCGCCGCCGCCTGGGGCGTGGTGCTGGCCGCCCGCGGGGTGCAGGCCGCCGACGGTGCGCACGCCCTGCAGCAGCTGGAACCGGCGCTGCAGCGGCTCAATGCCTCGCGCCCGACCGCGGTCAACCTGGCGTGGGCGCTGGCGCGCATGCGCCGTTGCCTGCACGCCGCCGGCGCCGACTGGAAGGCACTGCTGGAGGCCGAAGCGCAGGCCATCGCCGAGGAAGACCTGGCCGCCAACCGCCACATGGGCGCGCTGGGCGCCGGCCTGATCGAGGCCGGCAGCGGCGTGCTGACCCATTGCAACACCGGCTCGCTGGCCACCGCAGGCTTCGGCACCGCGCTGGGCGTGATCCGTGCCGGCATGGCCCAGCACCGCATCGCCCGCGTCTTCGCCGGCGAGACCCGGCCGTGGCTGCAGGGCGCGCGCCTGACGGTGTGGGAGCTGCAGCAGGATGGGATCGACGCCACCCTGATCGCCGATTCGGCCGCCTCGCACCTGATGAAGACCGGCGCCGTGCAGTGGGTGATCGTGGGCGCGGACCGCATCTGCGCCAATGGTGACACCGCCAACAAGATCGGCACCTACCAGCTGGCCATCGCCGCCCGCCACCACGGGGTCAAGTTCATGGTGGTCGCGCCGTCCTCGACCGTGGACATGGAAACCGTGGACGGCAGCCAGATCGAGATCGAGCAGCGTGATCCGGGCGAGCTGTACGGCGTGGGCGGCACCCGCACCGTCGCCGAGGGCATTGCCGCCTGGAACCCGGTGTTCGACGTCACCCCGGGCGAGCTGATCGACGCCATCGTGACCGAGCGCGGGGTGATCCTGAACCCGACCGCCGAGAACATGCGCACCGCCTTCGGCAGCTGAGGCGCAGGGGAGGGCGGCGCGACCGCCGCCCCGGTAGTGCCGGCCGCTGGCCGGCAACCCCCTAAGTTCCTGATTTGTGCCGGTAAAATCCCCGTAAAGGCAGGCGGAAAACAGCCCGTTGTGGTAGTATCCACAGGTTGAATCGAGGTTCCGGCGCGACCCCCTCCCGCAGAGGGCTGCGCCGGACTGGACCGCTACCAGACAACGGAACCCGAATGGCAGAAACCGCCAAGGAAATCATCCAGGTCAACCTGGAAGACGAGATGCGCAAGAGCTACCTCGATTACGCGATGAGCGTGATCGTGGGGCGCGCGCTGCCGGATGCGCGCGACGGCCTCAAGCCGGTGCATCGTCGCGTGCTGTACGCGATGAACGAACTCAACGCGCACAGCAACAAGCCCTACTTCAAGTCGGCGCGTATCGTCGGTGACGTCATCGGTAAGTACCACCCGCATGGCGATCAGTCGGTGTACGACACGCTGGTGCGCCTGGCACAGCCGTTCTCGCTGCGCTACATGCTGGTCGACGGCCAGGGTAACTTTGGTTCGATCGACGGCGACTCCGCTGCGGCGATGCGATACACCGAGGCGCGCATGTCGCGCCTGGCGCATGAGCTGATGGCCGACATCGACAAGGAAACCGTCGATTTCCAGCCCAACTACGATGAAAAGGAACTGGAGCCGACGGTCATGCCGACCCGGTTCCCGAACCTGCTGGTCAATGGTTCGGCCGGTATCGCGGTGGGCATGGCGACCAACATCCCGCCGCACAACCTGAGCGAGTCGATCAATGCCTGCATCGCGCTGATCGACAACCCGGAAATCGATGTCGACGGCCTGATGGAGTACATCCCGGGCCCGGATTTCCCGACTGCCGGCATCATCAACGGCACCGCCGGCATCGTCGCCGGCTACCGCACCGGCCGTGGCCGCGTGCGTATCCGTGCCAAGGCCGATATCGAAGTGGCCGACAACGGCCGCGAGTCGATCATCGTCACTGAAATTCCTTACCAGGTGAACAAGGCGCGTCTGATCGAGAAGATCGCCGAGCTGGTCAAGGAAAAGAAGATCGAAGGCATCAGCGAGCTGCGCGATGAGTCCGACAAGGACGGCATGCGCATCTACATCGAGATCAAGCGCGGTGAATCTGCCGAGGTTGTGCTGAACAACCTGTACCAGCAGACGCAGATGGAATCGGTGTTCGGCATCAACATGGTGGCGCTGGTCGATGGCCGCCCGCAGTTGATGAACCTCAAGCAGATGCTGGAGGCGTTCGTCCGCCACCGCCGCGAAGTGGTCACCCGCCGCACCGTGTTCGAGCTGCGCAAGGCGCGCGCCCGTGCCCACGTGCTGGAAGGCCTGACCGTCGCGCTGGCCAACATCGACGAGATGATCGAACTGATCAAGACCTCGCCGAACCCGAACGAAGCGCGCGAGCGCATGCTGGCACGCGTGTGGGAGCCCGGCCTGGTCGGTGCGATGCTGGGTGCCGCCGGTGCCGAAGCCTCGCGTCCGGAAGACCTGCCCAAGGGCGTGGGCCTGATCGAGGGCGGCTACCAGCTGACCGAGATCCAGGCCACCCAGATCCTGGAAATGCGCCTGCACCGCCTGACCGGGCTGGAGCAGGACCGCCTGACCGACGAGTACAAGCAGCTGCTGGAAGTGATCGCCGGGCTGATCCACATCCTGGAAGATCCCGACCGCCTGCTGCAGGTGATCCGCGAGGAACTGGTCAACGTCAAGGCCGAGTTCGGCGACGAGCGCCGCACCGAGATCCGCCACAGCGAAGAGGACCTGGACATCCTCGACCTGATCGCGCCGGAAGACGTGGTGGTCACGCTGTCGCACGCCGGCTACGTCAAGCGCCAGCCGGTCAGTGCCTACCGCGCACAGCGCCGCGGCGGGCGTGGCCGCAGCGCGGCGGCGACCAAGGAAGAGGACTTCATCGAACAGCTGTGGCTGGTCAACACGCATGACACGCTGCTGACCTTCACCAGTTCGGGCAAGGTGTTCTGGCTGCCGGTCTACCAGCTGCCCGAAGCCGGTTCCAACGCCCGCGGCCGTCCGATCATCAACTGGATCCCGCTGGAGCCGGGCGAACGCGTGCAGGCCGTGCTGCCGGTGCGCGAATACGCCGATGGCCAGTTCGTGTTCTTCGCCACCCGGAACGGCACGGTCAAGAAGACCCCGCTGGGCGAGTTCGCCTTCCGCCTGGCCCGCGGCAAGATCGCGATCAACCTCGACGAGGGTGATGCCCTGGTCGGCGTCGGCCTGACCGACGGCGAGCGCGACATCCTGCTGTTCGCCTCCAACGGCAAGACCGTGCGCTTCGGTGAGGACAAGGTCCGCTCGATGGGCCGTACCGCCACCGGCGTGCGCGGCATCAAGATGCCGCCGGGCGAGGAAGTGGTCAGCCTGATCGTGGCCGAGAGTGCCGGTGGCATCGAGGACGAGAACGAGGACGACAATGGTGTCGAGGACGCCGCGGCCAGCGCTGATGCGGTGATCGACGGCGCCGATGACAGCAGCGTGCAGTACATCCTCACCGCCACCGAGAACGGCTATGGCAAGCGCACCCCGTTGCCGGATTACCCGCGCAAGGGGCGTGGCACGCAGGGTGTGATCGGCATCCAGACCACTGAGCGCAACGGCAAGCTGGTCGCCGCAGTGCTGATGGGCTCCAGCGACGAAGTCCTGCTGATCTCCGATGGCGGCACCCTGGTGCGTACGCGTGGTTCGGAAATCAGCCGCGTCGGCCGCAACACCCAGGGCGTCACCCTGATCCGCCTGTCCAAGGACGAGAAGCTGCAGGCGGTGGAGCGCATGGACGCCTCGATCGACGAGGACGAGGACGAGGTGGCCGTGGCGGCCCCGGCCACGACCGACGGCGCCCCGGCCGCTGCCAGCAGCGAGGACGCCGCGCAGGACTGATCCTGCCGCGAGCCTGAGGTACCCGACGACGCCGGCCAAGTGCCGGCGTCGTCGTATCCGGATGCCGCCCGTGCGCGCGCGCTTCACGTTGGCGGTGGGATAACGGCGCATGCTGCCCCCGGAGATCGACGATGTCCGCCACGCCGCAGTCCGCTCCCGCTCCCGTCCGTGCCTCCCGGCATCCCCTGGTCACCGTGCTGTCGCTGCTGCTGGTCCTGCTCGGCCTGGTCATCGGCGGGCTCGGCGCGTGGCTGCTCAGCCTTGGCGGCTCGGCGTACTACGCCATCGCCGGACTCGGCCTGCTGGCCAGTGGCCTCCTGCTGTTTGGCAACCGTCGCAGCGGAGCGCTGCTGTATGCGCTGGTGTTCATCGGAACACTGCTGTGGACCTGGTGGGAAGCGGGCAGTGACTACTGGCGCTGGGTGCCGCGGCTGGGCCTGGTGACGGTGCTCGGCATCGTGCTGGCACTGCTGGCGCCGACCCTGCGCGAACCGGTCTCCAGGCGCCTGTCGCGCAGCGTGGCCGGCGTGCTGATGCTGGTGTTCGTGTGCGCCTTTGGCCTGGCCTTCGCGCCACACGGCGAAGTGGACGGGCAGCAGCCGTTCCCCGAAGGCGCGGCCAGCGCCGGACTGGAACCCACGCGCGATACCACCGGCCTGCAGCCGGCCGACCAGCCTGCCGCGGGCGATTGGCCGGCGTGGGGCCGCAGCAATGCGGCCACTCGCTATTCGCCGCTGCAGCAGATCACTCCGGCCAACGTGGCTACGCTGCAGCCGGCCTGGCAGTTCCGCACCGGTGACCTGCCGAAGAAGCGCTGGGGCGCGGAAACCACGCCGCTGAAGATCGGTGACCGCCTCTATCTGTGCACCGCGCGCAATCGCCTGATCGCGCTCGATGCCGCCACGGGCAAGGAACTGTGGCGGTTCGACCCGAAGGTGCGGGATGCTTCGATTCCGTACACCGCCGCCTGTCGCGGCGTGAGCTATTACGAGCAACCCGCCACACCGACCTTCGCCGATGCGGTGCTGGCCGACGTCGCTGCCGATCTGGCCCTGCCCGAGCCGCCGCCCAGCGGCAGCCGCAGCGCCGCACCGGGCAGTCGTCCGGCCTGTTCGGCCCGCATCATCGAAGGCACGCTGGATGGCCGCATCATCGCGGTGGATGCCGACAGTGGCCGCCCCTGCGCGAATTTCGGCAACAACGGCCAGGTCGACATCACCCTGGGCATGGGCGAGGTGCCACCTGGCTATGTGTCGATCACCTCGCCGCCGGCCATCGTGCGCGGCGTGATCGTCACCGGCCACCAGGTGCTGGATGGACAGCGCCGGGATGCACCTTCGGGCGTGATCCAGGCCTACGACGCGATCACCGGCAAGCTGCGCTGGACATGGGACATGGACCGGCCAGAGCGCAGCGGGCTGCCGCCGCGCGAGCAGACCTACACGCGCGGCACGCCGGACATGTGGACCACCGCCACCGGTGATGAAGCACTGGGGCTGGTCTATCTGCCGCTGGGCAATTCCGCAGGCGACTACTGGAGCGGCTCGCGTACCGAAAGCCAGAATCGCTATTCGACCTCGCTGGTGGCGCTCGATGTGGCCACCGGCAAGCCGGTCTGGCATTTCCAGGCCGTGCGCAAGGACGTGTGGGACTACGACCTGGGCTCGCAGGCCAGCCTGATCGATTACCCGACGGCGGCAGGCAAGGTGCCGGCGCTCCTGCTGCCGACCAAGCAGGGGGACCTGTACATCCTCGACCGCCGCAACGGCCAGCTGCTGACCGCCGCCGAAGAGCGCAAGGTACCGGTGGGCGGCGTCGAACCCGGACAGCGTTCTCCCACGCAGCTGTTCTCGCTGTACCACACGCTGCGTCGGGAGCAAAACCTGACCGAGCGTGACATGTGGGGCATCACTCCGATCGACCAGGTGGTCTGCCGCATCCAGTTCCGCAAGGCGTACTACGAAGGCATCTACACGCCGCCGAGCAGTGATCGCCATTCCATCGAATACCCCGGCTACAACGGCGGTTCGGACTGGGGCAGCGTGTCCATCGACACGCGTCGCGGTGTGATCGTGGCCAACTACAACGACATGCCCAACTACAACCGGCTGGTGCCACGTGCTGAAGCCGACCGGCTGGGCTGGTTGCCGCGCGAGAAGATCCGTGCCGACAGGGGCGGTGGCGAGGGTGCCGGCGATCCGCAGGTGGGCACGCCGTACGGCATCCAGGTCAACGCTGGCTGGCGGCTGCCGTTCACCGGCCTGCCGTGCAAGCAGCCGCCCTATGGCGGCATCCGTGCCATCGATCTGCGTACCGGCAAGCTGCTGTGGGACCGTCCGTTCGGCAGTGCACGCGGCAATGGACCGTTCGGCATTCGTTCCGGCCTGCCGATCGAGATCGGCACGCCGAACAATGGCGGCTCGGTGGTGACCGCCAGCGGACTGATCTTCATCGCCGCCGCTACCGATGACCTGCTGCGCGCCATCGACCTGAAGACGGGCAAGGAGCTCTGGCACGCCACGCTGCCTGCCGGCGGGCAGGCCACGCCGATGGTGTACGAGCAGGGTGGGCGCCAGTACGTGGTGATCATGGCCGGCGGCCATCACTTCATGGAAACCCCGAACGGCGATTACGTGATGGCGTATGCGCTGCCCAGATAGGGCCGACAGGGTACAACCGGCTGGGTAGAGTCGACTGTTAGTCGACTATCGCGCGAAGCGCGGGCTTTCCAGCGTGGGGGAGAAAAGCAGTCGACTAACAGTCGACTCTACCCAGTTGACTCTACCCAGGCGACTCTACATCCCGGACGCTGTATCGAGATGATCACTGATTCCCGCATCGGTAGTGAACCGATGCCGGAAATCCATGCGGGCGGGCATTCTCGAACTCATGCCAAGTCCCCAACTGCTTGCCGGCCGGCGATCCATCGCCGGCAATGTCTACACCATCACCATGGTGTGCCGGAATCGCTATCGCGTATTCGATTGCCCTGCCAATGCCCACCTTGCCATGCAGCTCCTCGGATCGATGGATCGGGAAGGCCTGACTGCATCACTTGCCTGGATCATCATGCCGGATCACATTCACTGGCTGGCTCAACTTCGTAGTCATTCGCTAGGCTACTGCGTGCAGCGCTTCAAGGCGCGCAGCAGCTTTCTAATAAACCGACGGCGAGGGAGCCGGGGTGCAATCTGGCAGGCAGGCTATTACGATCATGCAATCCGCAGTGATGCATCGCTGCGCAGGCACGCTTGCTACATTCTGGCAAATCCCGTTCGAGCCGGTCTTGCCGCGCAGATCGGTGAGCATCCGTATGGATGGTGCCGCTGGCCGTTGAACGAGCTTGAGCCAGCAGGCGAGCGCGAATGGTGATGGCACCGGCCGGGTGGCGTCTACCGGGTAGAGCCGACTCTACCCGATCGATGTCACTCGGATGGTGCCGGGACCCGCACCATCTTCGTCATCAGGTGTTCCACCACGCCGGCCGGATCGGCTGTGCGCCCCACATGCGTGCTCGACATCTGCACGACGGAGCTGCGCTTGGCGGTGAGGAAGTGGAACCGTGCGCGCGCCGGCAGCTGCGCGATCGGCCCAGCGCTGGCATCGCCGCGGCAGATCGCCACGATCGCATCCAGCCACGGCTGCAATGCCTCCTGGTCCAACGCCGGGGCGAAGGCGCGCAGGCGCCCGGGATCGATCTCGATGGCCGCTTCCAGATGGCGCGCGCCGGGGCAGGAGACGATCACTCCGACGTTGATGAACTCCTCGCGTTCCACCCGCGGAACCACGCGGATGACCGCATAGTCATACGTGTGCAGCGTGGGCACGGATGGCCTCCTGCACGAACACTGCACGCACTTTCAATCGGTGCCTGAGATAGGAAATGTAGCCCTGGCGATAGTCCTGCGGGCTGTCGAACGCCGGTTCGTCCACCAGCCAGCTGTCCGGCACCAGGCCGACGATGCGCTCGATTTCGGCATCGGTCAGGCGCGCAGCCAGTTCTGCATCCACCTCGGCAATACGGCTGGCGAACGACAGCAGCACATGGTCGCGGATCAACACGAACGGCTTCTCGCAGGCGTCACCGGCATTGGCCCAGTCGTGGTGGAAGTACATCGCCGCGCCGTGGTCGATCAGGTACAGCTTGCGGTGCCATACCATCAGGTTGGGGTTGCGCGTGGTGCGATCCACGTTGCTGGTGAACGCATCGAACCAGACGATGCGCGAGGCCAGGTCGGCGTCCACCGGCATCGCCGCCGGATCGTAGTTGATCGCACCCGGCAGGTAGTCCAGGCCCAGGTTCAGGCCTTCGCTGGCACGGATCAGTTCCTGGATCTCCGGGTCGGGCTCGGTGCGAGCGAACTCGCGGTCCAGCTCGACGAACAGGATTTCCGGAATCGGCAGGCCCAGCGTGCGTGCCATTTCGCCGGCGATCAGTTCGGCAATCAGTGCTTTCGGGCCCTGGCCAGCGCCGCGGAACTTCAGCACGGCCATGCCGTCGTCGTCGGTCTCGACCACGGCGGGCAGGGAGCCGCCTTCGCGTAGCGGGGTGATATAGCGGAGGGCATGTACGGTGCGCATGCCCGCATTCTAGCGTGGGTGCAGGGGCGACCCGGCGGCCCGATCGAGCGGGCTCGGCCTTCACCTGTCCGTTCCGTCCGTGGTGGCAGCATCGGTGTCACGAACCCTCGGGTTCAGGGCGTGCTGGCGCTCCCCATGCGGGTAGTCCAGGCAGGGCAGGTGCCCTGCTGCCAGCGATGCCCGCACTGCGAAGCGGAAACCTCATCCACGATGTCCAGCAGGCTACGGAGGTGCACCGATGAGCGATGAATTCACTCCCATGCTGCCGCCCTTGGACGATGCCAAGGTCGAGGAAATGATCGGCAAGGTGGTGCTGGTGGGCGTCACCCGCTATGGCGGTGACGGCCAGGTGCAGGGGCTGGAGCAGTACGCCGGTACCGTGCTGCGCATCAGCGCCGACGAAGGCGTGGTGCTGGCGGACGAGAATGACGGCCATGAGCGCTATCTGCCGCCGATGCTCGACCACTACCTCCCCGCCGAACCGGGCGAGTACTGCATGCGCAGCAGCGGCATGATCGTGGTCGACCCGGACTACCTGGCCACCTGGGACCTGCATGCCCAGCAGTAGTGCCAGGCCATGCCTGGCAGGCGCCTGCGGCCGCCGCCTGCCGGTGTGGCACTTTGCCCCATCCGGCCACTAGCCCTTCCGGCCCATTCACCACAACCCCTGCGGTGCTAGATTCGGGTTCATGCCCGATTCCGGGTACCCATTCACACCCCAGGGGATAAGGATGCTGATCCGTCGAATCTCTCTGGCGGCGGCCGTTGCCGTTGCCACCGTCGGCCTGCTGGCCGCTGGCCCGGCGCTTGCCGACTACGCGAAGCCGCCGGAGCACCTGCTCAAGGTGCTGAAGGCACCGCCGCCGCCGACGCCGAACGTGGCTCCGGGCGGCCAGCGCCTGTTGCTGACCACCGCGCAGACCTACCCATCGATCAGCCGCGTTGCCCAGCCGTACCTGAAGCTGGCGGGCGTGCGCCTGGAGCCCAAGAACCGCAGCCGCCATGACACCCCCGGCGGCTATGGCATTCCGGCCTGCGTGGCCGACTTCACCCTGGTCGACATCGGCACTGGCAAGGAGACCAAGGTCAACCTGCCGCAGGGCTGCGCCACCGGTGCGCTGTGGTCGGCCGATGGCAGCCAGTTCGCGTTCCAGAACGCGGTCGATACCAGCGTGCAGTTGTGGGTGGGCGATGCGGCGACCGGGCAGGTGAAGCAGGTGCCGAACGTGCAGCTGAACCCGATCTTCGGTTCTACCGTGCAGTGGCTGGGCGGCACCCGCAACCTGCTGGTGAAGCTGGTGCCGGCCAACCAGGGCCCGGCGCCCTCCAATGGCGGCGTGCCGACCGGCCCGGACGCGCAGGAGTCGCTGGGCAGCAGCGGCGAAAGCAGTACCTACGAAGCCCGCGACACGCTGACCAGCGTGCACGACGAAAAGCTGTTCGCCTACTACGCTGCGTCGCAGCTGGCCGTGGTCGATACCACCGCCAACAGCGTGCGTCCGGTCGGCCAGCCGGCATTGTTCAACGAGGTCAGTGCCGCACCCGATGGCATGCACGTGCTGACCGAATCGATCAAGGCACCGTATTCGCACGCGGTGACCTACCAGCGTTTTGCCAATGACGTGGCCGTGCTGGATATCAGCAATGGCCGCAGCGCGCCGATTGCCAGCCTGCCGCTGGCCGACCGCGTGCCGGTGCATGGGGTGCCGGAAGGTCCGCGTAGTTTCGACTGGCGCGCCACTGATCCGGCCACCCTGGTCTATGCCGAAGCGCTGGACAAGGGCGACTGGAAGGTCAACGTGCCGCATCGCGATCGCGTGCTGATGCTGAAGGCGCCGTTCAACGGCAAGCCGGTCGAGATCACCCGTACCGCACAGCGCTTCGAAGGCTTCGCGTGGACCGCCGATCCGGCCGTGGCGTTCCAGTACGAGAACGACGAGAACCGCCACTGGATGCAGACCCGCATCGTCGACGTGGACCAGCCGAAGCAGGAGGGCCGCCTGCTGTGGGACATGTC
This sequence comes from Stenotrophomonas sp. PI_27, assembly GCF_027854495.1. NCBI lineage: Bacteria > Pseudomonadati > Pseudomonadota > Gammaproteobacteria > Lysobacterales > Lysobacteraceae > Stenotrophomonas > Stenotrophomonas sp. PI_27. The sequence goes on from NZ_JAJNOF010000001.1 coordinate 456,503, forward strand.
CAGCGACGAGCTGTACGCCAACCCCGGCAACCTGGTGTTCACCCGCCTGCCGAATGGCGCGCAGGTCGTGCGCCGCGAGGGCAACCATGTGTTCCTCAGTGGCCGCGGTGCGTCGCCACAGGGCGACCGCCCGTTCCTCGACCGCCTGGACCTGGGCACGCTGAAGAGCGAGCGCCTGTTCCGCAGCAGTGCCGACGCCTACGAGCAGTTCCTCGGCTTCAGCAACACGCCGGGCCGCTACCTGACCTGGCACCAGTCGGTGATCGATCCGCCGAATGCCTTCATCCGCCAGCAGGGTGAGGCGGTGGCCGACGCGAAGGCCGGCGAGGCGCAGTTCGCGTCCACCGCCACCGCGCTGACCAAACTGATCGACCCGACCCCGGAAGTGCGCCAGATCAAGAAGCAGCTGGTGACCTACAAGCGCGCCGACGGCGTGGACCTGTCGTTCACGTTGTACACGCCGCCGGGCTACAAGGAAGGCCAGCGCGTGCCGGCCATCCTGTACGCCTATCCGGCCGACTTCGCCAACGCCGCGCAGGCGGGGCAGGTGTCCGGTTCGCAGCAGACCTTTACCCGTCTGCAGCCGTACCGGCTGATGCTGCTGGCCGGCTACGCGATCATCGACAATGCCTCGTTCCCGATCGTGGGTGATCCGAAGAACGCCTACGACACCTACCTGGAGCAGCTGGAAGCCGATGCCAAGGCGGCGGTCGACAAGGCGGTGGACATGGGCGTGGTCGACCGCAACCGCATCGGCGTGACCGGCCACAGCCACGGCGGCCTGATGACCGCCAACCTGATCGCGCACACCACGCTGTTCAAGGCTGGCGTGGCGACCAGCGGTTCGTACAACAAGACCTTTACCCCGTTCGGCTTCCAGAACGAGCGTCGCTCGGTGTGGCAGGCGCAGGATGTCTACCTGAAGGCCTCGCCGTTCTTCTATGCCGACAAGATCAAGCTACCGCTGCTGCTGGTCCACGGCGAGGACGACGCCAACCCGGGCACCGAGCCGTTCCAGTCGCGCAAGCTGTACCAGGCGATCCGTGGCAATGGCGGTACCACCCGTCTGGTGATGCTGCCGAATGAGCCGCACTGGTACACCGCGCTGGAATCGAACGAACAGCTGGTTGCGGAAATGCTGAACTGGTTCGATACCTACGTGAAGAACGCCAAGTAAGGGAACGGGAAGGCCGCCTCAGGGCGGCCTTCCTGCATCCTGTAGAGCCGAGCCCGTGCTCGGCTGGCGTTCGCCTGTAAACGGATTGAGGTGCTCTGCATTCAACTGTGGAGACTCGGTAACGACGTGTTACCGGCACATTCCTGCGTCATTCAAATGGGCTAGGCTGAGGCTGTGTGCTCGTTCCAGGTCGGTGCAATGAAAGCCATCTTCCTCGCTGCTGTGCTGTCGTTGGCCTCGATCTCAACGGCCTATTCTCAAGCGCTCCCCTCCGAACTGGCGCAGCTGGGCATCGTCGCCGGCATGCCCTACGCCAAGGCCAAGCGCCTGATGGATGCGGCAGGCTGGCAGGCGGGTCCGGTTCAGGACGCGCCTGAGTCGCTCGAAGGCTTTCCGGAAGTCGGATGCCAGAAGGGCGGAAAGCAGTGTGCGACGACCTTCAGAAAGGACGGTCAAGAGGTCGCGGTGCGGCTGGGCACCACCCTGGCCGGGCAGCCGTTCGTGCAGGGCGCGGACTGAGCGCGCCCGTTGCGCTCAGGCAAGCGGTATCCGGTCCTGCGCGCGTGACAGCCGATCATGCAGGTCACGCACATGCTCGGCCTTGGCATGCACGCGGGCAGTGTCGCCGAAGCTGCGCAGGTAGGTGCACGCGGCAAAGCCGGCACTCTTCCTTTCATAGTCGGCAATCCAGGCCAAGCGGTCCGGGTTGTTGGCCTGTTCGGCTGACCACGCGGCCACTGGCGGCCGGATGCGATAACGCAGACCGACGCGCCACGGCTTCGGTGTCAGCCGTGCACGGAAGCAATGCTGCAACCGGCACATGCGCGCGTATAGCGGATCGGTACCCAGCGCCTTGAAGAAATCCTGCGGCAGCGTGTCTTCGGGTGAGAACGTGGCATGCATCGCCAGCACGCGCAGCCCGGCCGGCGTGCGGTAGGCGCGCAGGTGCCAATCGGGGTGCTGTGCGCTGAAGGCGTCCACGCGCGTCAACGCAAGTCCTTCAACGCCGCCGGCGGCGGCCAGGCGTTGCTTCCGCCGCATCAGCACTGCCGCGTTGACCAGCAGCACTGCCGCCACGCCCAGGACCAGGCCCACCAGCCAGTGCCAGAGCAGGGTGCCGATGACCGCACCGGCAAGCAGCACGACCGCAGCGACGATCGCCGGTATCACGCAACCGGCCGGTGGCTGCGCATGATCGATATCGGCGAACAGCACGTCGGGGCTGTTGAGGCACAGTGCGCCGTAGCTGTTGCGGGTGATGATGACATCGCCATCGCGCTGCACGATCTGCTCGCGGATCGGTACGCCCTCCACGCCGTAGTTGCTGCGGATTTCGCGTCGCGGCAGCGCCTGGCCGGCGAGGATCGCGTTGAGTGCCTCGTTGGCGCGGCGGTCGGCATGCGCCTGCGCCTCTGCAGGGCCCTCGTCGGACCAGCCGAAGCGGCGCACGACCACCGGCCGGCCACGAAAACGGGCCTGCAGGCGGGCTTCGGCCCAGTACGCGGGAACGATCATCATCGTGCGGTGCTCCATCATCCATGGCAGGTGCCAGAGTCAGTCTGGCACAGCCCCGCAGGGCCTGCATGTGCCCGCTGCGGAGGCGCGGGCGGAGTGGTAGATTGCGCGCTTCGCATGCACTCCACCAAGGACGGAGCGATGTCCAGTTTCCTGCGTTGCCTGCTTGCCCTGGCCTGTGCCGGGGCGGTCGGCATGGCACAGGCGGATACCCCGCCGGGGCCGCAGATCCTCACCACCGATGCCAGCCGCTTCTACGCGCTCTACGACAGCACTAGCGGCAGGCCCAGTGTCGCCCAGCTGGCCGGCTACCTGGCCGACGGCAGTACGGGCCTGGATGAACTGGCAAAGGCGCGCCGGGTGACGCCCGAGCGTATTGCCGAAGCCATGGCCAGCCAGCCGGAGGTGTATGCGCACGGCCGCAGTTGCCTGGCGGAGCTGCCAGCGGTGAAGCAGCGCCTGGTGCAGGTGTTTGGCAACCTGCAGGCCATCTATCCGCAGGCCGCGTTTCCGCCCGTGACCATCGCGGTCGGCCGTGGCCGGCCGGTCGGGTTGACCTCGAAGAGCGGGGTGATCATCGGCCTGGAAGCGCTGTGCGCGGCGGATTTCATGAATCCCGATGTGCAGGATCGGTTCGTGCACGTGATCGCGCACGAGTACGTCCATATCCAGCAGACCGGCCTCACCGACTTCGAGCCGGGCGACCCGCGCGCGACGGTGCTGCGGGTGTCGCTGGGCGAAGGCATCGCCGAGTTCATCGCCGAGCTGATTTCCGGCAACGTCGGCAACAGTCGCCATGCGGCGTGGACGCGCGGCCGCGAGGTGCATGTTGAAAGCGCCTTCGCGCTGGATGTGGACAGCACCGATCTGTCGCCTTGGCTGTACAACTACAAACCCGGTTCGCAGGAGCCCTATGACCTGGGCTATTGGGTGGGCTACCGCATTGCCAAGGCCTATTACCTGCAGGCCAGGGACAAGCGTGATGCGGTGCGTGCGCTGATCCAGCAGGACAATCCAAAGGCGATCCTGGCCGCCAGCGGCTGGACGCCCGGCATGTGGATGCCGGCCAAGGTGACCGGCGTGGCGGCACGTTCAGCGGCACGCTGATCGCAGGTCGAAGCGCTAGACTGTCAGCGTGAATCGGGAGAGTCTGCATGCGTAATCCTGTCGTGCTTGCCAGAACGTTCGCCCTTGCCCTGGGGATCGGCGTGACCGGTCCGGCCGTGGCCGCTGAAGCGAGCGCGGTCAATCCGTTGCTGCTCAAGCCGGTAGTGCAGCTGCAACCTGACGAGATTCGTTTCATGCAGCAGCGCCTGGCTGATTGGCCGCAGCTGCAGCGGTATCGCGACGCCAACGCACGCGTGCCCCCCGCTGTGCCGGGGCAACCGCGTGTAGTGTTCTTCGGTGACTCGATCACCGAAGGCTGGGGCAGGGAAGGCAGCGCCGCGTTCTTCCCCGGCAAGGGGTGGCTCAACCGCGGCATCAGCGGGCAGACCACGGCGCAGATGCTGGTGCGTTTCCCACAGGACGTGCTGGCCCTGAAGCCGCAGGTGGTGGTGATCCTGGCCGGTACCAACGACATTGCCGGCAACACTGGTCCGGCCACGCAGGCGATGATCGAAGACAACCTGCACGCGATGGTGGACCTGGCACGCGCGCACGGCATTCGCGTGGTGCTCGCGTCGGTGCTGCCGGTCAGCGAGTACCCTTGGATGCCGGGGATCACGCCTGCGCCCAAGGTGCGTGCATTGAACTCCGCGTTGAAGCGCTATGCCGATGCACAGCATCTGGTCTATCTGGACTACTACGCGCCGATGGCCAACGTGGCCGGTGGCCTCGATCCGCCGCTGGCTGCGGATGGCGTACATCCCACCGCGAAGGGCTATGCAATGATGGCGCCGCTGGCGGAGGCGGCAATCAGGCGCGCAATGGCGCTGGAGTAGGCACAGCACCCGCACTGCACAGGATCCAGCCCGCCAAGGTACAGTGGCGCCGAAGTCGGCCACGCAGCGTGGCCGCCAGGGACGATGGGGTGGGTGATGCGGAAGGGAATCCAGGGGTGGCTGCGCCGCGGCGGCGCAACGATGGCCTTGCTGCTGGCCGCCGTGCCGGCGTTCAGTGCAGACACGGCGGCGCCTTCGCCGCTGACGCGTGAACCCGTTGCCGGTGTTTCATTGGCCGAGTGGACTGCCCGCTGGTGGCGGTGGGCTGACGGCCAGGGGGGCGCGCCCTACCTCGACCCGGATGGCCGTGTGTGTGACCTGGGCCAGGAAGGACCGGTCTGGAACCTGGCCGGCACCAATGGCCGTTTCCGTCCACACCGCGAATGCGTGGTGCCGGCGGGCAAGTACCTGTTGCTGCCGATCATCAACATGGCGCACTACCAGATGGATGAGCGTGTGTCCTGCAAGGAGCTGCAGGCCGGGGCGGCGGTCAACAACGATTACCTGATCAGCGCGGTGGTGCTGCTGGATGGCCAGCCATTGGGCGACATGCGCAGGCATCGGGTCCGCAGCGAAGGCTGCTTCCGCATGGATGCCGATGACGAACACTCACGGCTGGCCGCCGCTGACGGCTACTGGGTGATGCTCAAGCCGTTGCCGCCGGGCCGGCATACCCTCAGCGTGGGCGCCAACTACGGCGTACCGGAGGGTGGCGCGTACAGCCGCATGCGGCAGTCCTTCGAATACGTGCTGCACGTGGGAGGGCGCACCCAGGTGGTATCGCGCGGACAGCGCACGATGCCGGTTGCGGCTCCCTGAGGCTCAGGCGTCGTCCTGCTTCAACGCCGCATCGGCGGCCAGCAGTGCCTCGGCGGCCGCACTGAGCGGCGGCGACGGCGGCGCGACCACGCCGATCGCGTCCATCATCTTCGGCATGCCCAGGAACTGGCGAGCGCGACGGTCGTAGATGCCGGTGACCAGCAGTGCACGGGTGGCAATCTTCTGCTCGGCGCCGATCAGCACGCGCTGCTCCATGATGCCGCGCGAGCCGACCCAGCCCACCAGGCGCGTTTCCAGAGTGAAGCGCTGGAACGGTTTGAGCTCGCGGCGGAACTGGATGGTGCCGGCACCGACGATCGGTGCCCACTTCTCGCGCAGCGCCACCCGGCCCAGGCCCATGCGCAGGATCAGGTCCAGCCGGCCCAGGTCGAAGATGTTCCAGTAGCGGCCGTTGGTCATGTGCAGGTTGCTGTCCAGATCGTTGGGCAGTACCCGGAACTGCAGCCGCGAGACCCCGAACGGGGCTTCGAGCTTCGGCCGGAACAGGCTGCACAGCAGCAGGTGGAGCAGGCGGAACCAGAGATTCATGGCTATGACGACTGTTATAGAACGGCCGGTACGCTAGTCTATGACGACTGTCTTAGCAAGGAGCCCGCCGTGAGCCCGCGACCCTCTGATGCGCCCCAACGCGTGATGGATGCTGCGGCACAGATGCTGGCGCGGGTGGGTCTCAATGCCACCAGCATCCGTGAGGTGACCAAGCTGGCCGAGGCACCGCTGGGCTCCACCTACCACCACTTTCCCGGCGGCAAGCAGGAGCTGCTGGCGCGCGCCACCCACATGGCCGGCGACAAGGTCGAGGCGCTGCTGGTGGCGCTGCTGGAGGGTGGGGCGGCGCAGGGCCTGCAGCAGTTCCTGGCGATGTGGCGCGAGCGTCTGCTGCGCTCAGAATTCCGCGCCGGCTGCCCGGTGCTGGCCGCTGCCGTGGAAGAGCCGGTGGAGTCCACGGCCAGCCAACCGCGTGCCGCGGCCGCCGAGGTGTTCGCGCGCTGGCACGGCCACCTCGCCTCGGCGTTCGTCGCCGAAGGCCATGCCCCGGCAGCGGCGGGTGAGCTGGCCAGCCTGGTGATCGCCAGCGTGGAGGGGGCGGTGGCGATGTGCCGCGCGCTGCAGGACATCGGCCCGTTCGACCAGGTGGCCGCGCAGCTGCTGAAGGCGGCCGCGCGTCCTTGATCCGGCTATCCGCGTGCGGGAGACGCGCAGCAGGTCAGCGGAAGATCATCACCATCGCGCCAGACGCCGCCTATCACCACCTACGCGTGCCCGGCAAGGATGTCCGCATGCAGTATCAGGTTCCCGACGTTCCTGGCCGCCATGCCTCCCGCCCCCTGGCGGCTGCATGAAGCGCTGGCGCCGCTTTTCACCCAGCCCACTGGCATTGCCGATGAACCGCGGCAGCGAAGCCGTGCGTGCGCGCCGGCACCTGCAGCGGCGCAGGTGGCCACGCCTGCAGATGGCGCTGATCGTGGCTCTGGCCGGTTCGGAAAACGCCCATGGCCCTCTTCGCGGTTTTCGTTCCTCCCCGGCCCTGCGCTATGATCGGCGCAGGGGCCCCGGAACGTGGCCCGGTTTCAACCAACCCTGACAAGGACAAGCGCATGGATGTCGCTGCACGCAGGAACAGGACGTTGTTTCGTTGGATCATGGTGACGTTGCTCGCGGTGTTGTTGCCGTTTGCTGCACTGGCACAGCCCGCAGCCGGGCAGGCCGACGGCGCCGAAGCCGCCACTGCCGCGGAAGAGGCGCGATGCCGCGCCTGCACCTACGAGCGTATCGGGCACAAGGTCGATATCGGCCTGGTGGCCCTGGTGTCGCTGCTGGTGGTGGGCCTGCTGGTCGCGGCGTCGCGGGAATGGGGTACCACCTCGCAGCGCTGGACCTGTCGCACCCTGGCCCTGCTGCTGCTCGGTATCAGCGGAGCGTTGCTGTGGTGGGCCGGCAGCATCCTCTACCTGGGCTACAACCCGTGGCAGGAAGTGGCCGCCCCCGTCGATGGCTCGCTCACCTCGACCGTGCTCAATACCTCACCGAAGTGGTTGGCGGCACTGGTATTGATCGGCGTTGCGCCTGCCATCTGGAAGCGCAGCGAGCGCCTGCCGGTCTGGCGAATCGGCTGACCCCGGGGAGCGACGGCGCCGGATTACACCCGGCGCCGCCTGCGGGAATCAGTCAAATCGCCAGCGCACACCTGCATAGACGCCACGGCCTTCGCCGGGTGTCGAACGGGCCACATCCCTGCCGGCATCGTCATAGCCCGGCGTGACCGTGGCGGCATAGTGGCGATTGCCGAGGTTGCGCATCTCCGCCCAGGCCTGCCAGCGGCCACCGGGTGCGTCGAAGCCGATGCGGCTGCCGAAGATCACATGGCTGTCAGCCCAGTAACTGTTGGCGTAGTCCACGGCAATGCGCGAGGCGTATTCGGTATTGAGCGCGGCGTACAGGCCCGAGGCGTGATCGAAGCGCAGCTCGGCCTGATACGCGTGGCGGGGCAGGCCGGGCAGGCGGTTGCTGCCGAAGCGTGCATCGTGGCGGTAGCGGAAGTCGCTGAAGGTGTAGGCCTGGCGCAGCGACAGACGGCCCGATGCTGCCTGCCACAGCGTGCTGTCCAATCCGGCTTCAATGCCGCGGTGAACCGTGGGGCTGGCATTGTTCTCGGCGATGAACAGGTTCGGCACCGGTTGCAGTTCGACGCTCAGCAGTTCGTGGTTCACGTGCGCGTAGTAGCCGGTCAGTTCCCAGCGACCCAGCGCCGCATCACCGCGCGCACCCATTTCCAGCGTGGTGGCGGTCTGGTTCTGCATCGGCACCGGCGCGCGCTGGCGGCCGGTAGACGGGCCATTGCCTGGCCCGAAGTACTGGTTCGAGCCCCAGATCATCGACCACGGGTGCGGCGCCTCCACCGAGCGGCTCAGGTTGCCGAACCACTGGGTCTGGGCGCTGTGTTGCCAGGTGAAGCCCAGTCGCGGTGCGTAGTCCCAGTCGTGGTCGCGCAGGCGGCCGCCGCTGCTTGGCCAGGTCACCTGAACATCGCGGCGGGTGCTGATCAGTGCCAGCGCAGTCTGCATGCGCAGGCGGTCGTTGAAGGCGAGGGTGTTACCGACGTGCAGCGTGCTGTCGGTGCCATGGTGGCGGAAGTCACGCGTGCGCGTGCCGGCGGCATAGCCGTTGCTGGCAAAGCGCAGCGACTCGCGCACATCGGCATCCAGGTCATGGGTGACGCGCAGGCCGACCGTGGTTTCGCTGTCCAGGCCGAACAGCTGGTGGCGATGGCGGTAGTCCAGCGTGGCGTTGAGGTTGGAGTAGTCCAGCTGCTGGCGATACAGGCTCTCGTTCAAGTCCATCGGGTACGTGTGGTAGACCAGCCCGGCCTGCAGCGAGGAGTCCTCATCGAGCTGCAGCGTGGTGACATTGCCCACCCAGGTGCTGCCCGGCTGCGGGCGGCGCGCATCAATGGCCAGGTTGGCGGCATTCGCGGCATGTGGATCGTTGCGGATCTGATCGCGGGTCAAGCGACCGGGCGTTTCGTGATTGGTTTCGCGGTAGCGCACGAAGAAGCGCGTCTGCAGGTCGGGCGTGATCTGCCAGCCGACGTTCGCCATCGCACCCTTGCCGTCGCCACGCGCATGGCGCTGATAGCCGTCGAACTCGGTATCGGTGTAGGCCACGAAGTAATCAACATCGCCGCTCACGCCGCCCCAGCTGACGCCGCGCTTCTGGTAGCCACGGCTACCGGCTTCGTAATGCAGTTGCACGCCCGCCGAATCGCGACCGCTACGGCTGACGTAGTCGATGGCACCGCCCAGCGCGAGCGCGCCACGCTCGAAACCGTTGGCGCCGCGCAGGACTTCCACGCGCGACAGCCACAGCGGTTCCAGCAGCTCGTACGGCGTGCCGCCCGGGCCGGTCAGTGGCAGGCCATCGATCGACACCGCAATGCCTGAGGCATGCGCGCCCGGGCCCCGGTTGATGCCCGAGCCACGGATCGAGACCTTGGTGCCCTCGTTGCCCGGCGACTGCGCGCTGATGCCCGGTTGGTAGGCCAGCACATCCGCACTGGTGGACAGTCGGCTGTCGGCCTTGGCCACGTCGATGACGTTGCTGGCGCCGGGCACCCGCTTCAACGCCTCGCGCGCCTGCGCGCTGGCATCGGCGGCAGTGACCTGCACGGCATCCAGCGTGGTGGCCTGCGGCGCGGCCGCGGCGGTGGAAGCGAGGCCGAGGCAGACGGCCAGGAACAGCGGCGACGGGGTGGGGCGGTACGGCGAGAGCGACATGCGGGAGTGCTGTAAACCACGAAAGTGGCGCGCAAGTTAACAGGTCGGCGGCGCCACGTCACCCACCGACGGCGTATGGCCGCCCGCCGTGTTCATGTAGAGCCGAGCCCACGCTCGGCTATCGCGCGTAGCGCGGGTTGTCTGCCATCGCGACGAAGAGCAGCCGAGCATGGGCGCGGCTCTACAGAACGGGCTATCGCGAAGGCTTCGCAAGCGTCTTCGACTTCGCATACAGCCGCTCGGCGGTTTCCTTCTGACCCAATGCCGCATGGCATTCGGCCAGGCTGTCCCACGCGTTGGCCGAATCCGGATACAGCTCGGTGTTGAGCGTGAACACCTTCAGCGCCCTGCCGGCCCCCAGACTCTCGCGGATGGCATAACCACCGGCGTTGATCGCACGTTCCAACCCGTCGCCCGTCACCCCGCTGTCGTCGCGCAACCAGGCGCGCATCGCCTGCGCAGCGGCTGCGTCATCATCCAGCGCGTAAGTGATCAAACGTTCGGACAGCACCGCATGCGGAAACGTCTTCGGCGCAGCCACAGCCATCGTGCTCTCCACCAGCGTGCTGGACCATACGTTGCGGGCACTGCCGTTGGTCAGGTACACGAACACCCAATAACCGCTGGCCAGCGTGTCCTTGTAGGCCAGCCGCGCCCTGACGCGGGTGCCTCCATCGTGGCCGACCTGGGTGTAGCCGTCGCTGCGGGTGGTGTCCCAGCCAGTGGAGAAGAAATTGCTGCCGCCACCGCTCAGTTTCTGCGGCTGCCAGAGTTTTTCCAGGGTCGCCGTGCGCAGCAGCCTGCCGGTCGCCAGCGCCTGCAGGAAACGGTTCATGTCGCCCACGCTGGTCTGCAGGTCGGCATGCCCCCAGCCGTAGTTGGGCCAGGGATCTTCATTGGCCGGTTGCAGCGCGCCATCCTTGCCGATGTACGGCACCGCCGCGCGCTGGGCTGGCACGCTGGTGGCGCCCCATGAGGTGCTGGTCATCTTCAGCGGCTGCAGGATGCGTTCGCGTGCGATGGCCGGGTAGGGCTTGCGGTAATGCGCCTCCAGTAAGGCGGTCAGCACCAGGTAGTTGGCCTGGGTGTACTGCACGCGGCTGCCGGTGGCGAACTGCAACGGTGCCGCGGCGGCTACCTTCAACGCAGCGGCAAGATCCGACGCCACACCGGTGTAGCCCCTGCTCACCCAGCGGTTGTCCACCCGCTCGTAGTACTCGGCGATACCGGAGCTGTGGTTGAGGAAATCGCGCACACGGATCGCCCGCCATGCTGCGGGCAAGTCCGGCACATAGCGGCTGGCCGGTGCATCCAGATCCAGCTTGCCCTGATCGACCAATTGCATCACCAGCGTGCTGGTCAGCAGCTTGGCCATCGACTGCGCGGCGAAGATGGAATCGACGGTGGCGGGCGCATGGGTGGCGGGATCACGTTCACCGCTGGCGCCCTGGTACAGCACCTGGCCGTTGTGTGCGACCAGTACCGCTTGGCCGGCGATGCCGTAGCGTTCGCGGTTGGCCTGCAGCTGGGCGTCGAGCTGAGTGGAGAGGTCAGGGGTGAGGCCACGCGCCGAAGCGATCGGAACGACGAAGAGGGCGCAGAGCAATGCAGCAACAAAGGTGCGGTACATCGCGGCGATCCATCAGCGGTGATGGCGCATGTTGGTCAGCGTCGGAGGCTGGGTCAAGCATGTGCAGTAGCGCCCATGCTCGGCTGCACGGGCAACGCAGCGTGCGGTGCCGGCCAGCGGCCGGCACTACCACACGTTCCCGGTAGTGCCAGCCGCCCTGAGATCAGCCGAGGATTCCGGGCAGATCCAGTCCCTTCTCCTTCGCGCAGTTGATCGCGATTTCATAGCCCGCATCGGCATGGCGCATCACGCCGGTGGCCGGGTCGTTCCACAGCACGCGGCCGATGCGCTTGGCCGCCGCCTCGGTGCCGTCGCAGACGATCACCATGCCGGCGTGCTGCGAGAAACCCATGCCCACGCCGCCACCGTGATGCAGCGACACCCAGGTCGCGCCGCTGGCGGTGTTGAGCAGGGCGTTCAGCAGCGGCCAGTCGGACACCGCATCGGAACCGTCGGCCATCGCTTCGGTTTCGCGGTTCGGCGACGCCACGCTGCCGCTGTCCAGGTGGTCACGGCCGATCACCACCGGCGCCTTCAGTTCGCCGTTGGCCACCATCTCGTTGAAGGCCAGGCCCAGGCGGTCGCGGTCACCCAGGCCGACCCAGCAGATGCGCGCCGGCAGGCCCTGGAACTTGATCTTCTCGGCCGCCATGTCCAGCCAGCGGTGCAGGTGCGGGTTGTCCGGAATCAGTTCCTTCACCTTGGCATCGGTCTTGGCGATGTCTTCCGGGTCGCCGCTCAGCGCAGCCCAGCGGAACGGGCCGATGCCGCGGCAGAACAACGGGCGGATATAGGCCGGCACGAAACCGGGGAAGTCGAAGGCATTGGCCACGCCTTCCTCCAGCGCCATCTGCCGCAGGTTGTTGCCGTAGTCCACGGTCGGCACGCCGAGCGCGTGGAAGCCGAGCATGGCGCGGATGTGGTTGGCCATCGAAGCACGCGCTGCCTTTTCCACTTCCTTCGGTGCACTCACACGCTTCTCATCCCACTGCTCGACCGTCCAGCCCTGCGGCAGGTAGCCGTTCACCGGGTCATGCGCGGAGGTCTGGTCGGTCAGCAGGTCCGGCTTCACGCCGCGCTTGAGCAGTTCCGCCAGCACGTCGGCGACGTTGCCGAGCAGGCCCACCGATTTCGGCGTGCCGGCCTTGCACGACTCGTCGATCAGGCGCAGCGCTTCGTCCAGATTGTCGGTCCAAGTATCCAGGTAACCGGTGCGCAGGCGCATGTCGATGCTGCTCTTGCGGCACTCGACGGCCAGGCAGGAGGCGCCGGCCATCACCGCGGCCAGCGGTTGTGCGCCCCCCATGCCGCCGAGGCCGCCGGTGAACAGCCACTTGCCCGTCAGGTCGCCACCGAAGTGCTGGCGCCCCATTTCCACGAAGGTCTCGTAGGTGCCCTGCACGATGCCCTGCGCGCCGATGTAGATCCAGCTGCCGGCGGTCATCTGGCCGTACATGGCCAGGCCTTTCCTATCCAGCTCGTTGAAGTGGTCCCAGTTGGCCCAGCGCGGCACCAGGTTGGAATTGGCGATCAGCACGCGCGGTGCATCGGCGTGGGTGCGGAACACGCCCACCGGCTTGCCGGACTGCACCAGCAGGGTCTGGTCGTCGTCCAGGCGCTTGAGCGTTTCGACGATGGCATCGAAGCTCTCCCAGTCGCGCGCGGCACGGCCGATACCGCCGTACACCACCAGCTCCTGCGGGCGCTCGGCCACGTCCGGGTGCAGGTTGTTCATCAGCATGCGCAGCGGTGCCTCGGTCAGCCAGCTCTTGGCATTGAGCGTGGTGCCGGTCGGCGCGGCGAGGGTGCGGGACGGGTCGTTGCGGGTCATGCGGCGCTCCGGTTCGTAGCGAATTCAAGGCAGGCGTTGAGCACCTGCGCCAGGGTGTGGCGCAGCGGTGCGGCGTGGTCGGGGTCGAGCGGGGTGGGCCAGCTGTGTTCGTCCACCTGGTCCGGCAGCGGTTCGTGCATGTAGCCACGGCAGGCCAGCTCCATCTGCAGGCTGTGCACGCCGCCGGCGATGTTGCTGTAATGGCGGGTGATCCAGCCGCCCTTGAAGCGGCCGTTGCGCACCTGGCTCATGCCGCTGATTTTCAGCAGGTTCTCCACCACATCGCTCAAGGTGTTGTCGCAGGACGTGTCCGGCGCACCCGAAGGGCCGGCGGTACCGAGGTTGAACTGCGGCAGTTCACCGTCGAACAGGTGCGGGATGTGCGAGCGGATCGAGTGCGCGTCGTACACCACCACGGTGCCGTGGCGCGCTCGCAGGCGCGCGATCTGCGCAGCCAGGGCGTCGTGGTAGGGCAGGAAATACGTATCGCGGCGGCGCGCGATTTCGGCCTCGTCCGGCTCGTGCCCGGCGTGGTACAGCGGCTGGTTGTCGAAGGTGGTCAGCGGGCACAGGCCGGTGGTGTTCTGGCCCGGATACAGCGACACGCCGCTGGGATCGCGGTTGAGGTCGATCACCGAACGCGAGATCGCCGAGCGCACCGTGGTCGCGCCCATGCCACGCACGAAGTCGTACAGTTCATGCACCCACCAGTCGGCATCGCGGCGGGCCAGCCACGGCGAGTGGTAGTCGCCGATCAGGTCGTGCGGCAGCTCGCTGCCGGTATGCGGGAAGCTGACGATCAACGGCGCATCGCCCTCGTGCACCGTCAGCCAGTCGGGATGGGCGTTCATGCCTGCGGTTCCACGGTCGGCAGGAGCTCGGCCAGGCCCTGTGCCAGTGCGCCACTGCGCACCAGGTTCGTAGCGGTCACCATGTCCGGATGGAAGTAGCGGTCTTCCTCCAGCGTCGGCACCTGTGCACGCAGGGTGGCGCGCACGGCCTCCAGCGCGGCACTGGAGCGCAGCGGGCCGTGGAAGTCGCAGCCCTGTGCGGCGGCCAGCAGCTCGATGCCGATCACGTTGGCGGCGTTCTCTGCCATCTGCATCAGGCGGCGTGCACCGTGCGCGGCCATCGAGACGTGGTCTTCCTGGTTGGCCGATGTCGGGATCGAATCAACGCTGGCCGGGTAGGCGCGCTGCTTGTTTTCCGAGACCAGCGCCGCGGCAGTCACCTGCGGAATCATGAAGCCGGAATTCAGGCCCGGGCGCGGGGTCAGGAACGCCGGCAGGCCGGACAGCGCCGGGTCGACCAGCATCGCCAGGCGGCGCTCGCTGATCGAACCGATCTCGCACACCGCCATCGCCAGCATGTCGGCCGCGAAGGCCACCGGCTCGGCATGGAAGTTGCCGCCGGACAGCGCTTCACCGGTATCGGTGAACACCAGCGGATTGTCGGAGACGCCGTTGGCTTCGATTTCCAGCGTGGTCGCGGCCTGGCGCAGGATGTCCAGCGCCGCGCCCATCACCTGCGGCTGGCAGCGCAGGCAGTACGGGTCCTGCACGCGCACATCGTTGTCGCGGTGCGATTCGCGGATCTCCGAGCCCTGCATCAGCGCGCGCAGCGTCGCGGCGGTAGCGATCTGCCCGCGCTGGCCGCGGATGGCGTGGATGCGCGGGTCGAACGGCGTGTCGGAGCCCTTGGCTGCTTCCACCGACAGCGCGCCGGTGATCAGCGCGGCCTGGAACACGGTCTCGATCTCGAACAGGCCGGCCAACGCATACGCGGTGGAGAACTGGGTGCCGTTGAGCAGCGCCAGGCCTTCCTTCGCGCCCAGTTCGATCGGCTGCAGGCCGGCACCTGCCAGCGCATCGACCGCCGGCACGCGCTCGTCACCGATGAAGGCTTCGCCTACGCCCAGCATCACGCTGGCCAGGTGCGAGAGCGGCGCCAGGTCGCCCGAGGCACCCACCGAGCCCTGCGCGGGTACCACCGGCAGCACGCCCTTGACCAGCATCGCTTCCAGCAGCAGCAGCGTTTCCTCGCGGATGCCCGACGCACCCTGCGCCAGGCTGACCAGCTTCAGCGCCATCATCAGGCGCACCACGTTGGCCGGCATCGGCTCGCCCACGCCGGCGGCATGCGAGAGCACGATGTTCCGCTGCAGGGTAGCCAGGTCCTCGCGCTCGATGCGCACGCTGGCCAGCTTGCCGAAGCCGGTGTTGATGCCATACACCGGCGCGCCCTTGGCGACGATGGCGGCGACGGCCGCCGCGCTGGCGCGCACCACCGGCAGCGCGGCCGGGTCGAGCGCGAGCGGCGCACCGCGATAGACCTGCCGCCACTGGGCAAGCGTGACATGGCCGGGGCGAAGAACCAGGGTGTTGCTCATGTGTTGCTCCAGGAGGCAGGCAGGTCGGGCTGCCCGCGCACCACGCGCGCGTGCAGCGGGTTGAATCCAATGCGATAGACCAGGTCGGCGGGCGCGTCGATGTCCCAGATCGCCAGGTCGCAGTCCAGGCCCACGGCCAGGCGGCCGATGCGCTCGCCATGGCCCAGTGCGCGCGCCGCTTCACGGGTGAAGCCGGCAATGCACTCATCCACGGTCAGGCGGAACAGGGTGGCGCCCATGTTCATCGCCAGCAGCGGGCTGGTCAGCGGCGAGGTGCCCGGGTTGCTGTCCGTGGCCAGCGCCAGCGGCACGCCGGCCGCACGCAGCGCGGCGATCGGCGGCAAGGTGGTATCGCGGGTGAAATAGAAGGCACCGGGCAGCAGCACGGCGACAGTGCCGGCGGCGGCCATCGCGGCGATGCCGGCATCGTCCAGATGTTCGATATGGTCGGCCGACAGTGCGCCGACGCTGGCCGCCAGTTCGGCGCCGTGCTGGTTGCTCAGCTGCTCGGCGTGGATCTTCACCGCCAGCCCGTTGGCGCGCGCTGCTTCGAAGACCTGCCGCGCCTGCGCCGGCGAGAAGGCGATGTTCTCGCAGAACACGTCCACCGCTTCGGCCAGGCCTTCGGCGGCGATGGCCGGGATCATCACGTTGCAGACCTCGTCGGTGTATTCCTGCGCTTCGCGGCCCGGCGGAACCGCGTGTGCGCCGAGGAAGGTGGTCACCACGTTGACCCGGCATTCCTCGCCCAGCGCACGCGCCACCTGCAGCTGCTTGCGCTCGTCGGGCAGGGTGAGGCCGTAGCCGGACTTGATTTCGATCGTGGTCACGCCCTCGGCGCGCATCGCCAGCAGGCGCGGCCGGCTTTCGGCGGCCAGCTGTTCCGGGGTGGCAGCGCGGGTGGCGCGCACGGTGGAGACGATGCCGCCGCCGGCACGGGCGATCTCGGCATAGCTGACGCCCTGCAGGCGCTGCTCGAATTCGTTGGCGCGGTTGCCGGCGTAGACCAGGTGGGTGTGGCAGTCGATCAGGCCCGGCGAGATCCAGCGGCCTTCACCGTCGATGCGGGTGGTCGGCTGCAGGTCGGCGTCGCTGCCCGCTGGACCGACATGAGCGATGCGGCCGCCGGCGCAGGCCAGCACGCCATCGCGGATGACACCCAGCCCTTCGCCCTCGAGGGTGATCAGGTGGACGTTGGACCAGAGGGTATCGACGTGCATGGCATCCACAACGCGGCTGTGCTTATATGTCTATACAATATAGGCGTCCATTTCGGGTTGTCCAGCCATGTCCGATTCGCGTTCCACGCACTGCTTCCATGCCGCCCACGCCCTGCTGGCCGACGGCTGGGCCCGTGATGTCCGCCTGCAGGTGCAGGATGGCCGCATCGCGGCGATCAGCGCGGGGCACGGCGCCGAGCACGGCGACACCCGGGTCGGCATCCTGGTGCCGGGCCTGCCCAACCTGCACAGCCACGCGTTTCAGCGTGGCATGGCCGGCCTGACCGAGATCGGCGGCGGTGACGGTGACAGCTTCTGGAGCTGGCGCGAGCTGATGTACCGCTTCCTCGCCCATCTGCGCCCGGACGCGGTGCAGGCCATCGCCGCCCAGGCCTATATGGAAATGCTGGAAAGCGGCTTCACCCGCGTCGGCGAATTCCATTACCTGCACCACGACGCCGAGGGCCACGCCTATGCCAACCGCGCCGAAATGAGTGCACGGATCGCGGCGGCAGCCGAGCAGACCGGCATCGGCCTGACCCTGTTGCCGGTGTTCTACGCGCATGCCGACTTCGGCGGCGCGGCACCGAATCCCGCACAGCGTCGCCTGATCCACGACGTGGAGGGCTTCGCACAACTGCTGGACGCCGCAAAGCCGGCATTGGCCGTGCTTCCCGACGCGGTGCTCGGCATCGCACCGCACAGCCTGCGCGCGGTCACCGGCGAGGAACTGTGCGCGCTGCTGCCGCTGGCTGACGGCCCGGTGCACATCCATATTGCCGAGCAGGTGCGTGAAGTCGAGGCCTGCTTGGCCTGGAGCGGCCAGCGCCCGGTGCAGTGGCTGTACGACCATGCGCCGGTCGATGCACGGTGGTGCCTGGTGCATGCCACCCACATCACCGATGACGAGCGAGCGGCCATCGTGGCCAGCCAGGCCGTGGCCGGTCTCTGCCCGATCACCGAGGCCAACCTGGGCGACGGCCTGTTCCCGATGCAGGCGTTCGCACGCGAGGGCGGGCGCTTCGGTGTCGGCTCCGATTCCAATGTGCTGATCGATGCGGCTGAAGAACTGCGTCTGCTCGAGTACGGCCAGCGCCTGGCCCTGCGCGGGCGCAATGTACTGGCGCCGGATGCCACCCGCAGCAGCGGCCGCTTCCTGTTCGAAGGTGCATTGCACGGTGGCGCACAGGCGCTGGGCGTGGCCGCTGGCCTGCAGGTCGGCGCCAGCGCCGATCTGGTTGAACTGGATGCCGCGCACCCGGCGCTGCAGGCGCGACAGGATGACGCATGGCTTGACAGCTGGGTGTTCGCCGCACGTAATGGCGCGCTGCGATCGGTCTGGCGCCATGGCCGTCAATGCGTGGCCGAAGGCCGCCACCTGCAGCGCGAGGCGATCACCAGCGCCTTCGCCGCCGCCCTGCGTGGCGTGCTGGCCTGATCGCCTCCCGACACCGAGACCCCATCACGTGAAGGCCAGCAAGTCCGCCACGCTCAACCAGCGCATCCGCAGCGATCTGGAAAGCCGCATCCTCAGCGGAGAGTGGGCGCCGGGCTTCCGCATACCGTACGAGCACGAGCTGATGGAGCAGTACGGTTGCTCGCGGATGACGGTGAACAAGGTGCTGACCGCACTGGCCGAGAGCGGCATGATCGAGCGCCGCCGTCGTGCGGGTTCCTTCGTGGCGCGTCAGCCCCCGCACCTGGAACAGGTGGCGCTGGAGATTCCCGACATTGCGATGGAGGTCGGGTCGCGCGGCCATCAGTACGCCTATCGCCTGCTGCAACGGGAACTGCGCCTGGCCGATCCCGGCAATGCCGGCGAGGTAGAGCTGGCGGGCCGCGAGAAACTGCTGGCGATGCGCTGCCTGCATCTGGCCGACGGTCGTCCGCTGGCGCTGGAGCATCGGCTGATCAGCCCGGTGGGGGTACCCGAGGTGCTGGAGGTCGATTTCAGTACCACCGCGCCGGGCAGCTGGCTGCTGCAGAACGTATCGTGGACCCGCGCCCAGCACCGCATCAGCGCCTGGGGTGCGGACACTGCCACCGCCAGGCTGCTGGATGTAAAGCCCGGTACCGCCTGCCTGGTGATCGAACGCCTGACCTGGCGTGGCGAACAGCCGATCACCCGCGTGCGCCAGATGTTCCTCGGCGACGCCTGGGACCTGGTCGCGCGCTTCGCGCCGGGGGCTCGTTAGGGCGTATCCACGCATGGCGTGCAACGACCAAATCCCGGTTGGGATTACGTGATGGGTGAGAACCTTCGGTCGATCCACGCCATGCGTGGATGCTGTCCCATCAATACGTAGCGCACTGCCGCCAGCGCACCGGCTCGTCCACGCCGGGGCGGGCATTGAGCTGGATGCGCACGTTGCGCAGGGCGGGGTAGTGCAGCACTTCCTCGCAGACCAGCGGCCATACGGCGTCAAGTTCGCCGGTGCGGTTGATCGCCAGCGTCTGCCGGGTCAGCCAGACGCCGCTGGCGATGCCGGGCTTGCCAGCCAGCGCACGGGCCAGATCGGCCTGGTAGCGATCCAGTGTGGCCGCATCCGGGTTGGGATTGCTCCGTGGGTCGGCCGCCGGCGCGGCCACACCCTGCGGCGACGAGGTCGCGGTGGCGGGCGTGCTCGGGGATGCTCCGGGGGCAGGTGCAGCGGTAGCGGCCGGAGCAGGGGCCGGCGCTGGGACTGGCGCTGACACCATCGATGCGTCGGCCGTGGGTGCGGCGTCGTCCACGCGCAGGCCCTGCAGGCCCAGGCCGACCAGCAGCCCCAGCGTGATTGATCCCAGGCCGGCGATGGCGATGCGGCGCAGGGCTTCATGCCGGGCAGTGGCGCGCACACGCATTTCAATGTCACCCGGCAGGTAGGGCTGCAGCAGCGGCCACAGGCGCGGGCCGTCCAGTACCTCGACCGCCTGCTTCTCGGCAGCTGCCCGGCCATCGCGCTCGATCCGGCCTTCCGTGAGCAGTACGCCACCTTTCGCACCGGCCAGGCGCGCGGCCGCCCCCAGTTCGTTCACTGCGGCAGTGCCGATACGGTAGGCCAGGCCGTGCTTGCATGACACCAGCCACTGGTTGGGACCGTCGCTGAGCAGGAAGTCGCTGCTCGGCTCGCGGGCATCTTCGGCCGGATCGACCAGCTCGCGCAGGCCACGCTGCTCGCGCAGCATGCGCTTGACGAGTACCGAAAATTCGCGCCAGTGCATCCCCGCCAGGGCCTGCAGGCCAAGTTGCATCTCCTTCTGCCGCCGCTTGATCCACCACAGATAGACCACGGCCAGGGAACAGGTAAGCAGGGCCGACAACAGGGCCAGGATCCAGGGGAGCATGCAGGAGTAGGGCGGAAGGGGCGAAAGCGGAGAACGACAGTGTAAAGGCCGCAGTGCCCGGCTGGGTCAGGATGTTCCTGACAGGAAGCGTGATGGAGCACGCAGAACTGTATACGGCGGGCACGAAAAACCCGCCAATCCTGAAGCCGTGAGGGGAGGGAACAAACGGCAGCCGAAGCGATTGGCGGGTTGCTCGCGATTGTCAATCAAAATTTATTGCATTGCAACAATTGCGCTCAGGGAATGCTGTCCGGCGACTGATGGCTGCCCGGTGCAGGGGCGTCGGTACCCGACGCTGCCCGGTTTTCCAGCCTGGCCAGGCGCGCGTGCAGGGCATCGATGCGGGCTTCCAGCGCGGTGACTTCGTCGGCCGTGGGCACATGCAGCCGCTTGAGCACGCCCTGCACCTGGTCATCGAAGGCCTTCTCGACCTTGTTCCAGGTGCCCGAGGCCTTCTCGCGGGCTTCATCCAGGGACGATTCCACGTTGTCGCGCCAGCCAGGGCCCTGTTCGCTGCTGCGTTCACGGCGGCGGGCTTCCCAGGCTTCGCCTTCCTTCACCAGGCCATCAAAGAAGCGGCTGCCTTCGGCCTGGGCGCGGCCGAGGGCGCCCAGCCCGGCCAGCCAGACCTGCTGCGCCGAGTCGCTGAGCTTGCGCGAGAAGCGCTCGGCCTGGTCACCGAAAGAGGCGTCGTCGTTGCGGCGGTCGTCGTTCTCGTAGTGGTTCATCGCACTTCCCGTGGGAGTTGGGCCTGCCCCGAGAGTAGCGCGCGGTGGCGTTGCACGGCCGTGATGGCCGCCGCCAGGATTCAGCCCAGCTTTTCCTTCAGCACGCGCTGGATCTCGCCTTCGACCATGCCCTTCATTGCCGACAGCAGGAAGCCCAGCTTGGCGGTCACGCGCACAGCGCCCGGCTGCAGTTCGATCGCGCCGTCCACGCCGCTGCCGGAGAAGTTCAGCACATCGGCGGTCCAGGACGACTTCAGGCCGAAGCGCTCGGACAGCTTGGCGGCGACCTGTTCGATCGCGGCGCGCGCCTGTGCGTCGGGCAGGGCGTGGGCGTGGCGGACATCGATGGTGGACATGCAGGCTCCTGGCGCTGGGCGGGGATGATCAGAGAGGGGCGAGCATTGTGCGCATCGGGGGCGTCCGCGCCAAGCACTGATCGCAGGTTCTTCTTCGTTGGCGGCCAACCTGCTAGGCTGCGCCGCGTGCAGAACCTGCTTGTTCACTTCAGTCAACAACAACAGCCCGACCAGCCGCTGCGGCCCGGGGTGCAGCGCATCGTGCGCCAGGCCAACGGCAGCGTGCGGCTGGGCGATGCCGGTCACGGCGCGCTGTTGCTGGCGCAGTTCTGCATGGACGATCGCGGCCTCTGGCTGCAGGTCGGCAACGGTATCCGCGGCATCCACGTGAACGGTCGGCCGGTGCGCCGGATGGCGCTGTTGCGTGCAGGCGATGCGGTATACGTGGATGGTGTGGAGATGGTCCTGCAGGGCGAGGTCGAGAGCCTGCTGCAGGCGCCTGCGCCGAACAACGATGACGGCAGCGACGAGCAGCAGCGGCTGCTGCGCGGCGTCGGTGGACTCCACCATGGCCGCAGTTTCACCCTGTCGCGGGCCCGCCTGATCGGCCGCGGCAACGACGCCGACATCGCCATCGACGATCCGGCTTTCGCCGAACAGCATGCGCGGGTGGAAGTGCACGGCGAGCGCGTACTGCTGCGCGACCTCGGCAGTGCCGACGGCACCCGCGTCAATGGCGTGGCCGTGCGCCATTGCTGGCTGCAGGCCGGCGACCAGGTGGTGTTCGATGGCCAGCACCGTTTCGTGCTGGAAGTGCCGCACGACCCGCGGCGGCGGTCGCAGCCGGTCGAGGACGACGCCAGCCACGAGGCCGAGCAGGCGCCAGTGATGCCGGCTGCGCCACGCAAGGTCCGGCGCTGGCCGTGGCTGCTGGTCAGTGCGCTGCTGCTGGCCGCACTGCTCAGCCTGCTGCTCTGGTTCGGCGCGCGCTGATCTGAACCGACCGGGCATGGCCTGCGCGCCATCGGGACGGCGTTCATTTCCCCGCTCTTGGTGGGTGCCGACCTTGGTCGGCACGCTCCTCCGGTGGCCATGACGCCAGACGGCGTACGCCGACCAGGGTCGGCGGCTACCGGCGCCATGCTGGCGGCCGATGGATTCCAATGAAACCAAATTTCCCTTGCCACACAAGGCCGCAAGGCTGGTGCACTGCGGCATACTAGGGGTCTTGCCCCACAGGTGTGACATGACGCGCGCGTTCAACTTCAGTGCCGGCCCTGCAACCTTGCCGGAATCGGTCCTGCGCCAGGCGCAGGCGGAAATGCTGGACTGGCACGGTACTGGTGCCTCGATCGTGGAAATGAGCCATCGCGGCGCGGAATTCATGTCCGTGGCTGCCGAGGCCGAGGCCGACCTGCGCCGCCTGCTCGATATCCCCGACGACTATGCGGTGCTGTTCCTGTCCGGTGGTGCCACCACCCAGCAGGCGCTGATCCCGCTCAACTTCGCCCGCCCCGGCCAGCGCGCCGACTACGTGGTCAGTGGCCATTGGGGAAAGACTGCGGTCAAGCAGGCCGGCGTCTACGTCGACGTCAACATTGCCGCCAGCAGCGAGCCCGACGGCTACCGCACGCTGCCGCCCCGCGCCGACTGGCAGCTCTCGCCCGACGCCGCCTATGTGCACATCACCGCCAACGAGACCATCCACGGCGTCGAGTTCCGTGATGTGCCGGATACCGGCGATGTGCCGCTGGTGGCGGACTTCAGCTCGTCCATCGCCAGCGAGCCGCTGGATGTACGCCGCTACGGTGTGATCTATGCCGGCGCGCAGAAGAACCTGGGCCCGGTCGGCATCGCAGTGATGATCGTCCGCCGCGATCTGCTCGAGCGCACTGGCCAGCCGCGCGCGGACATCTTCGATTACCGCTCGCACGTCGCCCGCGATTCGATGCTCAACACCCCGCCGACCTGGAACTGGTACCTGGCCGGCCTGGTGTTCAAGTGGATGCTGGCCGAAGGCGGCGTGGCCGAATTCGCCAGGCGCAATGCCGCCAAGGCGGCACTGGTGTACGGCGCCATCGACGGCTCTGGCGGCTTCTACCGCAACGAGGTCGCGCATGCGGCACGCTCGCGGATGAACATCCCGTTCTTCCTGCCCGATGCCGAACTGGATGCCCGTTTCGTCGCCGAAGCCAAGGCCGCCGGCCTGCTGGCGCTGAAGGGACACAAGGTGGTCGGGGGCATCCGTGCCTCGCTGTACAACGCCATGCCGCTGGCCGGGGCCGAGGCGCTGGTCGCCTTCATGGCCGATTTCCAGCAGCGTCACGGTTGAGCAATGAACGGCGCGCACCGCCGGGTGCGTGCCCCGCAACAAGGAATTCCGATGGCAAGCAGCAAATCGAGCAAGAAGGCGCCGAAGAAGGCCGAACCGGCCAAGGACAGCGCGCCCACCAAGGCGAAGGGCAAGGCCAAGGCCGCCTCGAACCCGGCGCCGACCCTGGCGCCGCTGGCGCTGGCCGATGTGCGCTCGAAGATCGACCAGATCGACCGCGACATCCAGAGCCTGATCGCCGAGCGCGCGCGTTTCGCCCACCAGGTCGGCAAGGCCAAGGGCAAGCTCGCCGCCGCTGTCGACTACTATCGCCCCGAGCGCGAAGCGCAGGTGCTGCGCATGGTGGTGGACCGCAATGAAGGCCCGCTCAGCGACGAGCTGCTGGTGCATGTCTATCGCGAGATCATGTCGGCCTGCCTGGCCCAGCAGGAGCCGCTGAAGATCGGCTACCTCGGCCCGGAAGGTACCTTCAGCCAGCAGGCCGTGCTCAAGCACTTCGGCCGCTCGGCGCTGGGCCTGCCGATGGCCAGCATCGAAGAGGTGTTCCAGGAAGTGGAAGCGGGCAACGCCGATTTCGGCGTGGTGCCGGTGGAAAATTCCGGGCAGGGCACCATCCAGATCACCCTGGACATGTTCCTGACCTCCAACCTGAAGATCTGTGGCGAAGTGGAACTGCGCGTGCAGCAGTTCCTGATGTCGCGCAGCGGCCGCATCGAGGACATCGAGCGCATCTACGCACATCCGCAGTCGTTCATGCAGACCTCGGCCTGGCTGCGCGCCAACTTGCCGAAGGCCGAAAAGATCCCGGTGTCGAGCAACGCCGAGGGTGCGCGTCGCGCGCGCAACGCCGACGACGCGGCTGCCATCGGCGGCGAGAGCGCCGGCCACGTGTATGGCCTGAAGAAGGTGGTCACCAAGCCGATCCAGAACGATGCCGACAACACCACCCGCTTCCTGGTGGTGGGTCGCAACATCTTCCCGACCTCCGGCCACGACCGTACGTCCGTACTGGTGTTCATCCATGACAAGCCCGGTGCGCTGTTCGACGTGCTCAGCCCGTTCGCCCGCCATGGCATCAGCATGAACCGCATCGAGTCGAGGCCGTCGCACCACGGCAAGTGGGAGTACGGCTTCTTCATCGACCTCGCCGGCCATATCGATGACGCGCCGATGCAGGCGGCACTGGCCGAACTGGAAGCGCACTCGGCGCAGATCAAGGTGCTGGGCTCCTATCCGGTGGCCGTGCCCTGAGTGCTGCTGCGGTGGTCCTGGCCGCCGCTCCCTGATGCATCGCCGGCGCCGCCGGCGTTTACGGAATGATCGAACGATGAGCAACGCGCAACACTGGATCGCCCGCAAGGGCCACCCGCTGCAGGGCAGCCTGACCATTCCCGGCGACAAGTCGGTCTCGCACCGCTCGGTGATGTTCGCCGCACTGGCCGATGGCACTTCGCATATCGAGGGCTTCCTGGAAGGCGAGGACACCCGCGCGACGGCGCGCATCTTCAGCCAGCTGGGGGTGCGCATCGAAACCCCCAGCCCGTCGCAGCGCATCGTGCATGGCGTCGGCATCGACGGTCTGAAGGCGCCGGATGCACCGCTGGATTGCGGCAATGCCGGCACCGGCATGCGGCTGCTGGCTGGCCTGCTGGCCGGGCAGGCGTTCGACTGCACGCTGATCGGCGACGAGTCGCTGTCCGGCCGCCCGATGCGTCGCGTCACTGGCCCGCTGTCGCAGATGGGCGCAAGGATCGATACCCAGGACGACGGCACACCGCCGCTGCACGTGCATGGTGGCCAGACGCTGCACGGCATCGACTTCGCCTCGCCGGTGGCCAGCGCACAGATCAAGTCGGCCGTGCTGCTGGCCGGCCTGTACGCGCAGGGCGAAACCCGCGTGGTGGAACCACACCCGACCCGCGACTACACCGAGCGCATGCTGTCCGCGTTCGGCGTGGACATCGAGTTCTCGCCGGGCAAGGCCCGCCTGCGGGGCGGCCAGCGCCTGCGCGCCACCGACATCGTGGTGCCGGCCGATTTTTCCTCGGCCGCGTTCTACCTGGTCGCCGCCAGCATCATTCCCGGTTCCGAGCTGCGCCTGAAGCAGGTCGGCCTGAACCCGCGCCGCACCGGCCTGCTGCACGCGCTGCGCCTGATGGGGGCGGACATCACCGAAGAGAATCCGGCCGAGCAGGGCGGTGAGCCGGTGGCCGATCTGGTGGTGCGCTACGCCCCCCTGAAGGGCGCGCGTATTCCCGAAGCACTGGTGCCGGACATGATCGACGAGTTCCCGGCGTTGTTTGTGGCCGCCGCCGCTGCCGAGGGCCAGACCGTGGTCAGCGGCGCGGCCGAACTGCGGGTGAAGGAATCCGATCGTCTTGCCGCGATGGCCACTGGCCTGCGCGCGCTGGGCATGCAGGTGGACGAGACCGAAGACGGCGCCACCCTGCACGGCGGCGTGCGCCTGGGCAGCGGCACCATTGAAAGCCACGGTGATCATCGCATCGCCATGGCGTTTGCCATTGCTGGACAGATCAGTGAGGGCGAAGTGCGCATCAACGACATCGCCAACGTCGCCACCTCCTTCCCGGACTTCGACGGCCTGGCCCGCAGCGCCGGGTTCAACCTGGCCTGAGCGGCATCGCGAGCGCCGGGCCATGCCCGGCGGATCGCATTGCCCGGTAGGTGCCAACTTGGGTTGGCACGCCTCTCCAGATAAAAGGACGGAGGCCGAAGCCTCCGTCTAAACATCACGAACCCCTCGTCCGCGATCAACGCTGCTCGGTACGGAAATCCACCGGGACCCGCACCACACTGGCCACTGCACGGCCCTCATGCATCGCCGGCTGGAACTTCCAGTTCTGCACGGCGCTCAACACCGCGCGATCCAGGTCACGGCTGCGCTCGCCGGTGCGCGAAACGATCGCTGCACGGGTGACCTGGCCGCGGGTATCGACATTCAGGCTGGCGATCACGCTGCCCTGGACGCCATTGCGCAGTGCGGCGGCGGGATAGGTCGGCTTGATGTTGCCCGCGAGCGGACGTGCCTCGCGATTGCGCACGGCAGGAGCGGGGTGGCGCGGGTCGCTGGCCGGCGCGGCCTGGCGGGCGGCGGGCGCCTGCGTGTCGGCCACCGGCGCCTGTTCGGGGGCGGGCAGCATGCGCTCGCCGACCGGTGCAGGTGCCACGTCTTCCGGGTTCGCGTGACGCAGCCAGAGCAGGGCGGCGGCAAACATCGCCACGATCAGCGCGATCCACATCCAGGGCGACGTGGTCCTCTGCTGCGGGCCGGATTCCTGCTGCAGCTGCGGCGAGTGAAGGTCTTCGTGGGTGGTGGCGGTCATCGCAAACTCCTTCCGTCAATGGACGACGGGCAGAGTGTTGCGCGGGGCGGCGGCGACAAGTGTCAGCGTTGCGTCAACGTCACCGGCAGGGTTCAGTTTGCCTGCCGGGAAACGTTCAGTTACTGGGTCTTGAAGTCGAACGGCACTTCAATGCTGCCCGGTACGGGCTGGCCGTTGCTCTGCGCCGGGGTGAAGCGCCAGCGGCGCACGGCATCGGTCGCGGCGCGGTCGAGCTCGCGTGAGCCGCTGCGCTGGATCACGGTGGCATTGTTCGGATAGCCGGTGGCATCCACGTCCACGCGTACCACCACGCTGCCCGTCTCGCCCGCGCGCAGGGCGGCGGCCGGGTAGGTCGGCGGCGGCGACTGGCCGGCAATCGGCATCGGCTGGCTGTTGCCGGTGGTGGCTGGCGCAGGGGTCGGCGCGGCCGGGGCCGGTTCAGCGATGGGCGCCGGCGGCGGCGGGGCGGTTTCGACCAGCTTCGGGGCGTCTTCCTCGACCGGGGCCGGCTTGGCATCGGGCATGTCGCTGGAACCGGCAGCCGCCGCCAGCGGTTCGGGCAGCGGCTCGACCTGCGTGGTCTCCTGCGGGGTCTGCGCGGCCGGGTCGGCGCGGAAGAACTCCTTGTCGCGACCGGTCAACCACACCAGTACGAACAGCAGCACGCCCACGCCGAAGGCGATGCCGGCGATCTTCAGGGCGTTGCGCGGGATATGCACAGTGAACGACTTGGAGGACGACGAGCGGGGTGCAGACATGGACCGGACCAGTACGGAATGGCTCGATTCTGCCACGGCGGGAATGAACCGGGCGGCAGAAATCCGTATAACAGGCGATAATCCCGTTCCTGACACCCACCACGACACCTGCCATGCTTGATCCAGCCCTGCTCCGCCACCAGCCCGCCGACCTCGCTGAACGCCTGCGCACCAGCCGCGGCTTCGAGCTCGACGTGTCTGCCCTGGAGGCCCTGGAGGCGGATCGCAAGCGCATCCAGGTGCGGACCCAGGAACTGCAGAGCCTGCGCAACAGCCGCTCCAAGGCCATCGGCCAGGCCAAGGCCAAGGGCGAGGACGTCTCGGCGATCATGGCCGAGGTCGCTGCCTTCGCCGACGAGTTGAAGGCCTCGGAAGTGGCGCTGGACGAACTGCGCGAGAAGATCGAAGCGATCTCGATGGGTATTCCGAACCTGCCGGCCGATGACGTGCCGGCCGGTGCCGACGAGAACGACAACGTCGAGCAGGCGCGCTGGGGTGCCCCGCGCCAGTTCGATTTCAAGGTGCTCGACCACGTCGAACTGGGCGCCCGCAACGGCTGGCTGGACGGCGAGACCGCGGCCAAGCTGTCCGGTTCGCGCTTCACCGTCCTGCGCGGCCCGATCGCGCGCCTGCACCGCGCCCTGGCCCAGTTCATGGTCGACCTGCACACCGGCGAGCACGGCTACGAGGAAACCAACGTGCCGCTGCTGGTCAACGCCGATTCGCTGCGCGGCACCAGCCAACTGCCGAAATTCGAGGACGA
The DNA here is from genome assembly GCF_027854495.1 of Stenotrophomonas sp. PI_27. Lineage (NCBI taxonomy): Bacteria > Pseudomonadati > Pseudomonadota > Gammaproteobacteria > Lysobacterales > Lysobacteraceae > Stenotrophomonas > Stenotrophomonas sp. PI_27. Next base: position 484,870 of record NZ_JAJNOF010000001.1, read on the forward strand.
CCTGTTCAAGACCGCCGTGGGTGACTCCACGCGGTACCTGATCCCGACCTCGGAAGTGCCGCTGACCAATATCGTTCGCGATGAGATCGTGGACGCCGAGCGCCTGCCGCTGCGCATGACCGCGCACTCGATGTGCTTCCGTGCCGAGGCCGGCAGCGGTGGCCGCGACGTGCGCGGCATGATCCGCCAGCACCAGTTCGAGAAGGTCGAGCTGGTCTCGATCAGCCGCCCGGAAGACAGCGACGCCGAACACCAGCGCATGACCCGGTGCGCCGAAGTGGTGCTGGAAAAGCTGGGCCTGCCGTACCGCAAGGTGCTGCTGTGCACCGGTGACATGGGCTTCTCGGCAGTGAAGACCTACGACCTGGAAGTCTGGCTGCCGTCGCAGGAAACCTACCGCGAGATTTCCTCGTGCTCGAACTGTGGCGATTTCCAGGCCCGCCGCATGCAGGCGCGCTGGCGCAACCCGGCCACCGGCAAGCCGGAGCTGGTGCACACGCTGAACGGCTCGGGCGTGGCCGTTGGCCGCGCGATGATCGCGGTGATGGAGAACTACCAGAACGCCGACGGCAGCATCACCGTGCCGGAAGCCCTGCGCCCGTACATGGGCGGCCTGGAAACCATCGCCTGATTCCCTGACCGGGTAGGTGCCATGCTTGCGTGGCACCGCATCCACGCATGGCGTGGATCTACTGGAGGATGTTGCACGCGCCCGGCATGAATTCGCCGATGCCACAGTAGATCCACGCCATGCGTGGATGAACCACCGTGATCATTCCACAGCGCGCAGCTTCTCCAGCGGTACCCATCCCGGTTCGCCGTTCTCCGGCACGCACCATGCCCAGCCATTGAGCGTGCGCATCCCGCGCAGCACCTGCCCTGGATCCACATCCAGCTCCCGCGCGCAGTAATCCTGCGTGGCAAACGCGCCACCCTGCGCATCGCGGCCGATCACCGGCGCCGGCACGAATCCGGGCTGCTGCCCCTCGGCCTCGCACAGGAACCAGTCGTCCCAGCCCTCCGGGCCTTCATAGCGTTTGCCCACTACCAGTGCCTGGCCACGGCGCAGGGTGATCGGGTGCGGAAATTCGCTGCGGTGCGCAGCCGTCACGATGTAATCCATCGCCCCAGCCTAACGTTCTGGTGAGCGCCGCGCATGGCACGGAATCCACGCACGCGTGCA